>WFZW01000041.1 GCA_015489365.1 Deltaproteobacteria bacterium | reverse complement strand
GCCCTGGAGGGGTGCAGATTGAATCCCCGGAACCATGCCCCAAGGATACTAATCTTACCATCTCCATGCCATTTGAGCCCCCGCTGAAGCTAAATGGTGTTGTACGCTGGAGCCAGAAGAGCGGGTTAAGTTATAGAATCGGGCTGGAATTTACAGGCTTAAGCGATGAGCAACAGATCCGTATGAGGCAAATCATCCAGGCCTTTTTTTGGGAGACCTACAAGAGGTGATCGGGTATCCGGAAGCAAAACAGGATCGGCTGCAGAATCATGTTGCCGTGGTGTATCATCTTTTTTTTCTTAGAAGGGGCCAGGTCACCGAAGTGGTAATCAGTCCAATCCCCCATAAGAAGAATACCGTCCAGTCTAGGCCGGGCTCAAGCAGGCTGCGTCTTGGATTTGCTGGATCATACCTTACCTGCACGGCAGTGCCAGGGATATATCTTTTTTGAACCTTTTTGATTCGTCCCTCCGATCCAAAACAATTCCAACCTACACTCACCCGGTGGCCTTCAAGGATTTTGTCTCCGACCATATAAAGATAATCCATATCAAGACATAATCTGGCCACCCTTATCTTATGAGAGGTCCTAAATTCCTTTATGCGCGAAATTATTATCCTTCCCTTGGCCGTAGGCCATGAATAGGCCCTAAATCCCTCTACAGCCTTACCCGTGCCTACCGCCAGGGCCCACACTCCAAGGCCCAAGAATGCAAGCCCGAACAATCTTCTTCCATTCATCGGCTATTACCTTCATCGAACAAAAGACCTTCAGGAAGGCTCTCACCAAAGGCAGAGCCTCTTTCCACCTCCCTGACCGGTACCACCTCCCTAAGCGGAAGTAATTGTTCACGGCTAGCCCCAATTAACTCCAACCACAGTGCCGTCTCTTGCCGGAAATCAGCCATAAGATCCCTGGTACGATCGCCGCTCAACCTGGCAATGGAGATTACTGCTTGAACAAGGGCATTTTTGTCGGCAAGTTCGATCCTTTTCAAGGCCTGTATCCAGGAAGCAGCTTCACTTGAAGGCACTACCTTGTTGGCAGGGCCATAGAGCGGGACCCTTGCCCCAATTCGTCCAAGTGCCCAGACGGCACCCTTCCATGCCTTGTTGCCTGAGAGAATCGATAAAAGTCGTCTGCCAAGCTCAATCTTTGGCTTGATATCCAGGCGCTCCAGATTGGCTACAAATAACCACATCTGGCGCATTTCCTCCAATGGGACCTTGAATTGTTTTTGTTTACCCCTTTTCCGCCTCCGCCCCTGTTTAGGAATCAAGGCATTTGAGGGTAAGGCAAAGATCTGAGCCTGTTGACCCTGGCCTAGACCTGCCGCCACTCTGCGCCAAAAGATCCACCATTGTTGTCTTGCCTCAGGGTATTTGGGATGGCACAATCCCTCAAAAAACAACGGCCAAACCTTCTTGATGCGCCAAGGGTCCATCGTCTCTCCGTAGCCTGGTCTAAGACAAAATCCTGTAAGATTGTACCATCTGGCCTCATGCTTTGCGCTTTTGGCCCTGCCTTGCCTTGTTTCAAGTAGCATATCTGCAAGGGAACGAAGTACGGGAAGAGACCACAGGTCCTTTCCCATCCCGAACGTATTGGCAAGAAGGCCAGGAAGATCCTCGGGCCTGACCTTCCCGTGTTGATCATGGGGACCGAAACAGGCAAGAATATCGCGCCTAGCAACATCAAGGGCATTCTGGTCTTCCTTTGAAAGTTTTTGTGCAGAAGTGGCCTTAGGCCTGGCCTTGTCAGGCCTTACACATACCCCTTCAACCATCATGGAATCCTGGGGTGCCTGTGGTGTCTTGCTCGGTGCCCTCAACTGGAACTGCAGGCGCCATTTATGAGGGGTCTCCAGGGACTTGCAAAAGAGTTCAAGGGTACCAATGGTGGTCACCTTTGCATTCAAGTGTACGGGCAGACAACGGTTATGGGCCCTTTTCCCATATTTTAGAACGGTCTGAAGTGATGGCAGTGCGACGAATTCATCTTCGTTGAGAAGGAGTGTGTCCCCAACCTTGTCTCCCTTTCGCACTGTTGAGGAATAAAGTGTAAAACGTACCGGCTGGTTGGTTCTGACCCTGAAATCCCGTGGAACCTCTATCTCTTTTCCCTCTTCACTTCCCCTTTCCACGATACATACTGCCCTTGGAGGTTCACGGCCTTCTTTACTGGTGGCTATGCCTACGTAATAGGCCCTGGCTATACCTCCTCCAACTCTTAGTCCAAGTCCCTCGCGTACAAGCCCGTAATAGACTGCCCCCCAGGATATTGCGAGGTCAAGGGAACGACTATCCAGGGATCTTACAGTATGTCCGCACCACTGTGAAAGTTGGCGTACAATGTGGTTGCGTACGACAACGGGTTTTAATGCGCCGCCATTAAAGAGAACAATCGTGGGCATTTCACCCGATCCCTGTTTTAGGAGAAATCTGGCAAGATGCCGGGTAATAGCCGGATCGCTTACGTAGGGTAGACCCATTTCCCTGAGCCCAGTACCTGCCCCTTCCAGGTTTTTGGGATCGTTCAGGTTTACATCTGGGAAAAAGCCCTCTAATAGGATGGCCTGTACCTCCTGCCTGCTGATATTACTGACCAGTGTGCCACCTATCAGCGAGCTTCCAGTACCTGCCAATCGAACCGATGTGTTGGGCGGACCGTCTTCATCGAGGAGCCTTTCCTTCGCTTGCCTGGCCTGATGAAACAGTGCTTGCCACCTTGCAGGCTCTAGCTCTACCCCCATAGCCTTTTCAAGGTGGGCGGCCAAGGCCAAATCCATGTTGTCGCCTCCCAAGAGTAGATGATCTCCCACTGCAACACGCTCAAGCCTCGGAGCGCTTTTGTCTCCCTGGCAGGCGATCAAGGTAAAATCGGTCGTACCCCCTCCGACATCGCAAACCAACAGTAGGTCGCCTGGATTGATGATCTTTGCCCATGAATCTTCATTGTGGGAAAGCCATGCATAGAATGCAGCCAATGGCTCTTCAAGCAAGGTGACATTTCCTATCCCTGCCTCGTTGGCCGCCTGAAGGGTAAGTTCCCTGGCCACCTCATCAAAGGACGCCGGGACTGTAAGTATTACCCTTTGTTTCTCTATGGGCTCAGGCATGATAAAATTCCATGCCTCTCTGATGTGGCCCAGATATCTGGCAGATGCGGTTACTGGCGAAACCTTTTCCACCTCGTCCCCAGCGGCCCATGGCAATATAGGGGCCTCCCGGTCCACTCCACCATGGCACAACCAGCTCTTGGCCGACGAAACCAGCCGCCCAGGAATCAGGCTTCCCTGGTCCCTGGCATAGGCCCCGACTGCATACCGCCGGCCCTTTTTCCACGGAAGATCCAGAGCCCCATGCTGCGTGTCAAATTCACCTGGAAGATATAGGAAGGACGGAAGGGATGGCAGTTCCCCCATTCTACCCATACCAACTAGTTGCGGAATCTTGAAGCTGTGTATATCGATGGCACCAGGGGTTGTATCGTGGAGGTCGACATATCCCACTGCTGAATTTGTGGTTCCTAGATCGATACCAATTATATAGCGTCCTTTCATGATGTTTAGCATTATAACTTAATAAGGGAAAATGAACCACAGGTGCGCCAATGTTTAAAAAGGTGTATGTTATAAATGCGATAATCCTATATTAGGATATCGATACAGGGTAACTATTCGTATTTCCCGATAGGCAGGCTGTCTTTTTCTTGGGTGCTGGGCACTGAGCAACCTTAACTACGCTGGAATCCTGACAAACTCCGCCGGTTAGAGGTATATAAACGGCAGTTTGCAAGCCTGTCGAATATATTGCTTATCCGGAAACCTTCATGTGGTGCCAAGGTGCGGGCTGCATGGAAGTTAGGGATAAGAATCCATGATTAAAAAACCACTCAGGAGGAACTGAATGGCTGTTGGAAAATTCAATGATAGAACACGCGCCCTCGACATTGCGCTTTCCCAAATCCAGAAGCAATTTGGTAAGG
>WFZW01000040.1 GCA_015489365.1 Deltaproteobacteria bacterium | reverse complement strand
TCTGCGCTCAGCAGCCAGGGCAGGGGACCTGATATATTGCTCAGGGTACCTGGGCGAAGCGGCAGCAGGGCTTTTGTTACTCAAGCATATGTTCCGCAAGAAAGCAGGCAGACTGGGGCCCTATCCACGATCTACCAGGCATCTTCTTTCAAGGTCTGCCAAGCAACGGTTGATCGCACGCCACCTGGACCCTGAACCCAGGATCGATCTGGGTAAGGCACTTGCAGACAGCGGACTGGTGCGTTGCTGTATCGACATCTCTGACGGGGTGGCAACAGACCTTGCCCACGTATGCGAAGAAAGCCAGGTCGGGGCCGTTATCTATTATGAAGCAATCCCGGTATCAAGGGCAATGGCCTCGGGCTTCAGGTTCCTCCGTTCACAAGGACACATGGAAGGTGGCCTATCTCCCGTCCACCTGGCCCTCACCGGGGGCGAAGATTTCGAACTTCTATGGACCGTTCCCCAGGCGCATGCCACCAGGGTCGAGGCCTTGGCGGCCAGGATACTGGGCCGAAGGCCATTTTGTATAGGTAAAATCACCCCTGGCAGCAGGGTAATGCTAAAGGAGCGCTTTGGTACCAGGGATGTCACCTTCAAGGGCTATGAACACTAGTAGGAAGATAGGATCCGGCAGCGCACCACAGGGCAACAGACCTCCAACCCCATTTGATGGCCAGGCCCACTGCCTGCTGGATCTGATGGGTGAAAAAGTTCTGGTCACTGGTTACTTGGAATCAGGCATCCTAGTCCGGATTGACCTCAAGACATACCATGGACCTAGGAACATTCACCAGACAAACTGCCCCTTGTTGTGCAAGCGCCTGGCCGGTTTGATCCACGGAAAGAGGACCAGCCTGGGCCTTCCCTTTGACCTGCGCGGTACAAAATTTCAAAGGGAGGTATGGCGCATAACCACTGCCATACCCTTCGGACAGACCCGATCCTATGGCCAGGTGGCAAGGCAGATGGAATGTAATTCACCAAGGGCTGTAGGCCAGGCCCTCAAGGCCAACCCCCTTCCCATAGTGGTGCCATGTCACAGGGTCATCGGAAGGGATGGAAGTCTTACCGGATTTTCCAAGGGCCTTGCGATAAAAGGCCTGCTCCTAAATGTAGAACGCCATGGTGCCAAGACAACATCTTTGAGGAGAAATCGACATGAAGATAGGGGTAATGAGTGACAGTCATGACCACATATGGCATATGGCCAAGGCGGTACAACAGGCAAACAGGCTGGGAGTTGAGAGGATCATCCACTGTGGAGACCTTATCTCCCCCTTTATGCTGGAAGAACTGGATGCCTTTAGTGGCACCCTACACTTGATATTTGGGAATAATCCGGGCGACCAGACGCTGCTAATGGAGCAATGCCGCAAGCGCCAAGAAAGGGTCCATCATCATGGCTGGTTCGGGGAAATGGAGGATGAAGATACGGGAAGGAGGATCGCCTGGATACATGACCCGCACCTTGCCTGGTCCATCTGCCGTTCAGGGGACTTTGACCTCGTATGCTGCGGACACACCCACAGGTGGCGCCTGGACAGGGTGGGTACCGCGCTGTTGCTCAATCCAGGCGAAATACTAGGCAAGAAGGAGGCGGCAGGATGGGCACTCCTTGACACCCAGACGATGGAAATAGAACACATCCTCCTGGATTGAGGCGGATCATGCACAAACGATCCAGAGGGATAGGAAGGGTGGAGCGAATCCGCATTGGCATAGACACCGGTGGTACCTTTACGGATCTTGCCTGCCTGGATGAAAACGGCACATGGAAAAGATGGAAACTGCCTTCCACACCCGAGGACCCTTCCCGGGCCATCATTGATGGCCTGGCCAACCTGCTTCCCGGTGTTAATCCCGACAGGCTAGAGGTGGTACATGGCACGACCGTGGGCACCAATGCCTTCCTTGAAAGAAAGGGGGCCAACACCGTACTTATCACCACGGCCGGCTTTGAAGACATACTATTCATAGGGAGACAGGCACGCCCAAGGCTCTACGATTTCATGGTCATGCGGCCGCCAGAGATCATACCTAGGCAAAACATCCTCGGGATCAGGGAACGGATGGATTGGAAGGGCAGCGTACTGATACCCCTTACAGAGGAAGAAATCGACAGGGCCAGAGGATTCTGCCAGGACATGGGGGCAGAAAGTATAGCCATCTGCCTACTACATGCCTACGCCAATGCTGCCCACGAAAGGGCACTAAGGGATGGACTCTCAGATCTTGGTATCCCTATATCCCTATCATCACAGGTCCTTCCTGAATTTCGCGAATACGAACGGCTTTCGACCACCCTCATAAACGCCTACCTTGGCCCTGTGGTAGGCGGGTATGTCGCGCGATTGGAAAGGTTGCTACCTGGTGCCAGGATCTTTATCCAGCAATCAAACGGCGGTTGCATGTCCTCAAGGCAGGTGGATGAAAAGGCGGTTAGCACCTTGCTTTCTGGCCCCGCAGCAGGCGTACAGGCCGCCTGGAACCTGGGCGTCCGGCTTGGGCTCAAGCGGCTGATCACCCTCGACATGGGTGGTACATCCACCGATGTCTCCCTGTGTGCCGAAGGGCCTATATATACAAGGGACTATACTATTGAAGGCTATCCGGTTGCCATAACGATGCTGGATATACATACGGTCGGGGCAGGTGGAGGCTCCATAGCCTGGATCGATCAGGGTGGCCTTCTCAAGGTAGGGCCTGAAAGCGCAGGGGCAGAGCCTGGGCCGGCCTGTTACGGCAAGGGCGAAGACCTCACGGTTACCGATGCCAACCTGTTCCTTGGACGCCTGAGACCCGATCACTTCCTAGGGGGCAAGATGGCCTTGTACCCGGAAAGGGTAGGGCCAAGGATGGCAACACTCGGGGAACGCATGGGTCTTTCTCCGATAGATGTGGCAAAGGGCATAATACAACTTGTAAACACCAATATGGTCCATGCCATCAGGGCAGTCTCCCTTGAAAGGGGTCATGATCCCAGGAAATTCAGCCTCGTGTGTTTCGGAGGGGCAGCAGGCCTCCATGCCGCAGAGCTGGCAAAGGAGCTTGGCATACCCCGGGTTGTCATCCCCTCGATGGCCGGCGTCTTCTCTGCGCAGGGAATGGCAGAGGCCGACATCGTCCTCGATGGGTCAGAGGCATTCCTGATCAGGAGGGCACAGGGACAATATCCCCTGATAGCCGATGCCATGGATCGACTCTGCCGGAAGATGATGAATGATGCCAGAAGGGTAGGGGCTGATACCGGGCCAATGACGCTCGAGCCCTTCCTGGATGCAAGGTATCACGGGCAATCCTTCGAGATAACAGTTCCCTTCTCAAGGCACTGGGCTAGTAACTTTGCAGCCATTCATTCGAGGCTATACGGCTATCACATGCCAGGGGTGGATATCGAGGTAACCGCCCTCAGGACCAGGGTGCGAATCAAAAAAGATACGTTGCCGCACGCAGCTCCATATCCTGGAAATGGTACCAATGCTGGGCTTGAAAGGCCTATTGCCAGGATAGGGGAAGTTCCCATAGAATTCAGGGATGGTCAACTGCCTACTCCTTTGATATACAGAAAGGATATAGGCGAGGCAGCAACATTCGATGGCCCTGCCCTGGTCGTAGATGATTTTACAACGATCCTGCTGCCCCCGGGATGGACGATGACTTCAATCGAGGGAAACCTAATACTTGAACCCGTATCTTCAGCGAAGATACGAGCTAAAGAAGAAAAAAGATCCTCTTTGCCGTGAACTCCGAAATAGATCTGTCATATCCCCAACTAGTGGGCAAGATAATCGAGGTCATCAACACGGCCATCCTTGTGGTGGACGAAAGGGACAAGATTCTTTTTGCCAACTCCAAGGCCGGAAAGATGTTCGGCGTGGATGAGGGGGACACGTTGACAGGATGGCCCTTTGCGGAACTCTTCCCTCCGGAGGACAGGGAGATCCTTGCAAGAAACATCCTGGACATAACTAGGGCACAGGGTGAATTCGAGGCAGAGGTGATGCTACTTCACGCCAGTGGCTCCACCTTCATGGGTCTCATGTCAATGGCCTCATGGCCTTGGAATACCGAGAAGGCAGTAGTGGTCACTGTAAACGACATAACCCGCCTCAAGGACGTGGAAAAACTACTGAAAAACTCTGAACGCATGGTATATCTTGGCCGGATGCTAGATGACATAAGCCATCAGATACGCAATCCCGTCCTCGCCATAGGGGGATTCTCAAGGCGCCTCGCCAAGACAGATATCCAGAAACCGGAATATCTCAAGGTGATAATGGAGGAATCCTCCAGGCTGGAACTCCTGTTAAACGTACTTACCGATTTCTTGAGGCTGCCCAAACCGAAATTCCAACTCTTATCCATCGGCGAGCTTACAGGATTGCTCGAACCAAAGCTCAGGCAGCTTGTCCAAGACAGGGATGCAAAGTGGTCCGTCACCATCCCACGGCTGGGCACGCTAAAGAGCGTGTTGGTAGACCCTAACACCTTTTACAAGGCACTTGAAGCCGTGGTCATAAATGCCATTGAGTCCTGTGAGTTGGGCAAGGTGCCGCCATCGGTCACACTGGTTGTGCATCAACCTGAAGAGGCGCCAATCGTATGCGCCTTTGAGATCAGGGACAATGGAACAGGGATAAGGGAACCGATCCTGCCCAGGATTTTCAGCCCGTTCTTTACCACGAAAACCGGCCACCTGGGAATGGGCCTCACGTTTGCACAGAGGATAATGGAAGAGCTTGGCGGCAAGATCACTGTACACTCCCGCCTTGGTAAAGGGACAACCGCAAGGCTGTGCCTTTCGGGTGACAGGCGCCGGCGTATACGCACAGAGCGCATTGCGCCGAATCTATTTAAGGGATCAACCCCTTGATCCTTCAATGGCCCGGGCTAATTCCTCGTTGCTGATCTCATCTGTTATCAGAGTCTTACCTATGCCCTTCGAAAGAACAAAATGGACCCTGCCTCCCTGTACCTTCTTATCATGCCTGGTCAGATTCAATATCTCTTCAGTGGCGATATTCGATGGTACATGCCGGGGCAGGCCTAATTTCTCAAGGAGAGCATCGAGCCGCTTAAGGTCTTCCTCAGGCATAAGGGCCTTGTAGACAGATAACCTGGAGACCACCATCATGCCTATGGCAACTGCCTCACCATGGGGTATCTGGTAACCTGCACCGGCCTCAACAGCATGGCCCACCGTATGTCCAAAATTCAATATCCTTCTCAGCCCGCCTTCAAACTCGTCATTTGCAACCACATCTGCCTTTATGGCACACGAGACCTTAACTATGTGGGCGGTTACCATGGGCTCGAGGTTTACGATATCCCACCATTTCTCTTCAAGCAGTTGAAAGAGTCCTGGATCCCGTATCATTCCATACTTGACCACCTCGGCCAGGCCATTTTTAAGCTCTGACTGGCTCAAGGTGGACAAGACCCCTATATCCGCAAACACCCGCCTTGGCTGATAAAAGGTGCCGAGAAGATTCTTGCCATCGGGCAGATCCACCCCGGTTTTGCCCCCAACGGAGCTATCCACCTGTGCAAGAAGGGTTGTAGGAATCTGGGCAAAGGGAATGCCCCTCATGTATATCGAGGCCAGGAAGCCCGCGATATCACCACTAACCCCCCCGCCCAGGGCTAGTATGGCCGACTTTCGGTCCGCACCACGCTCCAATAACGCCCTGGCCAGGGTAACCACGGTATCCATGTTTTTCGATGCCTCACCTGCTGGAAAAGACAACATGTCCACACTAAGGCCCTCATTACCCATCAAGGCCATGAGGTCGATGCCAACGTAATCCTCAACGTTGGAGTCCGTAATGATAAAGTAGGACTCCCCTATAGGGTCACTTCTAAGCATCTTGCCGATTTCTGTAAGCAGCCCAGGACCTATCAGGATATCGTAGGCCTTGTCCCCCAAGGGAACGGAGACCGTCTCCCAGACATGCCTTATCGACCCAGGTGATGGTTTACTAAAGGATGAGAAATTGAGTGCTTCACCTTGCATATGCGTTTATCCTAAAACTTTCATACAGCCCATATCTTGATGCTGCATCCCCAGGGCATGAAGATAACAGCCCATATCCTCTTTACCTTAAGTGGGAAAGTGCCTTCAACGCGCTCTCCTTCCCCGTTTTATACGCCCTTTGAGCCAATTTTTTCAAGGAGGAGCTGATACTATCCGGTGAGGGAAGGGCAGGGATCCGGATAATGGCCTCTTCCAGTGCGTCCACCGGCTCCACCTTGAGCTTTGCCTCGAGATTGGAAGGCTGCGAGGAGGCTACGTTCTCCCCAAGGATATTGGTAAGATCCTCCCTTGCCTCCAGGGTGCGCAGAAATCCCATGATCTCATCAAGGGCAAATCTATCAGAAAACATGCGGATCTCTTCCTTTAACACTGCCAATTCGTCAAGGACATCCTCGAGTCTTTCCATGTATTCCTGTGCATCCTTGTACAGGCGCCGGTAACTGTCGAGGAACAGGTTGACAAACCTCGATTGGTTCATCCAACCATGTGACACCATATCGTGGAGCAACCTGTGCCTTATGGTCTCGGATTCAACTATGTATTCGTCGTAAAAGGGCCTGCCTTTCCACCCTATAATGGCCAAGAATTCATCTATCAGCTCTGGCCTGCGAAGGATAGAATAGCACCTTACAAGGTCTATACCCAACCTGGTCTCGTAAAAATCCCTAAGCCCTGAAATCATCCCTTCCAGGGCGGCCCTATCCTCTTCGATTAGCTTCCTGGTACCAAAATACCTGTTGGCTATCTCCCGCTTGACCTGGTAGGCCATGGCCTTGCTGATATCCTGTTCCATCTAGAGTACCCTTTGCAATCTCGCCATGATCTGCTGTTTCGGTGCCGCACCAACTATCTTGTCCACGACCTTACCACCCTTAAATATGAGTAGGGTCGGTATGCTCTGGATCCCGTAGCCCTGGGAAGTAACCGGGTTTTCATCCACGTTAAGCTTACCAACCAGGGCCCTGCCTGCAAACTCCCTTGCCAACTCATCCACTATCGGCCCTACCATTCTGCATGGACCACACCAGGGGGCCCAGCAATCCACCAGGACCGGCAATGAAGCCGAAAGCACCTGAGACTTAAAGTTGGCGTCGGTAAGGATAACCGGCTTGCCATTTCCCACGGGCAGCGGGGCCTTACACCTACCACATCTTGGACCCTGCTGAAGCCTGGATACCGGTACCCTGTTCTTTGTCCCGCACGCAGGACATGGAACGATTATGGATTCATCCGTCATTTGCAAAACCTCCTCCTTGAACTTATGATTCAGATCTGAAATTCTAGATGCCGCTTATGTTAATCAGCCATGGCCACACAATGACAAAAAAAATATTTGTCCATGTGTTTTTGACAAAAAAATAAATACCAAACTTAGTTACAAGATATGTTCAGGTGTATTTAAATGCCAGTACTATTTACTCCCTGAGATTTCCTGCCAGCTACCCCCTGTGCGGTTATACCTTTTTATGCATACAGATATTGCCCAATTATTAAAAGAAATCGAACGGCTCGCTGATCCCATGCCGGTCCATATAGCAGGAGGCCCTGTGAGGGACCTGTTCATCGGCGCAAGGATACGGGATATAGACCTGGTACTGCCTGAAAACGCGATTTCAATGGCCAGGCGCCTTGCAGATGAAAGAGGAGGGGCCTTTGTCTTGTTGGCCGAGGAAGAAGGAGTAGCCAGGGTAATCCTGGGCGATCTGATCATGGATTTCAGCCAGTACAGAAACGGGGCTACCTCAATAGATCACGACCTCAGGCAAAGGGATTTTACCATAAATGCCATGGCCTTAGCCCCTGACGACTTCCTGAAACTATTAGGGGCCAAGCATGGCAACTTGGAAAAGGGTATGGATACGTCAAGGGGAAAGATCCTTCCTGGACCTGCACATTCAATCAACCTGATCGATCCATGCCATGGCCTTAAGGATCTGAAGGCAGGCCTTATCAGGGCAATCTCCAGGGACAATCTTGCATCTGATCCCCTTAGGCTCTTGAGGGCCTTTCGTTTCAAGGCAGAACTTGGGTTTATGATCGAAACGGAAACCCTGGAATATATCCGCAATCTTTCCCCACTCATAAAGAAGGTGGCACCCGAGCGTGCAAGTTATGAGCTTGACCTCATTATGGCCTCTAAACAGGCAGGAGACGTGTTAAAGGATATGAACGCCACAGGCCTCCTCGAGGCCATCCTTCCAGAAATCAGGGCCATGAAGGGCATGGACCAACCTGGATTCCATCACCTCGACGTATTGAATCACTGCCTGGAGACACTCTGCGCCATGGATAGCCTGATAGGGGATCCGTGCAGGAAATTCAGGATGTGCTCCCCACTAAGGGCCTGGATCAAGGAAAATAACCGGCGCATCCCGGCCCTCAAGTGGGCTGCCCTGCTACATGACCTCGGAAAACCCATGGCCAGAGGCGAAAAGGCAGGCAGGATTACATTTTATAACCATGACCGTTTTGGGGCGGATCTGGCGACAGGCATCGCCAAGCGCTTGAGATGGACCAGGAAGAATACGTCCTTTGTCACCAAACTCATAAGGATGCATATGCGCCCCTTCCATCTCCTTAATGACCTTAAACGGGGAGGGCCAACTAGGCACGCCATGAGGCGGCTTCTAAATGATACGGGTCTGGATTATCCTGCCCTGTTTCTCCTGGCCATGGCAGACAGCATGGCAGGCTGTGGGCCCCTCAAACCGGCTGACCTGGACGAACAGCTTGCCATCCTCTGGGAGAAGGTACACCTTTTCCATGAAAGACTTCTAAAGCCTGTCAGGAAAAGACCCAGGTTACTAACTGGTCACGACGTGATCAGGCTGTTGGGCCTAAAACCAGGTCCCTTGGTAGGCAAGATCCTCGATATGATCGAAGAGGCACAAGTAGAAGGAATCATAAAGGACCGCACCCAGGCGGTGGCATGGCTCAAGACGCATTTTCCAGACAATGGCAACATATCTTAGCCTCAACCACTACCTCAAAGGGATATTCGGAGAAAGGGTACAGAAGATACCGCTAGATGCCGGGCTGTCCTGTCCCAACCGGGATGGCACCAAGGGTATGGGAGGTTGTATCTACTGTGGAGAAACCGGCTCTGGGACCGGGGCCCATGCAATGGGCCAGGCCGTTGGAGAACAAATGAAAACCGGGCAGGCATGGGCTGCCCGCAGGTACAAGGCCAGGAGGTTCATCGCCTACTTCCAGTCATACTCGAATACCTACGGCCCCCTGGCAGTTCTCGAGGAGATCTACCGACAGGCATTGACCGGCCCAGAGGTGGTGGGCCTGGCCATAGGCACCAGGCCTGACTGCGTAGACAGGGATGTGCTCAAGCTTATAAAAAGGATCGGCAAGGGACGCATGATCTGGATGGAATACGGCCTTCAAAGCGCCTGCGATACAACACTCAAGAGGATAAACAGGGGCCACAGCGTCCAAGATTTCATAGACGCGGTTGATCTTACTAGGCAATTCGGGTTTCCCGTATGCGCGCATGTAATATTTGGCCTTCCAGGAGAAGAGACGGCCCAGATGCAACAGACCATCGAGCTTTTGAGCGAACTCAAGATAGACGGTATAAAATTCCACCAGCTCTACGTAGAGACAGGGACAAGGCTCTATGAACTTTACAGCCATGGTAGGTATAGGCCAATTTCCATGGAGCACTACGTGGAGCTAGTGACCTGGTCCGTTTCAAGATTGCCAAAAGGGACCGTGATCCACCGTTTGACAGGGGACCCCAGGCGAAGCAGGTTGGTGGCCCCTGGCTGGTCATTGAGAAAATGGGATATACTAGGTGCTATCTCTAAAAGGATAAAGGGTGAAAAATGATCCTTGACAGGCATCGGTTACATGTTATTGTTTTGTTTCTTGCGCACTTGCAGGTAACCATAGCCATTTCAACAAGACTTGCACGGCCATGGTATAAACCTGCCTGATTTTTGTTTTTGGAGGCACTGGTAAATGTACGCTGTTATTAAGACAGGCGGTAAACAATACAAGGTCACCCAAGGTGAAATCCTCAGGGTTGAAAAATTGAATGCGGAGATCGGGGCCGAGATCGAGATCCCCGAGGTTTTGATGATAGTAGACGGCGGCTCTGTTTCGGTGGGCAAACCTGTCCTTGAAAACGCGGCAGTAAAGGCAAAGGTCTTGGACCATGGCCTTGGCAAAAAGGTGGTCGTATTCAAAAAGAAGAGACGCAAGGGATATAGGGTAAAACGTGGCCATAGACAACCTTATACCACCCTTGAGATATCCGAAGTACGTGCTTAGGGAGGCAAGAGATGGCGCATAAAAAGGCCGGTGGAAGTTCTAGAAATGGCAGGGACAGTATAGGCCAGAGAAGGGGCGTTAAGCGTTTTGGAGGCCAGATCGTAAGGGCTGGCAACATCCTCGTGAGGCAACTTGGCACGAAATTCCACCCAGGAAACAATGTTGGGGTAGGCAGGGATTATACACTGTTTGCCAAGATAGACGGCGTGGTCAAGTTTGAAACCAAGCGTAACCGCAAACACGTAAGTGTCTATCCTGTCCAGTAGCCTAGGGTCCGAAGAGTTTTATTTACCCTACCTGCCTAAAGCCACTCAGGGCTAGCCGGACATGGCTAGCCCGCTTGGCCAATTTTTACCCATCTATCATACACACCCAAACTTGCAGCCCGTACCCTGGTGCCGCATCCCTCTAGACATGAAAATACAGCCCATATGGATATTGTATTTTCATAGTAAATCAAACCTCCATTTGCCCCGGCACCTGATGCCCCTTTTTGCCCTTGCCTAACTGGACATTTTCCTTGCAAAGATAACTAGTTCCAAATCTGCTGCGTTGTCGGGCACTTGAAGTACCTTGGGAATATGCGCATCCTTTGGCCTTGTATCTTCGACGATCTTGCAAGCCGCATGATTTACCGTGAAAATACAGAGTCTATGGCTGTATCTTCCTGTATTGGGATGCGGCACCAGGGTACGGACCGCATGGAAGTTTTATCTGAAAATGCATTCTTGCTTAGCAAAGGACACACACAAGGACATATAT
>WFZW01000039.1 GCA_015489365.1 Deltaproteobacteria bacterium | reverse complement strand
TGGCAAGTAGCTTGAGCTCAGACAATGTCTCCCTAACCCTTTGATCAAAGGGCAGGCCATCTATTAGGACGACCTGCGGAAAGAATATGCCCTGCTCGGTAAGATCGTTCAGTCTCTCTTCCAGCCTTGGTACACCAAAGCCCTCCACGTTGAAGGTCATGATGAACCGATGCGGAAGTATCTCTTCCCAAAGTTCCACGGTATTTTTCAACCGATAACGTGCAGCTATATTGTTGAAAACCTCTTCATACCATAGGCAGACCTTCCTCACAGGCTGGTCTAGGCTTATGTGTAAAACGTTTTTCCCCCTAAGAAGGCTGTCCAGGGCCAGTTGTACTAGGAATGAGGTCTTGCCTATGCCAGGGGTTGCAAGGATGGCCCCGAAATCTCCTTCGGAAAGGGCTTGCCTTTCATCTTTTCCTATGAGGCGTAGGGGGTTTTTAAGGATCAAATCGTTCTTCAACATGACTATAGACCTTTCTCTTAAAAAGACAACATTGGGGCCGGGACGGATATCCCTGTTTCTCTTGAGACGTTGAAACATCCAGGATGTCCGGTCCACAGGCTTATGCAGCCTTTTTCTTTCCTTCCTGGGCCTTCTTGATCAACTCGTCAGAGATCGACTTCGGGACCTGACGATAGGTTGAAAACTCCATCGTAAATTGGGCCTTACCCTGGGTCGCCGAGCGCAGGTCCGTGGAGTATCCAAACATCTCTGCCAGCGGTACCTCGGCCTCTATGACGCACATATCACCTTCATCTTGGGTACCCAATATCATGCCCCTGCGTTGATTGAGTGACCCCATTACCGCCCCTTGATATTCAGTAGGTGTCTCTACAGCCACCTTCATTATTGGTTCCAAGATGGCAGGCTTGGCCTTCTTGAAGCCCTCCTTAAAGGCCCCTCTAGCCGCGGCCTGAAATGCGGTATCCGAAGAATCTACCGAATGGGCAGCACCATCGTTTATCACTAAACGCACGCCAGTTACCGGGAAACCCAGGAGATAGCCCTTCTTGAGACTGCTACGGAATCCCTTTTCGACAGAGGATATGAATTCGGTAGGAATGGCTCCACCGACTATCTTGTTGACGAATTCGAATTCACCCTCGGGGAAGGGCTCTATGTAGCCGGCAACACGGCCATATTGTCCGGCTCCACCGGTTTGTTTCTTGTGGGTATAGTTGAAATCTGCTCGAGTAGTGACGGTCTCCCTGTATGCAACCTGGGGTGCACCGGTGGTTACCGCTGCGTTGTACTCCCTGCGCATCCTTTCGATGTACACCTCTAGATGCAATTCACCCATCCCTGATATGATCGTGTCACCTGTTTCATGGTCTACGTATGCCCTAAAGGTGGGGTCTTCTTTGGTGAACCTGGACAAGGCCTTGGACATGTTCTGCTGGGCCTTGTTGTCCTCCGGCACGATTGCCAGGGAGATCACTGGTTCCGGTACGTGCATGGATGTCATGCTGTAGCGGATCTCAGGCGATGTGAAGGTGTCGCCAGAGGCGCAATCAATGCCAAAGAGGGCACCGATATAGCCGGAAGGAATGGATTCTATGTCTTCCATCTGGTCGGCGTGCATCCGGACTACCCGTCCTACCTTCACCTTACGTCCGGTCCTGGAGTTGATTATGGTGTCACCCTTGGATAAGGTTCCCTGGTAGACCCGGATATAGGTCAGTTGCCCATAACGTCCTTCTTCCAGCTTGAAGGCAAGGGCTACGAGGGGCTTTTCAGGATCTGATACCAGCTCTACCTTGGCCTCTTCGTTTTCCATGTCAAGGGCCACATTTTTGACCTCCTTGGGAGAGGGCAGGTATGAGGTTATACCGTCAAGAAGCGGCTGAACCCCCTTGTTTTTGTAGGCAGAACCAACAAATACCGGGGTTATTCCCCTCTCAAGGGTGCCCACTCTTATGGCCTTTCTCAGAAGGTCCTCTGTGACTTCTCCCTCCAGGGCTGCCTCCATCAGTTCATCGGAAAACATGGATGCGGCATCGATCAACTCTTCTCGCCTTGCCTCAGCCTCCTCCAGCAATTCGGCTGGGATCTCTTCAATACGTAGTTTTTCACCCCGATCACCATCAAAATATACGGCCTTCATGGTAACTAGATCCACTACGCCCTCGAAGTGATTCTCAAGCCCGATGGGAAGCTGCATGGCAACTGCATTGTGTTTGAGCTTTTCCCTCAGTTGATCTATAACCCTCAAGGGATTTGCTCCGCTACGGTCACACTTGTTTATGAAAGCAAGGCAGGGGACCTTGTAACGGGCCATCTGCCTGTCAACCGTAATGGACTGGGACTGGACACCGCCAACGGAGCAGAGTACGAGAACACCACCATCCAGAACCCTAAGTGCCCGCTCTACCTCTATGGTGAAGTCAACGTGGCCCGGGGTGTCGATTATATTTATCTCGTGATCATTCCATTCACAGTAGGTTGCAGCCGAGGTAATGGTGATTCCACGTTCCTTCTCAAGTTCCATGAAATCCATCGTCGCTCCAACGCCATCCTTTCCCTTTACGTCATGGATGGTATGAATCCTCTGGGTATAATAGAGAATCCTCTCTGTAAGGGTGGTCTTACCTGCATCGATATGGGCGCTAATGCCTATGTTTCTGACTTTGTCGGGGTCTCTCTTCATTTCTTACTACCTCAAATTAAACAAAAATAATCTCCTTCGGCATATCATTGAGAAGTTGCCGTACTAAAACCTTTTCTTTCTTTATGGTTCAGGAATTTGAATACCAGATCGACAGATGGGGTTTTGTTGACACTCCTGCACGAAATGACAGGTGGCTCTTCTAACTTCTAAAAAGAAGGTTGTCAAGATAAAAATAGGCACAATTTTTATCTTGTCAATAAAGGGCCATGGAATCTATATCATGGAATGGTCCACGATCATTGGCAGATGAGGTATCTAGATTATCCTGATCTGTCTTATATCATCTATTCCCTCTTTGTCCATAAATGAAGCGATTCCAGTCACTACCTCTGCTGCCGATCCAGGGTTTACAAGGGTTGCGGTTCCGATCTGTATGGCACTAGCCCCTGCCATGAAGAATTCGATCGCATCCGATGGGGTCGATATGCCGCCAATACCTATGACAGGGATCTCCACCGCCCGGGCTACCTGCCAAACCATCCTGAGGGCAATCGGTTTTATGGCCGGTCCAGAAAGCCCTCCAAAAACATTTGCAAGGGCGGGTCTTTTATTTTTTATGTCGATTGCCATGCCGAGCAAGGTGTTTATCAGTGATAGGGCATCGGCGCCAGCCTCTTCTACAGCCTTGGCGATTACCGTTATGTCAGTTACATTCGGTGAAAGCTTTACTATTACAGGGAGGCTGGTTACCATCTTTATTCTTCTGGTGACCTCAGCCGCCAATGCAGGGTCGGCACCGAAGGCAATACCACCTGCCTTTACATTGGGACACGATATATTGACCTCTATGCCCTCTATGCCTGGAACCCCATTGAGTCTTTGGGCTATCTGGGTATACTCTTCGACAGAATCACCTAGAATGTTTACTATTACCGCCGTATCGATCTTTTCAAGCCAAGGTAGCTTTTCCGAAAGAAATCGTTCAAGCCCCACGTTTTCAAGTCCTATTGCATTGAGTAGCCCACAGGGCGTCTCATGTATCCTGGGTGGTGGGTTGCCCGGTCTCTCTATTAGAGAGATACCCTTTACCACGAGGCCGCCAAGAAGCTCCAGGTCCAGTAGATCATTAATTTCCTGGCCATAGCCGCAGGTACCCGATGCCAGTAGGACCGGGTTCTTGAGCTTTATGCCCGCAAGGTCCACTTCGGGCCGGGTCATAGCATGGGTGTCTTTTCGTTCAAAGGCGGGCATGTGTTATCCCCAATCTATATCCGTTGCGAAAAATACAGGGCCATCCTTGCAGACATGGAGGTATCGATCTTGACCACTAGACCTTGTGGCACATCCAAGGCAGATTCCAGTGCCACATGCCATCTGCGTTTCCAGGGAGACCTGGACGGCAAGCCCCCTTATTGCCGCCCAATTGCACACCGCCTTCATCATGGGCCATGGGCCGCAGGCAAAGATAGCTGGAGGATGCTGTATGTGTGAAGAAGGGGATATGTCCAGACGTTCGAGGGCAGAGGTGACCAGGCCCTTGATCCCAAGGCTTCCATCTTCGGTGGTAACAAGAACCTTTTCAGCTACCTTCTCGAAGCTGTCCAGTCGGACAATCTCCTGTGCATCCCTACCACCCAATATTATAGTTATATCCCTGGGCTCAAGGCCCCTTGCTAGGAATAACAGTGGCGCTGTCCCAAGGCCCCCTCCTACAAGTATGGAGCTGCTGGATGTCCCAAGCCGAAAGCCCTGTCCGAGGGGGCCAAGTACACAGACGATATCCCCTGGCCCCTTTTGAGCAAGCAGATCGGTTCCCCTGCCCACCACCCTATAAAGGAATTCCAGCCGGCCTGATGGCCCCACATCGTGGATCGACAGGGGACGGCGTAACAGTGGATCAAGCCCCTTCCCATGTGCAGTGGCGAGCATGCAGAATTGCCCAGGTCTGGCTGCCCTGGCTATATCCGGTGCATTGAGAACCAGGTGAAATATATCCCGGGTAAGCCTGATCTGATCAATTATGTGGCAAATTGCAGAATATCGCGACATCAGTGTTGCCAGAGAAGGGCTAGTGCTGTGGAGATAAATACAACGATGCTTATGGCCCCGTTTAGGGTAAAAAAGGCCATATCCATCCTGGAAAGGTCGTCAGGCCTTACCACCATGCGTTGTGTCAGTAATAATAGGAAGGTCACACCGATACCTGCATAATATATCCAGTTGAGTTGGGCCAGTATCCCCACATAGAGAAAGGCTAGGAAGGCCACGACATGAAACAGGGCAGAGACCCAAAATGCCTTCCTTACCCCCAGCGCTGCCGGTATGGAGTGAAGCCCCTCGCTCCTGTCAAAGTTTGCATCGAGGCACGCATAGAGGATATCGAAACCTGCCACCCAGAAGAGTACCCCTATACTGAGGGCTATCGGTATAACGCCCAAACTATCCCTTACGGCTATCCAGCCAGCGGATGGCGCTATTCCTATGGCAAGACCCAGGAA
>WFZW01000038.1 GCA_015489365.1 Deltaproteobacteria bacterium | reverse complement strand
TTGTGTATCGCTGGGAAATGCCTGCATGCCGCAAAGCATACTGTGCCCCTTCACACTCCTTATTCATCACTATCTGAAGGAAGGATCCCCCTGGGGAATCAAATGATATGGATATCCATGCCTGCGCGACCCGGCCACCTGTACTGGTCCCATGGGCATAGAATACGCACTGCACGCGAACCACGTTCCCAGACGGGATAGCATGGAAAATCAAGGTGTTAAACTTCCATGCGGCCCGTACCTTGGCGCCGCACCCCCAATACATGAAGATACAGCCATAGACTCTGTATTTTCACGGTAAAAACAATCAGGAAGGAGACGGTAATGAAAGAACTCTCGATTCTCATAGGTGGGCAGGCCGGTGACGGGATACGCCAGGCTGGCAACACCGTGGCCAGGCTTCTGAACCGTCTTGGCTACCGGATCTTTTTTTACGATGATTATCCCTCCCTCATACGGGGAGGACACAATTTCTCCATTGTCAGGGCAGCAAATAAAGAGATCAGGGCACATAGGGAAAGGGTCGATCTGATCCTGGCTATGAACCAGGAAACCCTGGAACGCCACCGTTGGCGGCTCAAGCCGGGCGGAGAAATAATATTCGATTCTGGCGAGGTCGAGGCCCAGGGCATAGGGCTACCCTTCAAGGAGATCCTCAGGGAACACCAGGGTGCCCCTATCATGCGAAACACAGCGGCCATAGGGGCCATGGCTGGTCACCTGGGAATCGATTGGGAGGTGGTGGCAATGGTTATAAGGGACACTATCGCCAGGTCCCAAGAGACAAACCTCAAGATAGCCCGGACGGCCTATGAAGACACGGTGGGCTCTGGCCCAAAGATCGAGCGTGCAGGCGCACCAGCTGCACCACTGCTTACTGGAAACGAGGCTATTGCCCTTGGGGCAGTCAAGGCAGGTTTGAATATGTATATTGCCTACCCCATGACACCTGCATCTAGTATCCTTCATTACCTGGCGGCCCACGAGGATGACCTCGATGTAGTCACCATACATCCTGAAAACGAGATAGGAGTAGCCCTCATGGCCCTTGGTGCTGCCTATGCAGGGGCAAGGGTAATGGTAGGCACCTCTGGAGGCGGCTTTGCGCTCATGAACGAGGCAGTGAGCCTTGCAGGCCAGGCTGAACTCCCCCTGGTCTTCGTTGAGTGCCAGCGTGCCGGTCCAAGTACCGGGGTACCCACCTACACCATGCAGGCGGACCTGTCCTTTGTTCTCCATTCAGGCCATGGAGAATTCCTGCGGGTAGTCATGGCTCCAGGTGACGTAGAGGAGGCATTTTATCTGACGGGCCTTGCCCTTGACCTGGCATGGAAATTCCAGATACCGACATTTATCCTATCTGACAAGCACCTTAGCGAAAGCACATGGAGCTTCGATGCCGACCTGACGGAAATAAACAAACAACCTCCAGTACTATGGGACGGATCAGGTGAATATAGGCGATACCAACAAACAGAAGACGGGATCTCTCCCCTAGCCTTTCCAGGGACCAGAAACGCAGTGGTCAAGGTAACATCCTATGAACACGATGAATATGGGATCACTACGGAAGAACCCGATGATATCACCAAAATGCAGGAAAAGCGCCTTAAGAAAATTATGAAATTGAAGGATGAGCTTGGACGCTACGAGATGGTCAAGGTATACGGGAATCCCCATGCAGAACGTGCCATGGTTTGCTGGGGTTCCACTAAGGGGGCATGTATAGAGGTGGCCGAGGATCTTGACTTACGGGTAGTGCAACCACTTCTTCTCGACCCCTTCCCAGCACACGACATGGCAAGGGCCCTTTCCGGCGTACGGATGTTGATAGATGTAGAGGTCAATGCCACGGGACAACTCTCCGATCTCCTTAAAGGACACGCCATAAGGGCGGACAGGAAGATCCTCCGCTACGACGGCCGGCCCTTCACCATTGATTCCCTAGAAACGGACCTTAAGGAGGTTCTATGATGGAAGAAAAGGATCTTAAGACCTATGCTGAAAATACATGGTGCCCAGGATGTGGAAACTTTGGTATCCTAAATGCCCTGAAGAAATCGATTAAGGAGCTCAACGAAGAAGATAAGATAGGGCTTGAACGATTCGTTCTTGCATCAGGCATAGGCTGCCACGCAAAGATCGTAGACTATGTGAACGTAAACAGCTTCTATTCCATTCATGGCCGTGTGGCTCCCACCATTTCCGGAATCAAACTTGCGAATCCGGAATTGGTGGTAATCGGCCATGCAGGTGATGGGGATGCATATGGTGAAGGTATTGCCCATCTGATCTTTGCTGCCAAAAGGAATATAGATGTCACCTTCATTGTCCATGATAATCGAGTATATGGATTAACCACCGGCCAGTTCACGCCCACGAGCCCCGCAGGTTTCAGGGGACGTTCTACCCCGAAGGGCAGCCCTGAAGACCCATTCAACCCCTTGGAACTTTTGCTTTCAGCCGGAGCGACCTTTGTAGCCAGGGGATATACCACACACATAAAACGGCTAACTGCCCTTATAAAGGCAGCGGTCAGGCACCATGGTTTTTCCTTCATTGATGTCCTTCAACCCTGCTTTACCTTCTTTAATACCTATAAACTCTATAATGAGCAGGTCTATGACCTTACTG
>WFZW01000037.1 GCA_015489365.1 Deltaproteobacteria bacterium | reverse complement strand
TCTTTGTGCCGTCCATCAATTTTGTCGTGTAGGCGCCTATGCCTTTATCGGGGGCATGTCCGGTGCCAATAAGGATATCCCTCCCTTCGTGAGATTCTGGGGCCAGCGTGGAAAGGTCTATGGCCTCAACCTGGTGGGATTAAAGAGGCATGGCTTCAGCAAAGAGGCAGTGACGGCACTGCGTGATGCCTACCGTATAATCTTCAAGGGACCAACCCTGGAAGAGGCTCTACCAAAGATAGAATCCCGGTATGCCCATGTCCCAGAGGTAAAAAGGTTTTTGCAATTCATCAAGGACTCTGAAAGGGGCATTGCCCTGTTTCATGAAAATGGAAATATCAAGGACTAAATCCCCCCTTGGTCTTATTGCAGGTGGCGGCCAGTTTCCGATAATGTGCGCCAAGGCTGCCCGGGATGAAGGTCGCAGTGTCATAGCCATTGCCCACAAGGGAGAAACCGATAGTGCCTTGGAGATGGTGGCGGAGAAGATCAGGTGGGTTCATCTGGGCCAGTTGGGTAAGGTCATAAGGTTTTTCAAGAAGGAAGGGGTTTCAGAGGCACTTTTTGCAGGGACTATCACCAAGAAGCGTATCTTCAGGGATGTGCGTCCGGATATGCGGGCGCTTTCCATATGGAGACGTCTCGATACCCGCCTTGACGATGGAATCTTGAGGGCCGTGGCTAGCGAATTGGAAAGGGAGGGTATAAGGGTGGTCCCCTCCACACTTTTTCTGAAGGAACTCCTGGCATCCGAGGGGCGCCTTACCAGACACAGGCCCTCTCGTGACCAGCAGGAAGATATAGAGTTCGGTTTCAGGCTGGCAAAGGAGGTTGGGCGTCTCGATATAGGCCAGTGCCTAGTGGTCAAGGACAAGGCGGTCCTGGCCGTGGAGGCAATAGAGGGCACAGATGAGACCATTCTCAGGGGAGGCAGGCTTGGTGGACCAGGCTCGGTGGTGATAAAGATATGTAAGCCTGGCCAGGATATGAGGTTTGATCTGCCATCGGTTGGCACCCGTACCATAGAGAGTATGATCGAGGCAAAGGCATCGGTACTGGTGATAGAGGCCGGAAAGACCCTGCTTTTTGACAGGGATGACATGATCGCACTTGCCGACAAGAACTCCATAACCGTTATAGGAAGGTAAAAAGCAAGGTTTGAATACACTTACCGGTAATAATGAAGTGACTAACAAAATCAGGGTAGCCGTGATAGGTGTTGGTTACCTTGGCAGGTTCCATGCCCAGAAATATGCCCAGATGGAGGACGTAGACCTGGTGGCCGTGGTGGATTCCTCTCCTTCCAGGGCCAGGCAGGTGGCAGCGGAGACCAAAACGACTGCACTCACGGATCTTGGAGAGCTTGCAGGGCGCATAGATGCGGCCAGCGTGGTGGTTCCAACGGTGAGTCATTATGAGGTTGCCAGCAGATTGTTAAGGGAACACGTACACCTGATGGTTGAAAAGCCCATAACTACGACGGTCCAGGAGGCGGACGAGCTGATTGACCTGGCCAAGAAGAACGGTCTTGTGCTCCAGGTCGGTCACCTGGAGCGTTTCAACCCGGCGGTGGAGGTGCTTGAGGAACGCGTGGTAAAGCCGGTCTTTATCGAGGCCCATCGGTTAAGCGTTTTCAAGGAAAGGGCCCTTGATGTAGATGTGGTCCTCGACCTCATGATCCATGATCTCGACATAGTGCTCAGTATAGTAAAGGCACCGGTCAAGGAGATTCGTGCCGCAGGGGTGCCTGTCTTGACACCGAAGATAGATATAGCAAACGTACGCATAATCTTCGATGATGGCTGTACGGCAAACCTCACAGCCAGCAGGATATCCCTCCAGGACATGCGAAGGATCAGGGTCTTTCAACCGGGTATGTATATCTCCGCCGATTGTACCTCCCGCAAGAATCTCATAGTAACCAGAAACCAGGATGCACCGGGAATGTCCGGTATCCGTCCAGAATTTATAGATCACGAGGGGACAGACGTGCTCTTTGATGAGCTAAGTGCCTTCATTGATTGTATTCGGCTGGGTAAGGCCCCGCGGGTTTCAGGAGAGGCGGCAAGGGATGCCTTGGCCTTGGCACTGGATATCAACCACGCGATCAGACATAGTCTTGAGAAGGCCGATTTGAAAAGTGTCCTGTAAGGTGCTCATCGTAGCCGGGGAGGCCTCGGGTGATCTCCATGCTGCGGGGTTTATCTCGTCCTTGCGGCGCCTGTTACCCGATGTGCGTATACATGGAATCGGGGGGCAGAAGATGGAGGCCGCAGGCCTTAACTGCCTGTTTCCATCCTCTGACCTGGCGGTGGTGGGGCTTGTGGAGATATTTTCGCACCTGCGGCCCATAATAGGGGCCTACAGAAGGGCCTCTAGGTGGTTGAAGGACGAACGGCCTGATCTTTGCGTGCTGGTGGATTATCCTGAATTCAACCTGCTTGTCGCCAAGAAGGCAAAGGCCCTTGGTGTACCGGTTTTTTACTATATCACCCCACAGGTATGGGCCTGGAGACAGGGCAGGGTTAAGAGGCTTAAAAGGTATACCGATGCCATGGCGGTGATACTTCCCTTTGAGGAACCTTTCTTTAGGAGCCATGGTGTAAGTGCCACCTTCGTTGGTCATCCCTTGCTAGATGTGGTCCGGGCCCCTTGTTCCAGGGAGGAATTCTGTGCAGGCTGTGGCTTGTCACCGGAAGGCAGGATCGTGGGCCTCCTTCCAGGGAGCAGGAGGGGAGAGATAGCAAGGATCCTTCCCCATATGCTGGATGCTGCCCATAGGGTACGAAGGGCTGTGCCAGCAGTACAGTTCGTCGTCCCCTTGGCCCCTGGACTTGCTGAGGATGTAAAGCGTCTAGTCCACGGGCAGGTGCTCGCCTCAGGCCTTACGCCTGTAAAGATCGTAGAGGATCAGGCCTATGCAGCCATGGCGGCCAGCGATGGGGTGCTGTTGGCCTCCGGTACCGTTACCCTGGAGGCTGCGATACTTGGTGTACCCATGGTGGTCACGTACAAGGTCTCATCCCTTTCGCATATGGTCGGGCAATATCTAATAAAGGTCCCCTTCATATCCCTCGTGAACCTGGTGGCAGGAAGGCAAGTAGTCCCTGAGATACTCCAGGAGGCAGTCTCTGGCAAGAGCTTGGCAAGAGAGCTGGTTCCCCTGTTGACGGATGAATCTAGAAGGCAGTGTATGCTGGATGGCCTTTCAGAAGTGAGGCGGAAACTAGGCAGGCCAGGGGCTGCTTCACGTGCTGCGGCCCTTGCTGTGGAGATCATGGAGCACACAAGGGGCAACAGGGATTGAGGGCCGCACCCCTCTTACCTTATCAGATTATCAGTCTCACTCCGCCCAGTTCCTCGATCCTGTAAGGGAAACGGTCTCCGGGTGAACCAATGAACATGAAATTTACAGGAATTCCCCACTGTTTTGAAAGCTTGTGAATCAGTTTTGGGCCGAACTTTCCCTTTAATTTCACGAACTCTATCTCGATATCAGGATATTCCCTATCCAGAAATTCCAGATCCTTTTCCAACTTCTTTATGGTCTCCCTGTTCTCTTCATCCGTCATCACGTGGACGATCTTTATTTTACGGGTATGTTCGTTGTTGCGTATGTATAGAAGTACCTTGTTCAGGTTGGCAAGGTTGTCACCGCGCGTGAAGAAAACGAATTCCTGGGATTGGATCTTATCTATAGTCTCAAAGATCTTCTGGTTTATCTTGGTTACTAACTTGAGTATGGGGACAAATAGTATCTCTATGACGTGAAGAAGACCGTCTAGGATCATGATTCTCTTGAGCATGACCCCTATCAGTATCATTGCTGGGATAAAATATTCGGCAAAGATCATTATGTTGTAGGGCTCCCCTGGCTCAGGCTTCTTGACGATATTTCCTACTAGGGCAAGCAGGACAGCAAACAACGCCAGGAACACGGCACCCCAGCTCGCCCTTTCCGGCCTGGGAAGTTTTGAACGCTTTACCTTGAGCAATATGTTGCCCAGGGCAAAAAGTGCCATGACCGACAGGAACGATATGGTGTAAACACCTGCAAGCACCTCTACTGCTCCATTGGTGATGTAGAGGATGGAGATACACAGCAGGAAAAAGGTGATGATTATCCGATAGGAGCTGCCACGCCGGTTTTTTTTGAGCAGGAAACCGGGCAGTATCCTGTCAAGGGTGATCCTTTCTATAAGGCCTGTAACGCCCACATAGGAGGTGAGGACCGCACCACTCAGCACCAGGGCCGCATCGACCGAGATCAAGGTGGCCAGCCACTGGCCACCGGTTATCTTGCCCATGTAAGACAGAAGATCGGCCTCATGATTGGCCACCTCGGGTATGGGCACAATTGCCAGGGCCAGGAAGGCCATCAATGGATTGAATATACTGACCACTGCCCACATATTGCGAAGGGTCTTTGGGAAGACCCCTGGCTTTTGTTCTTCCACGAAGTTTGCAGAGCTTTCAAAGCCCGATATCCCTAGCATGGCGGCTGAAAATCCCCAGAATATGGCCTGGACTACCCCGCCGTGGCTTGGAGGATATTGATTGTTTACATAGAAGGTTTCAAGGCCGTGGCCGACCAGATAGGTCATGATGGTGCCGGCCAGCAGTATGAGGGAACATATGTGGAACACGAAGATGATAACGGCCACCATGGCCGATTCACCTATGCCGAGGATGGTCAACCCCATGAACAGCGCCAGGACACAGATCGTTGCTGCGTTTACAGGCATGGCAGGGATAATGTTGTGCATGTAGTGCATTGCCTCTGATGCCGAGATTACCGCGGTGGCCATGTATGACAGGAGCGTGAGCGTGGCGGCAAGCGAGGCCATCGATTTGCTGGTAGTGTTCAAAAGGGCATTGTATGCACCACCGTTTAAGGGCAGGGCTCCTACTACCTCTCCGTAGATCTTCCGGAACAGGTAGAGTACCATTGCAACTACAAGCAGGGCGATCCATGCATATTGTCCAGATGCGATTATGGAGAGGGAAGATACATACAGGACCGAGGAGGTTATGTCGTTCCCGCATATGGCTGTGGCAGGAAACTCCGAGAGCTTCTTTATATTACCGCGTTTCATCATGCTTGTGAGGGCTTTTCCCAAATATTAAGGCACTTCCGTACCAGGGGTGCAGTCCAGGACAAGAGGCACACAGATGTCCAGCGAACGCAATAGTGCATGGTGTCCCATGATCCCGCTGTAATTTTGTCCCTTGTTGATTGTAGGAGTGAGATATTTCAGCGCATTCATGCGGAGAGAAACCACCTGGTTTTACCCAGAGGCATGTTCCTTTACCTTCCTCTTTCCCTCTGTTTCCATAAACTGCCTTGCCTCATCGGCAAGTTTTCTGAGCCTTTCATCTACCTTGGCAAATACACTTCCCTCTGGATAGGTCCCATCAGGACTCTTCTGCCCGGCCGGGACGCCTGTAAGGATCTCGATGCCTTCTTCCACGGTCCCTATAGCCCAGATGGAAAATTTTCCCTCCTTTACGGCCTCGATTATATCCATTTTAAGAAGCAGGTCCCTGGTGTTCGCCTTCGGTATGATGACTCCCTGGCTACCCGTAAGCCCCCTGGCCTTGCACAAATCGAAAAATCCCTCGATCTTTTGGGTTACGCCACCTACAGGGAGTATCTCTCCCTTCTGGCTTACTGCCCCTGTACATGCAATTCCCTGACGTATCTTTATACCGGAGAGGGCGGAAAGAAGCGCGAAGAGTTCGGCACCTGAGGCCGAATCCCCATCTACCATGCCGTAACTCTGTTCGAAGCAGAGCGTTGCGGTGAGGCTGAGCGGACGATCAGCGGCAAAACGTGAGCGGAGATACCCGGAAAGTATCATCACCCCCTTGGTGTGTATGTTTCCGCTCAGGTCCGATTCCCTTTCTATGTTTATTACGCCGTCCTTACCGAGAGCGATGTTGGCCGTGATCCTGGAGGGCTTGCCAAAGGTGTAGTCACCCAGATCATACACGGCAAGGCCATTGACCTGGCCGATCGCCTCGCCCAGGGTTTCCACCTTGAGGATATCCTTTATCAGGAGTTCCTGGATGTGCTCCTCATAGAGGTTGCATCGTTTTTTCTGTTCCTCAATGGCCTGCTGTATGTGGCTGTCAAGGATTACGTCACTGTCATGGGTGGTGGCCCAATAATCCGCCTCCCTTAGAAGATCCGATATGTCGGATATCTTGAGGCTGATTTTCTCCTTCGAGCCTGCAAGCTCAGCACTGTGCTCAATCAACCTGGCCACTGCTGTTTTATGGAGATCCTTTAACCCTTCCCTATGAACGAACATCCGTACGGCCTTGAGGAATTGGCTCAACCGCTCTTCGTTTCGATCAACCATGGTATCCAGGTGGGCCTTGACCTTGAACAACTCCCTGAAGTCCTCGTCCAGGTTATACAGGAGTTGATAGAGATAGGGATCACCGGCAAGGATGATCTTTACCTTTAACGGGATAGGTTCCGGTTTCAAGGCCTTCGTAGTGAAGAGGCCGAACTGTTCCCCAAGATCTTCGATCTCTATGACCCCGTTTTTCAGCGCCCGTTTGAGGGCCTCATAGGAGAAAGGCCATTTCAAGATATCCATGACCTTCAATAACAGGAACCCGCCATTTGCTCGGTGGAGTGCACCGGCCTTTATCATGGTGAAATCCGTAAAAAGTGCGCCAAATTGCGCCCTTCTTTCTACTGCCCCGAAGAGGTTGGGATAATTGGGGTTGCTTTCGATTACTACTGGAACCCCCTTGGTTTCGGAGTTGTCCACCAGGACGTTTACTGCATAACGTGTGAAGGATGGCGGCTCTATCGGAAAGGGGAAGGGAAGCGGCGGCTTGCCGGCCTTGTCAGGCCGAAAATCATCCAGATGCCTTACCACGTCTTCTAGGACATCGTCTAGGTACCCGATTATTACCTTGTTGTCCTCATATTTTTTGATAAGTGGCTCCAGCAAGGATGAGGCAGTCTGTCTTGCCACCTCCCTGTCCAGATCCTTCAAACGCTCCCTTACGTCCTTTTCAAGGTCATGGATTCTGCGCATGGCCGCGCCCATTTCCTTGTGGAGCTCCTCGCTGTTTGCCTTGAGTTCATCTTGTTTTTCCTTGGGCAACTTGGCCAGGTCCTCGGGTGACAGGGGCGAGCCATCTTCCTTGGCAGGGATTATCATCATGGCGCCAGGCTCTGCCTGGAGCAGGAATCCCTTGGCCTTTACCTTTTCATCGAGTTCCTCGAATATCTGGCGTCTTGCATTGTTAAACTTTCTTATAACCTCTTCCTTGCGTGCCAGATATGTTTCTCCCTCGAAACTTTTGGGTATGTGGAGCTTGAGCGCATCCACCAGGTCTGCCATGTCCGAGCGGAATTTCCTGCCATGCCCCTTTGGAAGTTCCACCGCGATGGGTTTGTCCGGGTCCTTGAAGTTGTAGACATAGCACCAGTCCGAAGGGCATTTGTTAGCAGAACGTGCCGCCTCGTACAGCTTTGTCTTTGCAAGTTCAAGCAATCCGGTCTCCTGTATCCCGGCAACATAGACGTTGAAATCCGGATGCCCCATCTTAAGGCCAAAATCCAGTGCCCTGACCGCCCGTTCCTGGGCTATCACCAGACTTTCTGCCATTTCTAGCTGGCTGAGCCTTTCAAAACCCAGGGATTCCGGGTCTATCTTCAGGCGAAGTTCTCCAGGTTCTAATGGTTTTATGGTAGGCATGAATTTTCCTTTCAGTATCGAGGTAAAATAAGGATGCAACGGCCCGGAAAGGGCAAAGATCAGAACCTCTTCCTGTTCAGGTGCCTGTAGGCCAGTTCGGTGGCTACCCGTCCCCTGGGGGTCCGGTGTATGTAGCCGCGTTGAATCAGGAATGGTTCATAGACATCCTCGAGGGTTCCCCGTTCCTCTCCCACAGAGGTGGCCAGGGTGTCAAGACCCACTGGTCCGCCCTTGAATTTATCAATTATAGCACCTAGTATCTCCCTGTCCATCTTGTCGAGTCCTTGCTGGTCTACGTCAAGTAGTTTCAGCGCGGCATCGGCTACCTGTCTGGTGATATGCCCATCGGCCCTAACCTCTGCAAAGTCCCGTACCCGTCTCAGGAGGCGGTTGGCAATCCTAGGTGTTCCCCTGGATCTCCTGGCGATCTCCATTGCCCCCTGGCTATCCAGGGATATCCCCATCAGCCTGGCGGACCTGAACAGGATTTCCTTAAGATCCTCATCGGTATAGAAGTCTACCCTCATAACCACCCCGAATCTATCCCTCAGGGGGGGAGATAACAGGCCGGCCCTGGTGGTCGCCCCAACCATGGTGAATCTAGGTAGATCTATTTTTATGCTTCTGGCGCTTGGACCTTGGCCAATGATCAGGTCCAGTTGAAAGTCCTCCATGGCAGGATAAAGGATTTCCTCTACTGTTGGACTAAGGCGGTGGATTTCATCTATGAACAGCACCTCTCCATCCTGCATATTGGTCAAAATGGCGGCAAGATCCCCTGGTCTTTCTATTACCGGTCCTGATGTGGATCTTATACCTACTCCCAGCTCTGACGCTATGATATGTGCAAGTGTTGTCTTCCCAAGGCCAGGATGACCGTGCAGAAGTACGTGGTCAAGGGCCTCCTTTCTCTTTTTGGCTGCGGTTATAAATAGTTCCAACCCCATCTTGACCTCCCTTTGGCCCACGTACTCGGACAGCCTTGAGGGCCTCAAGGCAGGTTCAATGTTGCGGTCCTCTTCAAGGGATTCAGGCAGAAGGCTTGGTGAAGATGGTTTGATGTATTCCGATCGGTTCATCGGCTGGCGTTTCTTCCCCTGGATGAAAGTAGTTTTAATGCCTCTTTAATCAACATTTCCACGTCATGGCCATCGCTACTGTGCCCCAGACGTTCAAGGGCACTTTCCGCCTCGTTTTGATGGTACCCAAGATTCATGAGCGCAGATAGGGCATCGCTCCAGATGGATGACTCCGGTGCCTCTGCAAGTTCGGTGGGCCGGACGTGTTGTGTAATGCCTTTTTTGGAAAGCAGTTCCCTGGCTTTCTCCTTCAGGTCGACGTGGAGCCTTGCCGCGGTCTTCCTTCCAACCCCCTTTACTGCTTGGAGCCTTGATATCTCTCCGGTGGCAAGGGCCTGGAGCAACTGGGCAGGTGAAAGCCTGGACAGTAGGGCAAGGGCTAGCCTGGGACCGACCCCAGATACCTCCAACAAAAGACGGAAGGCCGCCTTCTCTTCCAGGGATTCGAAGCCATAGAGGATCAGGCTGTCCTCTTTGGAGACAAGGTGTGTAAACAGGGTGATTTCGTCCCCTTCCTTGCCCAGCTTCGCAAGGCTTGAGTCAGGTATGGAAAGTTCGTAGCCCAGTCCGTTTACATCCACCAGGATCTCATTTCCTTCCACGTGAAGCAATTTTCCATGGATGTATCCGATCATATGCAAAAACCATAGGCATAGATGCCCATGCCTATCTACCAGCCCTGTTTGTCCAGTGCGTTTGGCTGGTGTGGGCATGGCACACCGCCACGGCCAATGCGTCAGCCGCATCCATGGGCGGGCATTTGGACAGGTTCAATAAAACGCATATCATATGCTGTACCTGGGATTTTTCCGCCCGTCCGTAACCTACCACGGCCTTTTTGACCTCAAGCGGTGTGTATTCATAGACCGGAAGGCCACCGTGAACAGCGGCAAGTATCACTGTACCCCTTGCATGGCCTAGGCGAAGGGCACTTTTCGCGTTAATGGAGTAAAAGACATCTTCTACCGCCGAGGCAGTGGGCCTGTGTATCTCTATTACCTCCTTCAAGCGGCAATATAGCTTGTCCAGGCGTTGTGGAAAGGCTAGCCCCTGGCCCATACGTATGACCCCGGCGTCCACGAATCTGAGCCTGTTTCCATTTGTGGCCAGCAGCCCGTAGCCCGTAGCCCTGGAGCCCGGATCGATACCTATTATAAGTTCTTCCTTCACCTAGGCCACTTGTTCCAGGATCTCGTTCGGGATATCGAAGTTGGCATACACATGCTGTACATCATCGTTTTCCTCAAGGGCATTCATCAGGGCCAGCAATTGTTGGGCCTGCTTCTCGTCTTCTATGGTCACGGTATTGCCTGGGACCATGGTTATCTCCGAAGACAATATCTCGATGCCCGCTGCCTCTATCGCGGCCTTTACATCGTTTAATGTCTCAGGGGCGGTTTCTACCTCCCATTCGGAATCACTGTCCTTGATATCTTCAGCCCCTGCCTCGAGGGCTATGGTCATGAGGGTATCTTCGTCAACCTTTGATTTGTCGATCACTATCAAGCCCTTTTTTTCGAAGATCCAGGCAACACTTCCCGGTTCTCCCATGTTTCCGCCCCTCTTTGACAAGATATGGCGGACCTCGGCCACCGTCCTCTGCCTGTTGTCGGTTATCGTCTCTACCAGGAGCGCAACACCCCCCGGTCCATAACCTTCATAGGTTACTTCCTCGTAGCTTACCCCTTCGAGTTCACCCGTTCCCTTTTTGATCGCCCGTTCGATATTGCTCTTGGGCATATTACAGGCCTTTGCCGCCTCTATGGCTGCCCGAAGTCTTGGGTTTGCCGATGGATCCCCACCGCCCAGCCTGGCGGCAACGGTTATCTCCTTGATAAGCTTAGTAAATGTCTTACCCCTTTTGGCGTCCTGGGCAGCCTTTTTGTGCTTGATAGTGCTCCACTTTGAGTGTCCAGACAT
>WFZW01000036.1 GCA_015489365.1 Deltaproteobacteria bacterium | reverse complement strand
GCCGCACCCCCAATACATGAAGATACAGCCCATAGACCCTGTATTTTCACGGTAAATCATTCGGTATCCGAAATGCATAATTTACCGTGTGAAGGGTTTGTACGTTCAAGGATATATATTTATCACATCTCCCCCATACGAACATAAGAATATGATCAGGCGTTGTTCTGCTTTGAGAAATCTTTTCAGCCTAAGATATGCCTCGTGGCTTATCTGGCGGAATACTACCTGTCGGATATCCTTTTGTTTATCCAGCCGGTTAAATATCTCCCTTACCGTATTGGCATGGGTATACACAGCCTTTTTCATGTCTGGGAACAACTTGTAAAATAGGGCTTCCACATCTTCAGGTTTGAGTGCCCCGTGTCTCACGTGGGTTTGTGTCCACCCCATGGCCATCTTGAGTAGTTTTGACCATTGACATGACAGATAAACGGTGTCTAGATCCCTTTTCCCCGCTTCCTTGAACGAAAATCCTGCGTAGTCTCCCATGGTTATGAATGCCTCCTCGGGTAGGTCGAGGAGTCCTTGGGCCGCAGACTCCGAGGTCCTGCCAGTGGCCAGTACCACCGATCGGATCCCCTCGGCCACTGCCACGTTCATGGACAGGCTTATCGTGGCACACCATGCCTCAGAGGAGATGGGTTTTACGATGCCAGTGGTTCCAAGTATCGATATTCCACCTACTATGCCAAGCCTTCTGTTAAGGGTCTTTCGTGCCAGTTTCTCGCCATTAGGAACCTCGATTGTAACCCTGGCATACATGCTGGTCTTGCCTATTACATCCAGTACGGCCTGGGTAATCATCTGCCTTGGTACGGGATTTATCGCTGGCTTGCCTGGCGCTACCGGGAGCCCGGGTTTTGTTACTATACCCACGCCCTTGCCGCCCACTATTTCGATCCTGTTTTCAAGGCCATCTCCAGGCGTTTCATCATGAACCTGTCTCTCATGATATAATCTAACCCTTGCCGTGATCTCGGCGCCATGGGTTATGTCAGGATCATCGCCTGCGTCCTTGATGATCCCGGCCATGGCCTCTAACTCGTCTATCCTCGACCATCGATGTACAGGGATATTGCGGGCTTGGCCATCCGGAAACCGAAGTGGAACCTCAACGATCGGCCTGGAATATACTCCAAGGGCAACAAGTGTTGCTGCCTTGGCCGCAGCAGCGGCGCAGGAACCGGTTGAGATGCCTTGCCTAAGCCCTTTTTTATCCATGGGTTTTGCCATGAATCACCTTTGTCTGCTTCCCTCTTGGTATTTTAAGTAGGATAGGATCTTGTATAATATAATATCATGAGACTTCAAAAATTTTTGGCACATGCAGGGGTCTGTTCCAGAAGGGCCGCTGAGGCGCTAATAAAAAAGGGCCTGGTCAGGGTGGACGGCTCAAGGGTATCGGAGCTTGGGATTCAGGTAGAGGCCGGGGTTAATCTGGTTGAGGTAGCAGGGAAAAGGATAGAACTTCCTAGGGGAAAGGAATACTGGTTGCTCAATAAGCCGGTTGGTTTTCTGACCACAGTGCATGATCCCTTTGGCCGTCCAACGGTCATGGATATAATAGGAGGACATACAGGTGCTCGTCTGTATCCGGTTGGGCGGCTTGATATGAACAGCCAGGGGCTTTTGCTACTCACCAATGATGGAGAGCTTGCAAATCGTCTTCTGCACCCAAGGCACAAGGTGGAGAAGGCCTATCATGTAAGGGTAAGGGGAAGACCATCGAGGGCAGATCTACAACGTCTTAGAGGTGGACTAGAGATAGAGGGACGGAGGACCTTGCCATGTAGTATCAAGGTACTGGGGACCACCAGGCGTTATACCCTTCTAGAGGTAATATTGAAGGAAGGGCGTAAACGTCAGATTAGGATGATGATGGCCGCTGTTGGGCATCCGGTGGAGGAACTTACCAGGGTAAGAATGGGGCCCTTGGAATTGGCAGGGCTTGCAATGGGTAAGTTCAGGAGGCTTTCTAGAAACGAGGTGAAGAACCTCAAAAGGGCCGTGGGGTTGGACTAGAAGTGGTTTAGCCCTATATTTCATACCCTGTGGCACGTGAAGGCTAGTGATTGTTGATGCCGTAATCCTTCATCTTGTAGAGGAGCGCTGGCAGGCTTATTTCCAACAATTGGGCGGCCTGGGTCTTGTTACCCCCGGTCTTTTCCAGGGCACGTTTGATTAGTACCCTTTCAAGTATCTTGCTACCCTTCTTGATGGAAAGAATGGAGTTGTCCAGGCCTGGGATCTGGGTACAACTATCCCCGATTCCCTGGTGTCCTGGTTTTAATTGAGGTGGCAGGTCCTCTACCTGGATTATCTTGTTCTCGGTAAGTACCATGGCCCTTTCAATTACATTTTCAAGCTCTCTAACGTTACCAGGCCACTTGTATTCAAGTAACAGGTGCATGGCATCGGGGCTTACGCCCTGGATGTCGGTATTGAGGCGTTGATTATATTTTTCGCGGAAGTGTTCCACCAGGAGCCTTATATCCTCCTTGCGTTCCCTTAGGGGAGGAATGATCATGGATAATACGTTTATCCGGTAATAGAGATCTTCCCTGAATTTTCCCTCCCGTACACTCTGCGAGAGATCCTTTGCAGTAGCCGCGACTATTCTCACATCCACCTTTATGGTTCTATTGTCGCCCAATGGACGGATCTCTTCTTCCTGGAGGACCCTGAGCAGTTTTACCTGGAGGGAGAGGGGAAGGTCCCCCAGCTCGTCCAGGAACAGGGTACCCCCGTTTGCCTCTTCGAATAGGCCCTTCTTTGCCCTTATTGCATCGGTGAACGCTCCCTTTACGTGGCCGAACAATTCGCTTTCCAGCAGGTTTTCAGGGATTCCCCCACAATTTATGGCGATGAACGGGGCATTTCGCCTTACACTGTTAAAGTGCAGGGCCTTGGCAACGAGTTCCTTGCCTGTACCGCTCTCACCCGTTATAAGGACCGTTGTCTTGTAATCCTTGACCTTCTCTATTACATCGAAGATCCTCTGCATCTCGGGGCTGCGGGCTACTATGTTGCTAAAGGAATAACGTTCTTCCACCTCATTTCTAAGGAGGGCGTTTTCCTTTTTAAGGCGCGCCTGTTCTTCGATCCGTCTTAGGACGAAAAATAGATGGCCCGCACTTACAGGCTTGTGGATATAGTCGGCAGCGCCCAGGTTGATGGCATGCATGGCAATGTCCACATCGGCCTGGCCTGACATCATTATGATATTGGATTTGATCCCGAGGGCCTTGACCTGTTGCAGGAAGTGGATGCCGTTTCCAGGTTCCATGCCGGTCATTTTTTTGTCCGGATTGGGTCTTAAGAAAATATCAGTCAATATGTGATCGAAATTCTGATTCTTTATCAATGAAAGGCCTTCATCTTCATTGGCGGCCTGGACGACATCGAATCCCCCCCTTGAAGAACCCAAGATGGATGCCACCGTATTACGGGCTTCGAATTCATCATCTATTACTAATACCCTGGGCTTGTTCACTTAATACTCCGGATTTGTTGATGGCAACATTTTTTAAGTTATTGTTCCCTTGAGAAAAAATCCATCCCTTGTCATGAGTTTTTATCTCATGCCTCCGCGGTTCCACCCCCGGTTGGTCTTGTTTGAGGGAATTTACAGCGGTTAGAAGAACTTATCCTGTTAGCGTACCGGTATGTAATAGGGTTTACAATAATTTATATAATTATGAATATTTTTTTTGTTTACTGCAAGTCCGGACCTCAACTTTCATGCGCCTTCTTCCCAGGTTATGGTTCCCCGTTATGCCTTGGGGATGAGATTGAGATACCAATTTACGATATTTTTCCCCCAGAAGAGATATGCCAGGGCCCCACCGGCCAGGAATGGACCATAGGGTATAGCCGTGTGACGGTTGGCACCCCTAAGGGCCAGGGCTACGATTCCCACGATGGAGCCTGTTACGGCGCTCAGGAATATGACAACAGGAATGGCTTGCCACCCGAGAAACGCCCCTATCATGGCCAACAATTTTATGTCACCTCCGCCCATCCCCTCTCTGCCGGTCAGGAGGTGATATCCCCAGGCTACAAGAAACAATGAACCACCTCCTGCAACTATTCCTGCGATGGAATCAAACCAGGACATGTTGGTCAAGACAAGGGAGGATAGAAAACCGATCAATATGCCCGGAAGAGAAATGACATCGGGTATGATCTGGTGCCACAGATCTATGAAGATGATCACGATGAGGGCTGCGGTAAAACAAAAATAGACGAGGTAGTCGATAGATAATCCAAATTTGAGGAAAAGTGACAGCGAGAAAAGGCCGGTTATGAATTCAACCAGGGGATACTGGATGGATATATCCATTCCGCATGATCTGCATTTACCCCTTAGGATAAGGTAACTGATCAATGGAATATTCTCCCACCAGGAAAGCCGGTGTCCACATTTTGGACAGGCAGAACCCGGGACAACTACTGATCTGTGTGCAGGTAGTCTGCTTATGCATACGTTCAAAAAACTTCCTATGCAGGCACCTATAACAAAAAACAGGACCTCTAATATTGGTTGGTTGGTTTCCATTGCCATCTTTATTACCAACCTTTCATGCAGTTACGAAGCTTCGTAACTGCATGAAAGGTTGGTATCATGGTGTGTTTTCCTTCTCGGCGGTTTCTCTTTTCTGCTCAGGCATGTTCAGGAGCTTTAGCAGCCCCTTTTGTACCAGATCTAGGTAGATTCCCCTGATTTCTTCAAATTTAGGCATCAATTTTACAAACTTGGAGTATATGGTGTAGTAATCGGATTCTTCGTATGCAAATCTAACCTGTACGAACTGGAGCCCCATACCTGGTTTTTCATCGTCCGTATGTTGTACATAACCCTTCATGGCCACGACCCCTATTACCGGAATTTCAAGTAGCAGGTCGGTCAAGAAACCCTCAGAGATCGGAGTATTGACCTCAATATAACATCCGTCCAGGGATATGTTAGTTGTATGGCCCCAGACTTTAAGTTCTGGGAAATAGGCCCTCAGGTTGATGGGATAGCGTGGGCTTTTTCTTCTTTCTGGCACGATTGTTTCTCCTCTTGATACCTAAATTGCAATAGGCTTAGTATCAATAAGCCCTTATCATTTAGGCTCGATCTATTAAATGTGTTCATATCTTAAGTGCAGCGGAAATATCGTCTCCAGGCAATCCTTTCCCTTGTTCGTCCTTATCGGCAACCCGTGTCCTGGGATGAAATCGCTGGATCAGGCACCGGGGATGATCTGGCCTTTTTGATTGGTGTTTCCTTTGCCAGGCCAGGGGTGGTTTTTTCCTTGACCCAGAGGTTGCCTGGCGGTACCAGTATGGGCAGGCTTCTTTCCTGATTTACACCTAGCCGCCGGTGTAGAGGTATGTAGCCTGCAAACTCGCCATCGAAATGGACGGGCACGGCCTGCCTTGTGAAGATTTCCATCCGTTCCTGTTGCATGTCTGCATCGGGTGGTGAGAGGATGCCAAGGCGTCCCTTCAAGAGAAGACTCAGGTACGCAATGGTTCTGGGTAGGATAAAGGCCTCCAGTTTTCCGTCGTCCCATCGTCCGGTTGGATTGATTCTGCCACCCCCTGCATAGTGGTTTATATTGATCAAGAGCAATATGTGCCCTGTCATGTTACCATTATGTTGATTGTTTCTGGCGTATGGAATGGACAACTCGATGTTGCGGGTTTTGCATCCCGGTGTGGGGAAGAGGAGATGCCTGGCTCCACAGGCAGCGTAAAGAAACTTGGTGCCATATACTCCAAGGAGTCTGCCAATCCCCTTTTGCCGGACACGTTCCACCGATTCGAGTATCCTGGCGTCTAGCCCGAATCCTGCATAGGCAATGAAGGCCGGGCCATTATCACAGGTCCACAGGTCTATCGGCTTGACCTCGCCGGCGCTTACAGCGGCCCAGAATCCCTCAAGTCCTTCGTTGTGCCAAATGCGCCACCATCCGGTAGTTCTTGCAAGATCGTTCCCAGTGCCTATTGGAAGAATGGCAAAGGGTGGTGGGGAATCAAGCCTGGAAAGGCCATTTACCACCCTTGAAACCGTGCCATCGCCACCTGCTATGACAACAAGGTCACGGCCGGGAGCAAGGGAAAGTACTTGGGATTCCAGGCGTCCAGGATCGGTGAAGACTAGGTACTTACGTACCCCTTGGGCAGAGGAATCGTTTCCCAGCAAGCTGGATATCCTCTGACCGGATTTTGATCCTGAAACGGGGTTGATCAAGAATAGACAATCCATAAGTGCTTGCTAGCATAAAATGGAATAACTAGATTATAAACAAAAAAAGTAACTCCTTAACGTAACGGTTTAGCTTTATTAAGGACTGTTTTGTACAAATACCCATGGACCTACATGAACAAAAACTTGGGTGTGCCCATATCCTTTGTGTTGCACCCTATAGATGCTGTATTTTCACGGTATAAGTAGCCAGTGGGCCAAGAATGAATCATTATGTGTCCTTGTAGGTGCATGGTTGAATTAAAAAAATTATGAGTAACCAGGACTTTCGCATATTAGTAGTGGACGATGAGAAGTCCCTGACGACCTTACTGCTCAGGATACTGAAGAAGGAAGGGTTCCAGGTGCGATCAGCCTACAATGGGAAGGAGGCATTGGCAATCGTTGAGGATTTTTCTCCAAATCTGGTCATAACCGATCTCAGGATGCCTGAAATGGGTGGGCTGGAATTACTTAAGGCCGTTAAGGCAAAGCAGCCTGAAATCGATATTATTATCCTGACTGCCTATGCCACTGTGGAAAATGCGGTAGAAGCAATGAAACACGGGGCATTGGATTATCTGATCAAGCCCTTAAAGGATCCGGATGAGCTACGAATGGCCGTGGCCAAGGTGGTGGAACGTCAGTCTTTGATGGCCACCAATACGTTGTGGAACAGCCAGTTGGCCGAGGGCCTTCCACCTGTGGATGTAATTTTTGCAGGAATGGAGGATGTCTGGAACGAGATCAAACAGGTGGCAGCGACCGATGCCACGGTGCTTTTGCAGGGGGAAAGTGGGACAGGTAAGAGCCTCGTTGCAAAGACCTTACATCATCTGAGTGGTAAAAAGGGCGCCTTTGTAGAAATCAATTGCGCTGCTATACCAGAAAACCTGATAGAATCCGAACTGTTCGGACATGAAAAGGGCGCCTTTACCGGCGCTGTAAAGGCAAAGAGGGGTAAGTTCGAGTTGGCCCAGGAGGGCACGATCTTTCTTGATGAGATCGGGGAAATGCCACTTCCTGCCCAGGCAAAGTTGCTTAGGGTTTTACAGGAACGTTCCTTTGAAAGGGTTGGCGGTACCATGACACTTAAGACCGATGCCAGGGTCATTGCCGCTACGAATCAGGACCTCATGGAGAGGATAAAGGATCGTGGATTTCGGGAGGATTTGTTTTACAGGTTGAATGTGTTTCCCATCAATCTTCCACCGTTGAGAGAGAGAAAGGGTGCGGTTCCAAGGCTTGCTAGATATCTGGCAAGACATATTGCAGCCAAGGTGGGTAGGAAGATGCTCGAAATCCCTGATGATGTTCTTGCTACCCTGGAATCATACGATTGGCCAGGCAATGTCAGGGAACTCCACAATGTATTGGAGCGGGCGATAATCCTCTCCAAGGGGCCTGTCGTAAACATCTCTCCACTTGTTGAGGAGCAAAGAAAGGAGAATAATCGTTCCGGTGCCATCCGGAAGGGAAGAGAATTAAAGCGCCTGGCTGATTTGGAGCGGGAGGCTATAGAGGAAACCCTTGAGCAGACCAAGGGGCATAGACGTAAGGCAGCAGATATATTGGGAATTTCGCTAAGAACCCTGCAATATAAATTAAAAAATTACGGAATAAAAAAATAGATTGGAATTGTGGCACGCTACATGCATAATTTATTTTTCAAACACGATGGGAAGGCCAGGAAACAAAATCCTGGCACAAGGTTTGCTTAACAGATAGTAAAAGACACAGCAAGAAACTCCCTATCCCTCCCAACCCTCCTCTCCCCGAAGGCCTTCTTGGACCTCCTCAAGAAGGCCTTCATTTTTTTGTTCTGCACCATATTTGTTCGGATACGATCTTCTTGTCGGCCTTCTTTATTCACCCCAAAGATGCGTAAATATCCCAATAAAATCATTCAACATTTAAGGTACATAATTTACCGTGAAAATATAGTACCCATATGGGCAGCGCCGAGGATACGGGCTGCGTGAAGGTTTGAGT
>WFZW01000035.1 GCA_015489365.1 Deltaproteobacteria bacterium | reverse complement strand
CTTCCATGCGGCCCGTACCTTGGTGCCGCACCCCCAATATATAAAGATACAGCCCATAGACTCTGTATTTTCACGGTAAGCATATCTAGTTATTCAGGATCCTAAAGGAGAAGTTATGGAAGTAAGAGAGATAAAAAAAGATATATTTTGGGTAGGGGCCGTTGATTGGTCCGTGAGGGACTTCCATGGTTACTCTACCTACAGGGGTACCACGTATAACTCCTATCTCATGTTAGATGAAAAGAAGGTCTTGTTTGATACGGTGAAGAAAAACATGAAGGGCGAACTGATCCACCGTATCCGGTCCATAATCGACCCAAAGGAGATAGATTACATAGTTGTAAACCATGTGGAGATGGACCACTCGGGTAGCCTGCCCGATATAATCGATCTGGTTAAACCGGAAAAGGTCATTTGTTCGCAGATGGGTAAAAAGGCCCTGCTTGATCACTTTCACCGGGAGGATTGGCCATACCAGGTTGCTGGGCCCGGGGAGACTATATCTGTAGGCAAGCACTCGATTACCTTCCTGGAAACCAGGATGCTTCATTGGCCTGACAGCATGTTTTCCTATATCCCTGAGGAAAAATTATTGATTTCAAGCGATGCCTTCGGTGAACACCTTGCCTCTACAGAGAGATTCGACGACGAAATAGATCAGTCCGTCCTCATGCATGAGGCAGCCAAGTACTATGCTAATATCCTTACTCTATACTCGCCACTGGTTAAGAAACTGCTGAAAAAGGTGGGCGAGATGGGCATAGAGATAGATATGATTGCGCCTGATCATGGGATTGTATGGCGCAAGGATCCTGGCAAGATCCTAGACGCCTACTCCAGATGGTGTGTGCATGAAGGCACTAACAAGGCCCTGGTGATATATGATACCATGTGGCACAGCACCGAGATGATGGCCAAGGCCGTTGCAGACGGAATAGAGTCACGGGGCGTCAGCGTTAAGCTTATGGATCTAAGGGTTAACCATCGCAGTGATGTGATGACCGAGGTCCTTGATGCCAAGGCGATAGCCCTTGGATGTCCGACCCTAAATAATGGCCTGTTACCCCGCATGGCCGGCTTCCTCATGTATATGAGAGGGCTGAGACCCACGAACAAATTCGGCGCTGCCTTTGGTTCCTATGGTTGGAGTGGCGAGGCAGTAAAACTCATGAACAAGGCCATGGAAGACATGAAGTTTGATCTGATAGATCCTGGCCTTAGGGTCAAGTATGTACCGGATCACAGCCACCTCAAGGAATGTGTAGAGCTTGGCAAAAAGATGGGACAGGCTGTCAGGGATTCCCTATAACCTATGCATTAGAGGTAGAGATAGAATGCAGATAAGAGTAGACAGGAATGTGATAGAATTCGAACCGGAAAATTCCCAGGAAACGGCCTCCCTCGATATATTGTGGAAGGTGGTGGTGGATTGCTACGGCGATAATAAGAAGATTGTCCCTATAGGCAATTTTGTTCCTGGTTTCGATAAGGTCGCCAGGTTTACTATTGAGGGTATTCCTGGTGGGAAAACCACCTATTCCGATAAGAAGAAGGTAGAAGAAGAATGTACCTATCTGTGCTCCATTTGCCAAAAATACATGCACTGTAAACCAGGTGAACCTGTACCCATGTGCTGTGGCAAGGAAATGGAACCGATGGATTAAAAACATAGATCGAGCGATGAGCAGGGATATCAGACATAGGGTGAGATATTTCATAGAGAATGCGGATCTTCCGTCTCTTTTGGAATATCTCCGCGACATCCCTGCTAAAAAGGCCATAAAGCCGCTTATCGCAGGTTTTTATCACACAGAACCTGCCAAACGATGGACTGCCATAATTGCATTTGGCAAGGTGGTCTCTTCCATTGCCAAACACGATATGGAAGAGGCCAGGATAATCATCAGGCGCCTTATGTGGAGCCTGAACGATGAATCCGGTGGAATAGGGTGGGGGGCCCCAGAGGCCATGGCCGAGGTCCTGGCCAACAATGAGGCCCTGGCCAAGGAGTATTTCAAGATCCTCGTGTCCTATATCCGGGAAGACGGCAACTTCCTTGAATATACCCCCTTGAGGCGAGGTGCCCTTTGGGGAATAGCCAGATTGGCCGAGGTCCGTCCGGATCTCTTGAAGGGTTTTGATACCGCAAAATTCCTTAGGCCATACCTCAGGGATATGGATCCTGAGTCAAGGGCGCTCGCCATAAGGGCATTAGGTCTGCTTGGAAGCAGATCGGATTGTGAGGTGCTAAGGGAACTCCTTCATGACGATATACCTGTCAGTATATATTCAGAAGGTGGATTCTTGGATGTAACCGTAGGGGAGATGGCCCATAGGGCCTATGGAAAACTCTGTGGTTAAATCTAAATGTTTTTTTATCTGACGGCATTAAGAGGCCTATTTACCTAGTCTTGCAGCCACACTAGACAGGCCCAGTAGACCTATCAGATTCGGAATCGCCATGGCACCGTTCATGGTGTCTGAAAAATCCCATACAAACCCCACCCGTTGAAAGGCACCAAGGACAATAGCCAGGCAGAACACGTACCTGTATGGCACCTTTGCCCGGGTGCCAAAGATATAACTTACGCATTCCTCCCCATAGTAGGCCCAACCTATCATGGTGGAATAGGCAAAAAAGACCAGGCCAATGGTCACGATTAGTCCACCTCCACCTGGAAGGCCTCTTTCAAAGGCAAGGTGGGTGAGCGCACTGGACGTGAAACCACTGCTCCAGGCCCCTGTAACCAGTATCACAAGTGCGGTCATGGAACATATGACGATTGTGTCGAAGAAAACGCCTGTCATGGCGATCAGCCCTTGACGGGCTGGCTCAGAGGTCTGGGCCGCGGCATGTGCTATGGGTGCGCTTCCAAGCCCGGCCTCGTTTGAAAATATCCCCCGTGCTATCCCGAATCTCATGGCAGAGGTTACTGCTGCACCGGCGAATCCACCCTGAGCCGCTATCGGAGTGAAGGCATGTTTGAAGATCAGGGTAAGCGCCCCAGGCATGGCATCCAGATTAAGAACGATGATGGTCATGGCGCCCAAAACATAAAATATGCCCATTATAGGGACGATCTTCTCGGTGACTTTTCCTATCCTCTTGATGCCCCCAATAATAACCACCCCTGTCAACAAACCCAGAACCATACCGGTCAGTACGTCCGGGATACGCCAGGTCTCCTTCAGTGCAATTGCCACGGAATTGGATTGCACCATGCTTCCGATACCAAAGGCGGCAATGCTACCCATGAATGCGAATAGCCAACCCAGCCACCTGAGTCCCAGGCCATCCGATATGTAGCACATGGGTCCACCCTGCATGTTACCATCTGGCATCACATGTCTGAATCTTACCGCAAGAAGTGCCTCTGTATATTTCGTAGCCATGCCGAAGACCGCGCATATCCACATCCAGAAAATGGCCCCTGGCCCCCCAAGATAGATCGCGGTTGCAACCCCTGCTATATTTCCCGTACCAATCGTAGCCGACAGGGCGGTTGTCAAGGCCTGTACGGGTGGGATATCCCCCTGTCCACGATTGTTGTGCCTGGAAAAGATGAGCCCTAGAGCGGCAGGTAACCTGAAAAATTGTACGAACCGGAGTCTAAAGGTCAGGTATATGCCGGTTCCAACCAGAAGCGCCAGCATGTAGGGGCCCCATACGAAACCATTTATTTCAGACATGAGATGGGAAACAGACAAGATATCCTCCCCCCCGGGTCTATGGGACCAGAACCGCAGCTCCCTTTATAGCGCCTTTTCTCAGCATGGAAAGTGCCTTGTTGGCATCCTTTAGGGCAAAGGTGGTAACCTGTGTTTTTATAGGGAAGGCAGCGGCCAGTTTCATGAATTCTTCTCCATCCCTCCTTGTAAGATTGGCCACTGAACGGATCTGCCGCTCCCACCACAGGATGTCATAGGGAAATGAGGGGATGTCAGACATGTAAATACCGGCGCATACGACAGTGCCGCCCTTTGATACCGCCTTGAGCCCGGATAGGACGAGATCCCCCACTGGTGCAAAGATGATTGCGGCATCGAGTTCAACCGGGGGAGATTGGTCAGCATCCCCTGCCCAAAGCGCCCCTAACCTCCTGGCAAATTCCTGTTTTTCAACATCACCTTTCTTTGTAAAGGCATACACCTGTCTGTCCTGGAACCTGCACACCTGGGTAATTATATGAGCCGCAGCACCAAAGCCATAGAGTCCGATCCTGTTAGCATTTCCGGCCATGGAAAGGGATCTGTAGCCGATAAGGCCTGCACAAAGCAGCGGGGCAGCCCTTTCCAGGGCGTAGCCATGGGGTAACTTAAAGGTGTAATCCTCGTATGAAACCGTGTACTCAGCGTATCCTCCATCCACGCTATAGCCGGTAAAAAGTGCATTATCGCAGAGGTTCTCCCTGCCTGACATGCAATACTTGCATTTGCCACAGGTCCTTGCAAGCCATGGAACCCCGACGAGATCCCCTACTTTGAATTTGCTGACCCTATCGCCAACTGCATTCACCCTGCCTACGATCTCATGTCCAGGGATGAGCGGAAGCTTGGGGTGCGCCAGCTCTCCATCGATTACATGGAGATCGGTTCTACAAACTCCGCAGGCCTCAACCTTTATGAGAAGCTGTCCTGGACCCGGTTCAGGCCTTTTGACATCGATATATTTCAGGGGACTTCCAACCCTTTCTAATACCATAGCCTTCATGATAAGATACCCTCCGGGTCAGAGATTGCATTTGAGACATTCAATAATCCGTGATCATGCAATCTGCAAGTTTGCTGTGGATTCGACCGAAGGAGAGATGATGAAAATATTGGGTTCCGGTGCCTTGAACCTGGATCTGGTTTACGAGGTTGAAGACCTGTCAATAATAAGAAAGGCGGGCTTTGACCTTTCCCCTGGTAGGGAGGTGGCAGGTTCCCATGAAGAGGTCAAACGGCTCAGGACCTTTTTAGGTAGGACCGGAAGGCTTGTTGCTGAAAGCGGAGGCGGTTCGGCTGCCAATACCATCTGCGCCCTTGCTGCCCTTGGTCACAGTTGCGGATTTGCAGGGGTGGTAGGGGACGATGAGGCAGGTCAATTCATCCTCGATTCCATGACAGGGGTAGATTGTTCCCTGGTGAGAAGGACTGGCAAGAGTGCGGTTTGTGTGGTCGTGATTGGTAGAAAAATGCTGGATCGGGCCATGTTCGTGGCACCTCATGAAGGGGAGGCCATTTTTGGAGGCCCTGCACTCCAAGCTGCCATCAAGGAAAGTGAGGTCCTGCACCTAAGTTCTCTAGTTGAAAAAAGTGGGATCAGAGTCCACGAGAGGATGGCTACCATGCTTTCAGATGGACAGTTGCTCTCGCTTGATCCGGGAGAACTTTATGCAAGACGTGGCCTGGATGCACTTGTAGCCCTGATCAAGGCCGCATCGATCCTTTTTATTACCAGGGAGGAGGTGGCCATGTTGACCAACGCGTCTACCAAAGGCGATGGCGTCTCTGAGGTGGCCAGATACCTTGGGCAGATGGTCCATACCGATAGGATGAGGGCTTCCTACCCGGTTCTTTCCCAGTGTAGAGGCTCCCTATTGTGCATGAAGATGGGTTCTAAGGGGGCCATGGCCCTTTGCGGCGGAAGACGTATCTTCCAATCTGCAGCAAGTGTGAAAAAAATTGTAGACAATACCGGGGCAGGGGATGCCTTCAATGCGGGTTTCTTGCATGGGATGTTGTCAGGAAAGAAGATTGATGGATGCCTGTCCGATGCAATGGGACTCGCAGCACTTTCGCTGAGTGGTTATGGCCGCAGTTGGCTTGACAGGATTAACACAGGGTCCAAGGTATAACTCGGTGGTAGGGTATCGCTTACTGTACTGTTGATATTGAGGGAGAAGACATCGATGTTTAGATTTGGTTGGTGGACAACGGGTAGGGACAGGGATGCGGTGAACCTTTTCAAGGTGATTTATACCTCCTTGAAGGATGGTGATATCCAGGCTGAGATGGCCTACTGTTTTGTATCGAAGGAGCCAAGCGAAGGGCCTTATAGCGACGAGATAATAAAATTGGCCGGTGAGGCCGGGATCCCTGTGGTACATCTTTCCGCACTTAAATATCTGCCTGAGTTGAGGGCCAGGGACAAGGAGGAATGGAGGGACAGATATCACGAGGCAGTCCTTGAAGCGCTCAAGGGGTTCAGTGTGGATCTTGTGGTGCTTGCCGGTTATATGTGGGTGGTGAGTCCAAGGGTCTGCAAGGCCTTTCCGATTATCAATCTCCATCCGGCAGCCCCCTCGGGACCTAGCGGTACCTGGCAGGAGGTAATATGGAAACTTATAGAGCAACGTGCCACAGATACCGGTGTAATGATGCACCTAGTTACCCCTGAACTGGATAAGGGCCCTCCGGTGACCTTCTGTAGGTTCAAGATTACCGGTGACGAGAAGTGGTCCAGGTTATGGAGTCAACTGGAAGCAGACGAAAGATCAATGGGGCTTCAAGGTATAAAGAAGGCCTTCGGGGAATCCTATCCACTTTTTGCCCGGATCAGAGAGGAAGGGGTGAAAAGAGAGCTGCCACTTATGGTTGAAACCCTCAAGGCCTTTGGAAGTGGGGACATATATATAAAGGAAGGAAGGTTCTTTGATAGGGAAGGCAACGAACTTTCAGGACCATATGATTTGACTAACAGGATAGAGGAAGGAAAACGATGAGCAAAATGTTCAAAGGGCCTGGGATGTCTCTTCCTCCTGTTGTCCGTATTCCAAGAGGATCTTTAGACTCCTACGGAGCTTGTCGAGCTGCGCCGTATATTCATAGCCTCTTTGCCCTTTACGTGCCCTTTGTTCTATCGTCAGGGCCAGCTCGGCCATGGCTTTACATCCCATATTGACCAGGGAGCCTTTCATCTTGTGCATGGCTGCAGCCAGGCCATCGAGGTCATCACTGGCAAGTGCACTTTCAGCAGCATCCAGGCTTTCATTGATGGACACGGAAGAACTGGCCACCAGAAATTCTATCTTGTCGTCCGGCAAGCCATATGTCTGCCTGAAATG
>WFZW01000034.1 GCA_015489365.1 Deltaproteobacteria bacterium | reverse complement strand
GACCAGAACTTTCGATCTTGGTAAGGCTTCAGGGAATCGATCTTGAAATTCGCAAGTTCAACAAGGAGAAGGCAGAGCTTCCGGAACGGCTTCATGCGCTTCAGGAGAGGTTATCTGCCAAGCAAGCGGAGCTCGATGAGCTTAAAGAACGGTTATCGGATGTAATGACCCGGAAATCAGAGGTAGAAGATGAACTTGAACTTGAGACGGAAAGGATGAAAAAGTCTCAACAGAAGATGACCTCTGTAAAGAACAATCGTGAATATCAGGCGCTTCTCAAGGAGATCGAGGAGATAAAAAAATCCAACAAGACCCGTGAAGATGAAATATTGGAACTCGAGGAGGAGGCAAATTCTTTAAAGGAACAGATTGCGCAAAGGGCAAAGGAGATAGAGGTAGATATCAAAGAAACCAAGGCTGAAGAAAAGCATCTTGCCAAGTCCCAAGCGGATCTGGATGTGAAGATAGCAGAGCTCACAAAGGAACGCGATAAGGTGGCGGAAGAGGTGGAACCAGAACTGCTTGCAAAATATCGGTTCCTTGCGGATCGTCGGGCAGGCGTGGTAGTGGCTGCAGTAAGTGATGCCATATGCAGTGCCTGCAATATGAATATTCCTCCTCAGATGTATAATGAATTATTGAGGGATGAGAAGATCCTGACATGTCCCTCATGTCAAAGACTCATATATGCGCTAAAGATTGAAAAATGAGGCAGGATATCAGTTCCTTCACAGTGTAGGTTCTTGTTGACAGGAATTGTCTGATACTTAAATTAAAAGGAGGTTTATTCGTTCAAGAACAAGGCCCAATGGGCAACAAGGCGTAGCATACTGGACGTATGTGGCCTTTTTGTAGCCAAAATGCAGGAGTTTCCAGCGGCGCATTTTTACACTTCGTTTTGTATGCCCTGGCAATGGCGGTTACCATTAAAATATACCCCCCTTGGATCAGGATCGTATCTTTATGCACCGGGAGGGCAGCATGGAGAATACGGGCCGCATGAAGATCTTGGGTTAATCAGTTTTTTTACCAGATGAGATGGTGGATGGTCGCTTGGCATCACTGGGTTGCCAAGAGGAAAGTCCGGGCTCCATAGGGCAAGGTGGTCCGTAACACGGACCGGGGGTAACCCCAGGGAAAGTGCCACAGAAAATAGACCGCCCTGTTTGTTACAGGGTAAGGGTGAAAAGGTGAGGTAAGAGCTCACCAGCCGTGATGGTGACATCATGGGCTTGGTAAACCCCACCTGGAGCAAGACCGAATAGGGAGGCGTTTGAAGGTTGCCCGCCTGATGTCTCCGGGTAGGTTGCTTGAGGTGTCAGGCAACTGACATCCTAGATGAATGACCATCGTCTTCACTACTTGTGAAGATACAGAACCCGGCTTATAACCATCTTATCTGGTCTTTTTTTTAATCATGGCCTATGCTGGTCTGGACAGTTGCCTGTATGCCCTGGGTTGGCAGTGTTTTCATATACAAGGGTACCAGGCGCAAAAGAAGGTTTTATAGTGAAAAAGGAACACTACCATGTCTATTCTGCCTGTGGATTTGCAAAATAAAAAAGACAAAGGCGAAAAGATCACGGTACTTACCGCCTACGATTACAGCCTTGCAAGGATGATTGATACATCAGGGGTGGATGCAATCCTGGTAGGTGATTCATTGGGCATGGTGGTTCTGGGCTATGATTCAACCGTTCCGGTCACCATGGATGATATGCTGCATCACTGCAAGGCGGTAAGGCGTGGGGTAAAGTCCGCAATGCTAGTGGGTGATATGCCCTTTATGTCCTATCATACCTCTAGAAGGGATGCGGTCATGAATGCCGGTAGATTTTTCAAGGAGGCCGGCTGCGATGCAGTTAAATTGGAAGGTGGTACATCGATGGCCCCTGTAGTAGAGAGGATAGTCAAGGCCGGTATGCCGGTTATGGGGCATATAGGATTGACGCCACAGACAGCCGGTGCCCTGGGTGGCTACAAGGTACAGGGGAAGGATCTGGATTCTGGCAGAAGGCTCTATGAGGATGCGAAAGCGCTGGAATCCGCAGGGGCCTTTGCGTTGGTGTTGGAATGTATACCAAGTGCTGTTGGAAAGATCTTAACAGAGGCCCTTACCATACCTACTATCGGTATCGGAGCTGGCCCATACTGTGACGGTCAGGTGCTGGTCAGCCATGACCTTATCGGCATGTTTGGTGGTTTTTCGCCTCATTTCGTAAAGAAATACGTGGATCTCGCCCCTTTGATAATGGGTGCCTTCAAGAATTTCAGGGCAGAGGTGGAAGGGGGGGCCTTTCCTGGTGAAGATTTCAGCTTTGCAGGTGGGGAGGAGGCTGCTGAAGAGATAAAAAAGATACTTCGCCAAAATTCTTCATCAAGTTGACTGTCCCCACTTAAACAGAATAACCCAGCTTGTGCTGGGGGGACTCTGCCTGCTCCCCCCTTCCTCCTTTGTGCTTCCCATTGTCTGTATGAATTCGTGATCCTATCCGTTTCTGGTCATCTTAGGAAAGAAGATCGATGCATTACTTCATATTTCGCATTTTGTTTCTTTTGCCTGCCCATTTACACTTTCTTTTACAATTGGAGCAAATGGCGGGCTGAGTAGGCCTGTTGGGGTTTTTAAGACAACGCATATATTCTTTCTCCTTATGTTCTGGCTGTTATTAAGTTTTGTTTCGGTACACTCATCCTTTCCAGATGCCTTTTTGGTACGAAGAGCGTCCAAGTGCCGTATATTACAAGCGAGCCTTTCACGTAAGCACTGTGTTTTTACATGTAATTTTTATGCAAGATATATACCACTTAGGTGCGCAGCAACAAGCGGAAGGGTGAGATGATGTTGGAATGGGGTATTTAGGCCTTATTTTCCCGAAAAATTACATCGGCTTCACAGAGGCGAGCATATTCGATGATCTCGGATTTCAAGGCCCTCACATATGGACAATCCCATATTGCCAAGATCGTGTCGCGAAGTGACAAATTTGTCAAATTTTTGTCGTTCCTACACTCCACGATGAAGGGGAATATCTGAGGCCTGCGGCATGTCAATGGCCGATTACTGTATATGGCACAGGAGCCATCCCGGGTCAGATTGGGGCATTTGGCCTCCCTCGTTAGTATCATGCTCCAGCCCCTTTGCCATTCGTAAATAGCGGATCGAGAAAGATAGAATGGAATTCCATGAATTCTCAATGGTGGCTCGTCCTCTGGACACATCTTTCTGGTTTGTGCGCTGGACCTTATCGGAAGGTCAAAGAGGGAGACCTCTGCTGGGGATAAGGGGATCTCAAAGAAAAAGTGTCTGGCATCTCTCACAGGTCCGATGCAACACAGTACGCACTGGCAAGGGCCGCACAATAATGAATTGATCCCTTCGAGTTCCCTGGCAAGGACCCTTTGTTTTACCCAGGCCCTGACCGTATCCATGAAGTCCAGCGGGTTTCCTTTGGAATCCTCAATCCTTGAAGGTATGTTATCAGGGGACACGTCAATGGAGTTACCCGGTTTGAATGATTCAAACGGAGTCAGCAGATCAACATATTGGGCTAGCAATGCCTTGGCAGATGGATAATGGAGCGATTCCATCTCTATCCCATCGGGCAGCTCCTTTAGGAGCTCATCAAAGTGCCTGTAGGGGCCTGCCATGAACAACATGAGCGCCATATTGCAAAGGGGCCAGATAGGGGAGGTGAGGGCCTTGAGCCCTGCCTGCCACTTGCGGGAGTTTCTTGCTACTTCGGATACCGGAAGGGGCATGTCGTTTTTCAGACGTGCAGGCTGTGGACCCTGGCAGTGGATTTTCTGAAGGCCCTTTGCGTACGGAAAAGGTCCTTTGCCACCTTGATGATGGTTTGAACGTCAAGACCGATCCCCTTTCGGAGACTGTCTTGGCTTCCATGTTCGATAAACCTGTCGGGAAGGCCGATCCGTCTTATGGATACATTATAGAGGCCCTCATCCATGATACATTCTACACATC
>WFZW01000033.1 GCA_015489365.1 Deltaproteobacteria bacterium | reverse complement strand
GGCGTAGATTTCTCCCTTGGTATGCTAAAAAGGGCCATTATAAAGACCAGGCAGGAACGTAACCGCCCCTACTTCATCCAGGCGGACGTGACGGCCCTTCCATTTCCTCCTTCGGTCTTCAACGTGGTAACCTGTTCCCATGCTATGTACGAACTTGCGCCCCATGTCAGGGAGAAAGCCCTTTCCGAGGCCAGGAGGGTCCTGGTCTCCGGTGGATGCTTCATCATGATGGAACACTGCAAACCACTAAATCCCTTCGTACGCCTTCTATACAACATACGCCTTGCCAGCATGGGGTCCAGGGACAATCGACTGTTTGCCCAAAGCGAAATCCCGTTCCTGACCAGTTTCTTTAATGAGGTCACTATGGAGATTTCCCCTACTGGGAGATCCAAGGTGGTATATGGATACAAGGGCGAAGTTGGCTGAGATCTGATGCTTTCATCAAGACTATCGGCAGACAAGGGGCACTTTCTACCTGCCTAATGTATGGATGTATCTTTGTGCCTTACTGATCCACCTTCAGGATCTTGACCCTCGTTGTGCTGAAATCGGGTATACCCCCAACTGGATCTATCATCGGGGTATGCATCATGGCTACATCCAGGTCAGAGACCTGGTTGGGATTAAGACCGGCAGCCAAGGCCGGATCCGGAAGGAGATAGTCGCCTTCAAAGACCTGTTTGCCCCCAAGAAAAACCCTGTCTCCACCGGATATCTTCAGCCTTGAGGCACCAAGCTGGGTATGACCGTAGTGGAACGAGACGGCTATACATCCCTTGCGAACAAGGCGTCCGATCTTTGCCCTGCCATTAATGCCTTCCGGGTTCCCGCGGGATATCAGCCTTACCATGTCGCCATTACCTATCCCCAGTTTTGCCGCATCTTCTTCGTTCATTACCACGAAGTTTTCAGGAAATATTTCCATGGCCCACTTGTGCCAGACCGTTCGGGACTGGGTATGGACATTCATCTTGTGGGTAACCAGATAAAAGGGATAGTCTTCATCCTGGTTATCGCTACCATTCCTAGGACCATTGGGGGGGATGAGCTTTAGGGTACCGGGCAAGAGGCTGCCGTCAAAGGGGTCCTTCGTGGCGGCGAGCCGTTCATTGTAAAGTGCCACCTTGTGAACCCCATACCTGAATCTGCTACCCTCGAAAACCTCCTCATAATCCTTGAATATTCCGCCCCTTGCCAACATATAACAGATCCTCTTCCAGATCCTGACAGGAAGCATCCTCTTGAAACGGGCCACGGGATAATTCTTCTCTACAAAGGCCTGTTCCTGTCTCGATGCCCTAGGGATATTCGCATTGAGCGCTATATTTGCAAAGCCCCTGAGATAGAAATCCTCTGCACGTATCAGGTCATGGGTGTGACCATCATGACCGTGTATAACCCCCTTTCCAAAACCCGGAAGCCCTGAGGCCCTTGCAATATCTATCAAGAACGTCTCCAGACAAAATGGCCTGCCATCCCCGGTCCTTCCTGTAAGCGGTTCTATGCATGGGGTACGTATGCCTGTAAACCTGAAGGCAGGGGCATGGGGAGGCAACCAGCCATATTGCCCCTCGGCATAGGTCACGTCTGGGACTATGTAATCGGCATACAGGTTGGATTCGTTTACCCCGATGTCTATGGACACGTGTAGAGGTACCTTGCGGGTATCCGCAAGCGTTTCCTTGAACCGGTATCCACCAGGGATCGAGTAAAGCGGATTGAAGAAATACGTGAACAATATCTTGCACGGATATGGATAACCCTCATCTATCCCTGCCAAGGTCTCCACACTCAGCCCGCCCTTGGTGAAAGAAAACCAGGGTCGCTTGGCAGGATACCCTGTGCTACCCCCTGCCCTCTTCTTCTTGTATTCAGAGGAGGCCTCATACCATGCCTTTTCCCTGGAGATCCTGACACCCTTAGGCCTCCTCCTTCCTGGAAAATCCAAGAGATCATAGGCACCCTCTTTCCATTTTGATACGGCTCCACCTGAACTCATGTAACCACCCTTGCGTTCCACGTTCCCAACGAGGGCATTGAGACAGGCTATGGCATAGGCGGCATATGTTCCCCCTACATAGTTACCCGCACCATGGTATTGACATACCGCGGCCCTTTGCCCATAGGAGGTAAACTGTCTTGCGGTATCCTCAATGGTGGACCTGTCCACACCTGCAAGGCGTGCATATTCATCAAGGCTATGTTCCATCACGCCTTCCTTCATTAGGCGAAATGCCGTCTTCACCTTGATCCTTCCGTATTGGGAACATGCAACCTCCGTGGCCACGTCCAGCATGGCCGCCTCTACGTGCTGAAAGGAAACGGGCTGGTGGCCCTTCCTAGATAGTACAATGAAGGCCTCTGCCTGTTCCCCTTTGGCTCCAGGGTCCATATCCCGCATCCTGAGAAAACGGCCTCTTCCTGGGTGCGTGGGATCGGTGATGACCAGGTGAGTGGCATTAGAATAGGCATTGTTTCCAAGGGCCCGGGCAGCCCCCTGGTTGGGGGCAGCCAGGTAATCCAGGTTGTATGCCTCATGTTCGATGATCCAGCGGATCATCCCCATGGCAAAGGCCCCGTCCTGTCCTGGCCTTATAGGTATCCATCTATCGGCATGTACCACAGCCTCCTGTGCCCTTGGATCCACGATGGTAAAATGAAGCCTGCCCTGTGAATGCCTCTTTGAAACGATAGCTCCATAGGTATTCACACCTGGTTGAAGAGCAGCATATATGTTGGCCCCAAATACCAATATGTAATCTGCCTTCCATGGATCTGCCTTGAGTTCCACCTGCCTGCCCTCGGTAAAGGCATAGTTACCCATACGAAAGCCCAGGCCGCATATATCGGTGTGCCCTATACGATTTATCGAGCCCATGGCACCCTTTACAAAACGATCGATGAAGGCCTTCCTGCCAGGCTGAAGCCTGCCGGTCATGAATATAAAGCCGTTTCTTGCCGGGCCAAGCTCAGGGGCAGAGGGATCCATAGGGGCATCGGAATCAAGGTCCAAGAGGCCTGGAACGCGCCTTTTTTCCCCAAGATGACGAAAGGTTTGCCCCCCGAAGGTGATCTCGTTGATCAATTGATCCCATTCTATGGGTTCGAACCTTCCGGAGCCCCTTTTGCCCGCCCGCTTCAGGGGTCTCAGGATTCGATATGGATTGTATACGTAATTGGGTACATCCTTTGCTTTTCCACATACCGATGCGGACAAAGGGATGCTCTTGAGGACTGGGGTTGCATAATCCACTGGCCTACCCATGGTATTGTAGGGATGATATGGATTCCCGGTCACATCGACCAGGCGACCATCCCTTACCACGACCCTGTTTCCACACCTGGCATTACATCCAAGGCATACCGAATGAACGAGCCTGACGTCCTTGTCTAGGCGATTTACTTTCCTATCCGAAGAGGTGTCCGAATCTCTCCTCTGCCCCGGCTGAGGATGGGCCAAGGCCTTAGCCGACCCAGCGAGCATGGCGGTAGCGGCCATGGCACAATACCTCAGGGCATGTCTGCGTGAAGGATCCCTTGGTCCTTCCACCGTGGCACCCTTTTTACATTCATCCAACATTTGGTAACGATCCTGTCTTGTCCTCTAGCTTGATATAGATGATCCTGGGGCCTAGTTTGCCTGCAGATCGCGGCATCCTATGCCTAATATATGCTGCAAATTCTCCCTGGGGCCTGTTAAGGTCCCCAAATAGCCTTGCCTGACTGGGGCAGGCCTCCACACATGCCGGCATCAGCCCGGCCTCGACCCTCTCCAGGCAAAAGTCACACTTATAAGCCTTGTTCCCACGGAAAGGATCAAGTTGTATGGCCCCAAAGGGACAGGCAGAAACACATTTCCCAGAGCCTGTGCACCTTGCGTGATCAACCATTACTATCCCGTTTTCAAGCTTTGTTATGGCGTCCGACGGACATGCAGATGCGCAGCGGGGGCTTTTACAATGGTTACAAAGCACGGGAAGGAAAAATCTCTTGGGCTCTGGAAGCCGCTCCGAGCGTCTTTCAACCAACCTGGTATAAAATACCCCACTGCCTGCCCTGCTCCTAGCCTTACAGGCAATCACACACGACTGGCATCCCATGCAACGATTAAGATCTATTACCATTGTCCATAGCGGAGGCCTTTCGACACTGCTGACAGCCAAGGAGACTGGTTGGGTCATGCCTAGCATCAACATACCGCTTTTTTTGAGAAATCCCCTTCTACTTTCCACTGCCTATCCTTTCTAAACTTCCATGCGGCCCGTACCTTGGTGCCGCACCCCCAATACATGAAGATACAGCCCATAGGCTCTGTATTTTCACGGTAAATCGCACGACCTACAAGCCCATGGATACCCACAAATATGGGGCTCCAACATCTCCAACCTTCATTTGATCAATTGCGGCCCGTATCCTCCACCAGGGGATAACTTGTAATCTTGTATCTGAATGTTCCTGGTTCAAGCCAATCCAGGCTCTTGCCTCCAACCTGGGCGAAGGGATACATGAAGTAGTTGAGCGGCGGCCCTTGCTGTGGTGGATTCAAGATCACGTTCCTGCCACGGCTCAATCGAACCCTGTAGGGGTCCACCGCTCCCCAAAAATAGGCCTTGATATCCTTGATAGCCGGGCTGCCTGGATCAAGATGACCAGCCAACATGGCCTTCAAGACATCGGCCGGGTCAGCCACCACCCACCCGTGGCCAGGCAGGTAGAATTCTGCCCAGCAATGTTGCCAGGTGGTTATATTATTAATGCCATTTCTTCCCAATCTAAGGCCAAAGACCTCCCTTGCCGGTATACCAGCGGCCCTGCAAAGGGCCACGAATACCGAATGTATATCCGCGCACTTGCCCCTACGAGAACCCAGAAGGAGGCAGACATTCCCTTGTCCACACCCCCTGACCCCGGGATCACGACGCATGTTCTCACATATCCAATCATAGATGGCCCTGGCCTTTCCAAGTACATCCTTTTTTCCATCGGTGATACTTAGGGCAAGTTCCCTTATACAACCTGCCGAGGCATCATGAACCGGTGGTTCAAGGTAATCCGCATAGGCAGACCGGTCCCAGCAAGGCATTCTATTGGGAAAGGGCCTATCGATCCTTTCCCAGCGGGTTACATTGAAGGAGAATACGAGCCTTCTTACCCTGCGACCAGGCGACCAGTAAGCATATAGCATCTGGACCCCGTATTTCCTATCTGTATAGACACCAGATCGATCAAAACTGCCTGATACCTTTATGTCAGTTACAAGTTGATACCTTCCAGAGGAGGGGTAAGGTATCCAAAGCCTTGCCTCCTTTCCCGGGCCGTGATCTGAAAGGTCGAATTCCATTACTACCCTGCAAGAATGAAAGGCCTTACTAGCCATGGCCTCATATCCATTCGGCACGAGGATAACAATGAGCAACGTAATAAGCAGGACCTTCTGTATGTACATAATATTTCTTGAAAGCATCTTCTATCCCATCCCTATTCAAATAGGTCCGTAATTTTTAACAGGATGCAGGGAATCAGTCCAATTAGAAATATCGATATAAAAGATCTCTGACATTGAATTAACAAATAAGACGCAACGGACATAGAAAGCAGTTGACAAAATATAGCTAAATGGCTATATGTAGATATGCAAAAAAATACCCTTAAAAAATTGGGCCAGCAACTTAAGGCCGTGGCCGATCCCACCCGGATCAAGATCCTGGCAATGCTTTCACGTAGATCCCTTTGTGTCTGCGAAATAACCTTTGCCCTTGGTCTTGCCCAGCCCACGGTATCACGGCATCTAAGGCAACTCGAAAACACAGGATTCGTTTCGAGTCAAAGGGAGGGTAGCTGGATAATCTACCGCCTGGCCCCGGCAGATGAATTCTGCAGGAAAGAACTCGAGCTGGTCCTGGCAAGGGCGCTAGAGACCAGGGAATGTAATGGCCTTTTCAAGATACTCGAAGGACTCGACCGACGGATGATCTCAAGTTGTAACAGACAGTCCCTGAGCAAGACTGACAAGCCCTAGGATATCTGCCAAAGAGATGGAGCCATGCTCAAGATTTTCACACTATTTGCAGATCTAATCACCTACCGGTGGCTGGCCCTTGAGCCAGGCACTCACCTCACCGAGGCCCTGCACTTCTTCCTGGAAGATACTACCAAGATATTCTTCCTTTTAGTAACCATAATCTTCCTCGTGGCCGTAGTCAGGAGCTTCTTTCCCCCTGAAAAGACCCGTAGGTTCCTAAGCAACAAAAAGGCCATTGTAGGCCACATCCTGGCTGCACTCCTGGGGGTAGTAACTCCCTTTTGCTCCTGTTCCGCCTGCCCCCTGTTCATAGGGTTCGTAGAGGCCGGTATACCCCTTGGTGTTACATTCAGCTTCCTGATCTCCTCCCCCATGGTAAACGAGGTAGCCCTTATCCTCTTGTTCGGGCTCTTTGGTTGGGAGATAGCGGCCATATACCTATTCACAGGTCTCCTGGTAGCTATAGTTGCTGGGATCATCATTGGAAAGCTCAACATGGAACGCTTTGTTGCAGACTACGTTTGGGAAATAAGGATGGGGCAAGCTGAAGTCCCTACAATGACCTGGCACGAGAGATTTGAATATGCAAAGGGTTATGTAAAGGACATCCTGAAAAAGATCTGGCTTTACGTACTTGGTGGAATTGCCATAGGCGCCCTTGTCCACGGATACGTTCCACAAGACTTCCTGCTTAAGTATGCAGGACCATCCAATCCCCTGGCAGTACCAGTGGCGGTATTACTGGGAGTGCCCCTCTATAGCAATGCAGCAGGCGTGATCCCTATTGTAGAGGCGCTTATGGACAAGGGCCTGCCCCTTGGAACCACCCTTGCTTTCATGATGGCGGTTACAGCACTGTCATTCCCTGAAATGGTCATATTGAGTCAGGTGCTCAAAAGGCAACTTATCGCGACCTTTATAGCCATTGTCTCCCTGAGCATAGTTTTGGTGGGATATATCTTTAACCTGTTGATATAACAAAAAGTATTAAGGAAACATCAGCATGCTAACAAAATCTTAAAGGAGGAAACGAAACATGAAAATCGAAATCCTTGGTCCAGGTTGTCCGCGTTGCAAGGCACTTGAGGCAAATGCAAAACAGGCTGCAAAGGAACTTGGCCTCGATGCAGAGGTGGTAAAGGTGACAGATATGGCGAAGATTACTGGATATGGCGTCATGTCTACACCAGGTGTAGTGGTTGATGGCAAGGTAAAGGGCTCTGGGAAGCTATTTAGCGTTAATGAGATAAAGAAGTTTTTACAGGGCTGATGGGAGAAAACGGATTGTGACAGCTAACACACTAAAGCGGCTTTCCTTTATAGATCGCTATCTTACCCTGTGGATATTTATTGCCATGGCGGTGGGAGTGGGCAGTGGCTATATCTTTCCTGCCGTAAAGGACTTCATCAACGTCTTTCAGGTAGGCACCACAAACATTCCCATTGCCATCGGCCTTATTCTCATGATGTATCCACCGCTTGCCAAGGTGAAATATGAGGAACTACCGGAGGTGTTCAAGAACATCAAGGTCCTTGTCCTTTCACTTGTACAGAACTGGGTAATAGGCCCGATCCTCATGTTTATCCTGGCAGTAACCATGCTTCGAGGATACCACGAGTACATGGTAGGCCTTATCCTCATCGGTCTCGCCCGGTGCATAGCCATGGTAATTGTCTGGAACGACCTTGCAGATGGCGACAGGGAATACTGTGCGGGGCTCGTGGCCTTTAATTCCATCTTCCAGGTGTTCTTTTACGCGCTCTATGCCTACATCTTTATTACCTGGCTGCCCCCAAGGCTCGGCCTGGGAGAGGCCATTGAGGTAAATATCTCCATGAAGGCAGTGGCAGAAAGTGTCTTCATCTACCTGGGTATTCCGTTTATTGCTGGTATCGTTTCCAGGTATACCGGCCTGAAATTAAAGGGAAGGGCCTGGTACGAAGAAAAATTCGTACCAAGCATAAGTCCCATCACCCTGATAGCCCTTTTGTTCACCATAGTTGTCATGTTCAGCCTCAAGGGACAGTTTATTGTAGAGCTTCCCTTTCATGTAATCAGGATAGCCGCGCCACTCGTCGTATATTTCCTGTTGATGTTTTTCATAACCTTTTGGATGAGCATGAAGGCAGGTGCCACATATGGCCAGGTAGTGACCTTGTCGTTCACCGCTGCTTCCAACAACTTCGAACTTGCCATAGCGGTTGCCGTGGCGGTCTTTGGCATAGACTCAGGTGAGGCATTTGCAGCGGTTATCGGACCGCTTGTAGAGGTACCCGTGCTCATCGGCCTTGTTAACGTGGCGCTGAATCTTCGAAAAAGATTTTTCCAGACAGAAGAAGGGGGTGCAGCTTGAAGATATCTAAAAAGATCCTTTTGGTTACCTTGGCATCAATCCTACTACTGCTCGTTGAAGCCGTTGCTACACCGCAGTATCTGCATGCTGCCCAAGTAAATAATATCAAGGTTATAGTTTATTATTTTCATGGAAATTACCGGTGTCCTACATGCAAAAAAATAGAGAGACTATCCCGCGAAGTTGTACTCGATAACTTTAAAAAGGAGCTTTCAACAGGGGCACTCTTATACAGGGTAGTCGATGTAGAAGAACCTCAAAACGCACATTTTGTTAATGATTTTAATCTCTTCACGAAATCTCTTGTTCTTGTCGAGGAAAAGAACGGTAAAATAACCCACTATAAAAATTTAGGTAAAATCTGGGTACTCATACGGGATGAAAAGGCATTCAAGGACTATGTAAAAGAGGAGGTGGAGGCCTTTATAAAGGGGGCAAGAATAAAAAATGCACCTTATGAAGGCATACAATAGGCATGGAAAACTTTCCTGTCTGGACGGCCCTGTGGCTTGGCATCCTTACATCCATAAGCCCATGTCCTCTTGCATCGAATATTGCAGCAGTAAGCTATCTGGCCGGTGGCTCGGGCAAACTGGCAGGTAAAAATGCCGCATGGTCTGGAATAGCCTATACCCTGGGCCGCATGATCGCCTACACGGTCCTGGCATTTACCATCACCTATCAGATTCTTTCAGTTCCTACGGTAGCAAATTTCCTGCAAAGATACATGGGCCTGGTATTAGGGCCGCTCTTGGTATTTTCAGGTCTTGTAATGCTTGATCTTATGAGCTGCTGCAGGCTTCCGGAAATGGCGGGCAACAGGGTTGTTAAAAATATCCTCAAAAGATACCCAGGCTTCACAGGTGCCTGCATCATGGGTGTTATATTTGCCTTTTCCTTCTGCCCTGTATCAGCGGCTCTCTTTTTTGGAAGTCTTATCCCCCTTGCAATCAAGAACCATTCGCCCCTGTTCATGCCCCTGGCCTACGGGGCTGGCACCGCCGCTCCTGTGGTTGGAGCAGCCATGTGTATTGGGCTTGGAGTAGATATAACCGGCAGGTTTTACGATACGACCAGGCGTTTCGGCGGCCTTGCCAAAAAGGCCACAGGGGCAATTTTTGTCCTTGTGGGAGGATATTATGTTTGGATTTTTTTGATACCACTGTTTAACCCAGCATGATCATTAAAGAGAAAATAGGAAATTCACCTAGCTATGATAACGACAAGAGAGAAAAAAGGGATGTCCAAGACTGGACCATTGGCTGCTTGTCTACTTTGCTGCATGTTGCTATTGCCCTTTTCAGCAAGTGGCAAGGAACCTTTACCGCGGCCTCAGCACCCGCTACGACCCTTGTCTCAGGTCTTGACCCTGCACCAGGCCGTTTCTATAGCCTTGAAGGAAAGCCCGCTTCTTGCCTCGAAATCCAACGAGGTCTCTGCCTTCAAGCAGCGGGAAAGGGCGGCCAGAGGCGCCCTTCTCCCCAGAGTGGATGCCTATTCATCCTACACAAGGCTCAGCGATCCCCAGGTCGTGGTACCCATAAAGGACTTTGGCGGCACACCTCCCACCTTCAGCCGTGACCAATACAGCGCAGGACTCAAGGTGAAAGTACCGGTATTTGAAGGGGGCAGGCTCTGGACAGATGTTACCCTTGCAAGGCTTTCAAGGGCAATGTCCCAGGAGCAATTTCGTCTGACAGAGCAAGAACTTATCTACAACGTAACCAATGTATTTAACGAGATTCTCTTCCTTAAGGCCCTGGAAAAGGCACAGGATGATACCCTTCAAGCCCTTAAGAAACTCCGGGCAGATGCCAAGAAGAGACTGGATGTAGGACGTCTAGCACCAGTGGATCTCATGCGCATAGATACCCAGGTGGCAGAACAGGAGCATACGCTCGTAAGGACAAGGCAAGAGAAGGTCAGGGCCTTCGAAACCCTGGCCCAGCTCATGGGAAGGCAGCCAGGGGACGTGCGAGACATAAAGGGCAGGCTGCGCGAATACAGTACCAAGGGCCTCAAGTGCTCCATGGAGGAACTTTCAAAGATTATACTTGAACGGCCTGATATCAAGAGGGCACAAAGGGAGATGATGCTTGCCAAAAAGACCATAGGCTACGAAAGGGGCCTTAACCTCCCACAGGTGGATCTTGTAGGGGATTACGGCAGGAGGGCAGGAAGTGGATTTGATGGCGACGAGGAGGTCTGGTCGGCAGGAGTGACAGTGAGGCTCAATATCTTCAGTGGAGGAGTCATTTCGGCAAGGATACAGGAGGCAGAGGCAAGGTATCTTGCTGCCAGGAACAGGTATGGACACCTAAGGCTTAACGCCTTGAAGGAGGCCATGCATGCCATTTCCGAAATAAAAGAGGCCAAACAGAGGCTTGATGCAGCAAGGGTTGCCCTTACGACTGCCAGGGAATCCTATCGCATTGAAGAGATCAGTTATGAAACAGGCGCTGGCACAGTAACAGACGCCCTCCTTTCCCAGGCGACGTGGCTTCAGGCAAGGGCAAACGTGTACCAGGCCCTTTATGACTGCGAAAGGGCAATTATGGATTACAAGCTGGCTATAGGGAAGGTTGAAGATGCAGATTAGCAGTACCATGAAGAAAAAGACGGCTATCATCCTGGTCTTAGTTTTGCTGATAGCAGCAGGTATTATAGTAATCAAGAAGAAAAGGGCAGAACTTGAAAGGGTCCCTCCCCCTTCGAAAAGCACCCTACTGGTAAATGCGATCTATCCAGAATCAGGGACCTTTCCTGAAACCAAAAGGTATCTCGGTACTATTAGTGCCAAGATCTCAGCCGACATAGCTCCACGCATCCAGGGACACCTTTTTGAAGTGCGGGTAAGGGAGGGCCAATTTGTAAAAAAGGGGGACCTGCTTGCGCTTCTTGATGACCGGCAAATAAGGGATAGGATCAATGAACTCAAGGCCCGCCTTGCGGCCTCCAAAACTGCCTACCAGACCCAGCAGGGAATATTTGAAAGGGACGTCAAACTCTTCAAGGTCAAGGCCATAAGCCAGGAGCAATTAGACAGATCCCGCTCCCAAAGGGATGCAGCAAGGGCCGAGGTGACGATCCTGAACTCCTCGCTCCAGTCTGAAGAGACCGAGCTTTCGTATTCCAGGCTACGAGCACCCTTTGATGGGGTGATAACCAGGCGATACCAGGACCCTGGGGACCTAGCCATGGTTGGCAGGCCCGTTGTCTCCATGGAGCAGCCTTCAGCTGGCTATTATATCGAAATAAAGGTACCCCAGGCGGAATTTCCCCTCATGAAAAAGGGTGCAAGGGTCTTTCTAATAAACGAAAAAGATGACAGGCGTCGTGCGGGCCATGCCGCGAACTCTCTTGAAATAAAGATAAGTAGGGTGCATCCAGCAGTAGTCGTCGGAACCCTCGCAACCGTGGAAGCGGATGTAAAAACCAGGCCCTTTGGACTCCCCACGGGCGCCACGATAACAGCAGATATCGAAACAGGCAGGGTAGAAGGTTTGAAGGTGCCCCTAAGGGCGCTTCTTGAAAACGTAGATTCCACATTTCTCTTTCTCGTAGGCCGAGACAACAAGGTTCATGTACAGAAGGTAAACGTCCCTTACAAGGGCTCTGCATGGGCGGTTGTAAAGGCTAAAGGCATCAAGCCTAAGACAGGGGTAATAGTTGCCCAGGAAAGTGCCCTCCTGAGGCTCCATGAAGGCGAGAAGGTGAGGATCTCCTCTGTGAAGGAGGGAATCTGATGTCTGCACAAAACAGGGGAAAGAAGCCCTTTATAGAAAGATTCTTATCCATGCCCCATCTCATCCTCTCCGTTATCCTGCTGGCCGTTGCCCTGGGATTTATAGGTTTTAAGTCCATGCCCCTCAACCTCTTTCCCGACGCCAATTATCCAGTGATAACGGTGATAATACCGTGGCCCGGCGCAGCCGCGTCCGATGTTGAGGATAAGGTAACCCGTATTGTCGAGAAAGAGCTTTCTACCATTGACCTTGTCAGAAAGGTAAGGGCGGTCAGCCAGGATGAGATGTGTGCGGTTTCTGTCGAATTTGAGTATAGGAAGGGGCTTGACGCCGCTGCCACTGATGCAGCCAACGCCATTAAGAGGATCGAGGCCCGCCTGCCTAAGGACATCAAGCCACCGGAAATCTTCCGGGTAAGTGATGCCACAACCCCTGTATTCACCTTGGCGCTTTCGCCAAGGCCAGGCACGCACCTGGACCTCGAAAAGATCCGCCAGCTTGCAGACAATGAAATCAGGGAAGATTTGCTGCGCATCCCGGACATCTCGAATGTGGAGGTATTCGGTGGATATTTCCCAGAAGTAACTGTGGAGATAGACCCGCAGAGGCTCCATGCACACGGTCTTTCCCTTGAGAAGATAATACTGGCCATAAGGGCCCAAAACATAAATATCCCTGATGGACTCATTATAAGAAGGGACAACCAGTACCTCATTAAGACAGAGGGAGAGCGGCTTGAAAAGCAAAGGCTGAAAGAAATAGTTGTCGCACATGAACCCGGAGGAGATGTCCACCTGGGGGATGTTGCAGATATAAAAACGAATTTTAAGGAGAGACAGTCCCTTTACCGCGGAAACGGAAAGGCTGCCATTGGCATAAATATTCTGAGGCCTGAAAAGGGGCATGTCACAACTACCATCAAGGCCCTGGAGGCAGCGCTGCCAGACATAAGGGCAAAATATCCAGAGATCACCTTTGAGATCGCCGATACCCAGAAGACCCTTATAGAAACCAGCGTGGATAACATGGTGGATGCCCTCAGGGATGCCATCATCATGACCGTGGCAGTGATATTCCTCTTTCTTGCAAACGTGAGGATATCCATCCTTGCTGCCATATCCATACCCTTTACATACTTTCTGACCTTTGCAGCCATGTACCTTTTCGGTTATGAGCTGAACATCGTGACCTTGACGGCTGTTATAGTGGCAGTCGGTCTCCTGCTGGATGATGCCATCGTGGTAATAGAAAATATAGAGCGTCATTATCACAGTCTCGGAAAGCCCATATACAGGGCGGTGGTGGACGGCCTGAACGAGATTCTCTTGGCCGATTGGGCTGGCACCTATACCACGGTAATCGTCCTTGTACCCATCATGTTTATTGGCGGCTATGTCCAAAAGATACTTCGTCAGTTCACCGTGGTCCTGGCCCTTGCGCTACTGGCAAGCTACATAATCTCGATCACCATCATTCCGCTCCTCGCGCCATATCTTGTCCAGGCCCGTTCGAAAAAGAATAGGCTGGAGCTGACAATAGGCCTCTTTGGAAGATATATCCTTGATCCTGTCAGGGATTTTTTTGTTCACCTTGCGCACTATGCCATACGTCACAAGTTACTCTTTGTGGTCTCTGGGATATTGTTATTTGTCATAAGCATGAGGCTCGTAATGCCCCTTGCAGGAAGGGACCTCATGCCTCCAATGGATACAGGCATAGTAAAGATCGCCTTTGAGGCAGAGTCCGACTCCTCAATCGGCAAGGTGGAAAAGATCGCCAAAAGGATAGAGGGGATCCTGAAGGATATGCCCGGGCTTGAGCGCATTTCAACAATAGTAGGATCAGAACCCGGGGTGGTGAGCTTCGGAACCGGCCAGATTCTGCAACAGGGCCTTATCACAGTGCATTTTGTTGATCGTTTCCATAGGAAGGAGAGCATCTGGCAGATAGAGGAAGAAATAAGAAAGAGGGCAAGGCAGATCCCAGGGCTCAAGAACTTCGATGTCTTTGATTTCGGGGCAACACCGCTTTCCAGTATCGCAGCTCCGGTGGATGTGATGCTCTCAGGACCTGACCCGGAAGTCCTGGACGGCCTGGCAGATCAGGTGGCCATGCGCCTCATGAATGTAAGGGGACTAAAGAGCGTTACCCGTTCCTGGACAAGGGACAAGGTAGAGGTATTGGTAAGGGTAGATATCGAGAAGGCAAAACGCTATGGGCTTGATCCGGTGGTAATCAGCAGGGAGCTTACAAGCGCAGTAAAGGGAGGCCCTGCCTCTGTACTCCGGGTGCCAGGAGAAGATGGATATACCATAAGGGTGAGATATCCTGAATCGGACAGATCAAGTATCCCGGATATAAACGCCATCTATATCCCTTCTTCTCTTGGGCCGGTACCCCTTAGGGAGATAGCAAGCCTCAGTAAAAGCTATACCCGTACGAAGTTCACCCGGCAAAATCTTGAGCCGAGTGTAGACATTTACGGATACAGGGCAACTGCGGCAATAACCCACATTCACGCACGGATTAAAAAGGCCTTAAGCGGCTTCAGACTGCCTCCTGGTTACAAATTGAGCTTTGAAGGCGAGGTCAAGAACATGCACGAAGCTGGAAAAAGGCTTGCAAAGGCCCTTGGGCTTGCCGTAATACTTTTGTTCTTCTCCCTTGCTCCAACCTTCCGCTCATGGATCAACCCTGTTACCATCATGATCGCCATACCCCTAGCCATGATCGGAGGTGCATGGGGTCTCGTGATTGTGGGAAGACATGCCTGCATGCCTGCCAACATGGGGATGATACTACTTGCGGGCATCGTAGTGAACAATTCCATCCTTTTGATCGATTTCGTGGAAAAGGCAAGGGCAAAGGGCGCAGAATTGAAGGATGCCATAGAACAGGCCGTCCGTGTAAGGACCCGTCCAATACTCATGACCGCATCGGGTACCATAGTTGGGATGCTCCCCATTGCCGCTCAGAGGGCACTTGGCCTTGAAAGGCTTTCTCCCCTGGCGGTAGTAGCAATAGGGGGACTCCTGGTCTCTACCTTTCTTACCTTGATCTATGTCCCCATCTTTTATGACCTTTTCGATGGTATAAGGCAAGGAGGACGGGCATGGCTGGTAAATAGAAGCAAGGCCTCGAAGATGGCGCCTGCTCATGACAGACCATCTGGGTGAGAATCGTAGATTATTGGTTTATACCTGCTGTTTTGAACGTACCGTTTCTTTTTCAGCCCTGATACGCTGCCAACGGCCTATGGTCACCGAACCGGCCACTGCCACCAGACCCGATGAGAATACACCCATAACAAGGGGAATCCCGTGATCATGAAAAAGATCATGCCCAAAAACCTTGGCAGCACCTATTATGGCGGCAAGGACTGCTGCCGCCAGCATCTCGCCATTCCTATTGCGTATTCCCACGGCCATTAAGACTATGGCAGCCACATTGATTATAAGGGAATCTATGCCTGACAACAAGTTGGCGTCTGTTTCAAGACCAATAGCGTTGATCAATATCCATGAGCCCAGGTGAAGTACAGCAAAGCCATTTGCAAGGCACACCAGTAACAAGGCAATTGCACTGCGGTCCCTGGGATCAATGGCTGCAAAGAACCCGGCGGAACAGAAAAGTCGGTTATTGCGGCTCCACCGGTATTGGAAGCCGCTTGCAAGGGCAAGAATAAGGGCCATTGCCATGGCCATAATAACCCGGTCGGTATTGACCGAAAAAAGTCCAGCAATCACCCCGACGATGGTTGCCACTACAGGCATGAGATAGGATAGTATTCTTATTCCACCCACCTCACAGATGGTAGACAACCTGGCAAGTCCAAGTCCTATTGCCACCCATGAAACCAGGGACAAGGGCAGATTCCCCGAAATTGCAGGCACGCTTAGGGATAGGAACACGGCCCCTGCAGTAGTAAAGGCACAGATTCCGCCCCCAGCCACCTTGCCGCTGCGATAATATCCATATGCCATACCAAGATGAATCAACGCCAGGATGGCGGCGATCACGCCCAGCCCAATAGACGGCTTATGGCTAGACGTGGTTATCGTCCATGCGGCCCCAAAGGCCAGGAAGGCATTAAGTGTCGGAACAACCTGGTCGAAGACCTGGACGGGCTTATCTCTGGCCATGGCCAATGATGAAATGATAACGAAGGTAAGCACGTAACATAAAAGAAGAGGCAGAAACCAGGCCCCGGCGAGGAACACCGGCATCTCCATCTGCCTTTCAAACACCACGCCAAGCTTAACCGTCCAAAAGAGCCAACCTAGAAAACCACCCACATATAAAAGCCACCGGGACCAACCGCATTTTGGCTGATGCCATGCTGCATATGCCGCCATTATGTTGGCAACAAGTACCAGGGTCATGAGGGCAGGAAACAGGGGCCTTGGAAAATCAAGTGCAAAGGCCAGGATCACCCCTCCGAGCAATCCAAGGCAAGTAAGCCCAATTCGTCCATAGTACCAACCAATCAGCGGCAATAAGACGATAGTGACGGCCAAGAGTCCATAGGCAGTCATTGTAGTTATCGCAGAAAGACGGATGTGTGCCTCTAGAATAATACTGTAGAGAAGCAAGGCACCGCATGCGGGAAGTACCGGGCCTATGGGGTTCTTCATGGACATGAGCCACCAACCCGCACCTATTAGCCCTAAAGCATAACCTATGCCGATAAGGGTGCCTACCTGGGTATTCAGGACGCTGTTATCGGTAAGTACCCGCAAGAGCAGGGCAATTACCAAGGCGAAACATACCGTGGCCACCCTTGGTAACAGGGCAGAGCTGGAGATCCAATGCCACATGCCATCCCTGGACATTACCATGAAATCCTCCGGCTCATCGACGTTGGAACGCGCCGTCTTAAAGCCCCCAGGACTCTCCAGGGCCTCCAACCTGCTGATGCGACTGCTTAATTCCTCAAGATGACGAGACAATACAACGACTTGGGAGGAGAGGGCATCGAGACGAACCTCCATCCCTGTGAGATCCTTAGAGGTGCCTGGGGGATATGTATTATTGCCCTTGTCCTTCATGGCTCTTCCTCCTGATTTTTTTGGCAGGGCCCCTGGAAAATGACCTTTTCGCTAGAGGACACAAAAGCAAGTTGGCCCTTCAAGTTGGCCATTGTTGACAGGCACAATGCGCATGATGAAAAAAACCATTTTACAGATGTACCACAATGTGGTAGACATTTTATCGGAAAAGAAAGACCTTTGTAAAGGGGGCCTCGGGCCATAAACCGGATTAAAAAACGGCACTTTCCAATTTTTTCTAGTCATATCAGGCTATTAAGATAATTTTAACAAAATCCCTGTAAATATTTTAGCCATAAAATAAGAATTCAAATAATAAGTTTCCTTATAAAATTGCCTATAACCCTACCCAGAGTCGCATCCACGGACACGAAGATATAATCCTTACCCAAGGACGTATCTTCATGGAGTAGATCCTGACACCATTCAGGGCCTCCGGCCGAAAGCTTGAGAGGATAAACCGTGAGGAACCATCTGTTTCGTCCTTTATTCCTGGTGATAGGTTTTGTAATCACAGTATTGGTTGCAAGATATTTCGCCGTACCCGATGATTTCGGCATAAATGGCAGAAACTTCACCTATGGTTACTACCGCTTGGGCAGTATCGAGGATTGGCGCCAGTTCCCAGTGGCATATCGAGGCAGGAAATACTGCATCGAATGCCATGACGAGGAAGCCCGCACCATTACCTCATCTGTACACAAGGCGATACAGTGCGAGAATTGCCATGGACCGGCCAGGAAACATCCAGAGGATCCTGAACGCATGCAGATCAACAGGGACCGTGCCCTGTGTCTGCGCTGTCATTCAGCCTTGCCGTATCCCTCAAGCCAACGGGCGAAACTGCCTGGTATAGATCCCTCCAATCACAACCCAGAGGCCATGTGTGTCGATTGCCACAACCCTCACAACCCTGTTCTCTGAGAAGGAGGAGCGATGCGTCGTTCACGGAGATTATTTCTAAAGGGCGCGGCGGCAGGTGCAATTGCAACGGTGCTGCCATTGGATGCCTTCAAAATCCTTGGGACCAAGAGATTGAAGGCCGCGATAGGGGACAGATCCGACGTGCGATGGGGCTTCCTCGTGGATACCATAAGGTGCGTCGGGTGCGGCCTTTGTGTGAAGGCATGCAAGCTGGAAAACGCGATACCCTATGAGACACCTGTCACCAGGACATGGGTCGAACGGTACGTGATAACAAAGGATGGCAAGGTCCATATTGATTCCCCGGCAGGGGGACGGGATGGCTTTACAGATACCAGGATACTTGGTGAGAGGATCGAGCCGGCCCACATAACGAAGGCCTTTTTCGTGCCCAAACTGTGCAACCAGTGCGACAACCCGGCATGCGTCCAGGTATGCCCAGTAGGTGCTACATACCAGACAAACGATGGCGTGGTGCTGGTGGACCGGTCCTGGTGCATTGGCTGTGGCTATTGCATAGAGGCATGCCCATACGGTGTCCGCTTCTTTCACCCGGTTTATAAGGTGGCTGAAAAATGTACCTTTTGTTACCACCGTATCATCAAGGGGCTTAAACCCGCATGCGTACAGGCCTGTCCCTTTGAGGCCAGGAAGCTGGGCAATCTTAGGGACCCTGAAGACCCTGTCACAAAAGTAGTGACGACACAGAGGGTGGCGATCCTGAAGGATGAATATGGTACCAAGCCCCAGGTATTCTATATTGGATTAGATGAAAACGTGAGGTAATGATATGGACCCGATTGTCGTACATGGCGCCGAATGGACGGTCAAGGAACTATTTGTATATCCAAACGAATTTATCTATTGGGCCATCCAGATAGTCCTATATCCCTACATGACAGGGCTTGTGGCTGGCGCCTTTGTATTGTCCTCCATGTATCACGTCTTTGGGCAACAGGATCTCAAGGAGCTTGCCCGTTTTTCCCTGGTCTTCTCCCTTGCCCTGTTGCCAGTAGCCACAATGCCCCTGCTATTGCACCTGCAGCAGCCCTTCAGAGCCATCCATGTACTCTTCACCCCCCACTTTACCTCGGCCATCTCCGCCTTTGGAATAGTTTTTTCCACCTATGGACTGCTGGTGATAAGCGAGATCTGGTTTGTATACCGCCGCTACTTTGTGGAACAGATATCCGTATTGAAGGGTGTACCAGGGGCTGGCCTTAAGAGGGGCCTTTACAAGGTGCTTGCTATGGGGGCATACGATATAGGCGCCGAGGCGATCGCAAAGGACAAGAAGGCCGTAAAGGTCCTTGCCGCCTTCGGCATCCCGATAGCCTGTTTTCTCCATGGATATGCAGGGTTCATATTTGGTTCCGTGAAGGCCAATGCCCTGTGGATGTCACCCCTCATGCCTGTGATATTCATAATGTCGGCCGTGGTATCTGGCATAGCCCTATGTATGCTCACCTATATAATCATAATGGAATGGCGCAAGTTTCAAAGCCGGAGGCATGCCGGTGAAAGCGGAGCCAGGCAGATCGCAGGCGCCGAGAAGGAGGTAATCAGCAAGGCCTCCCGTTATCTCCTTGGTTTTCTGGTAGCCGCGATCAGCCTGGAGCTGCTTGATCTCATCTTCAGGGGCTATACCGCCATGAAGTCATGGGACATCCTGCGCTCGGTCATGTACGGCAAGGATTTTGCCAATATCTTCATCTACCAGTATGGCCTGGGCAATCTGGTTCCATTCATACTGTTGTTGATACCAGGGGCAGGTATTCGCAGGACTGCCATTGCCCTTATTCTCGTACTCTTTGGCGTATTTATGATGCGATGGAACGTCGTCATCGGGGGCCAGGCATTTTCGCTATCCTTTGCTGGATACATGCACTACCACATGCCTATCATCCCCCATGATCTGGCAACCTTCAAGGAAGGCCTACCAGGGGCGCTGCTGGTGGCGGTTACACCCTTTATACTTTTCTGGGCCATAAACCGTGTGGTACCCGCACTAGGCCGCGATTGATTGGAAAAAATCTGGCGCAAAAAAAAGGGCTGCAACTACTACATGCAGCCCCCACGACTCTTCTTGGTCTGGTGCGATTATCCCTTACTGCAAGACCACCCTGGCATTGAGCGGCTGTACCGGGCGGTTGTTCGTGCCCTTCATGGCCTTTAGGAGCTTTGCGGCCTGCTGTGATGATACGGTAGGATGATCCTTCATGACTATCCAGACAACACCCTCGCTGCACGGTGGAGTGGTAAGGGAACCATTAAACCGATAATAATCATGGTTTGCCGGAAGAAGGCCGGCAGCGCTCACATATTCACCCTCTACTTCGTTTTCATGGCCAGCATTCATGGGCATGTGTTTCCATACAGAGGCTATTGTCTTGTTTGCCTTGCCCTTCTTGTAAAGGACTGCAACAACAGCGAGATTGCCATGGCTGTCGGCATGGACCAGATGGGCTTCCATCAGGTATGACTTGCCATTGATATGGTTTTCGCTGGGCGTATGGAAATGGAATTGTTTCAGTGCATAGGTATGGCCATCGATCGTAAGAGTACTGCCAGGTTCATACTCGACCTCGATCGTATGACCGTTGTTGAGCACCTTCATGGGTGTCTTCTTGTAATTCATGCTTAGGGGTGAAAGCTTGGCCTCCACCATGTTGGAAAGATCCACTGGTGACTGGTTCTTGCCAAAACCGCACATGAGGTAATCGAGCTTCAGACTCCCCCAATGGGCAGGACCGGTATCCCCCGTATAGGTCCAATGCCCCCCGGCAAAAGCCATGGAAGCGGCCAAGAGAAATACACCACAGAACATCACAATTCTTTTCTTCATAAGAACCCCCCCTTATTAAGATTATTGTGAAAAACCTACCCGGGCAGACCTCGACTCACCTCTACCCGGCTCCTCCAAAAAATTAATTATTCGTGATCTAATAGCATAATCATTTCATTTTTTCAACCTGCAAGATAATCTTCAATGTAACATTCCTGATTGTCCTGTCTGGATGCTACCTACTGCCATGCCCAGAGGATCTGGTGGTGCCTTCCCAGGATCGGGGGCAATTACTCAATCCATACGGCCAGAAACCACCAGGTGCCTATCGCTTACTACCTCTATCTGGAAGAAATCCGCCAACCCTGCCTGCTCGATCTGCTGTGCAACCTCTTCCGGGGTATAGGCGGCAAGCAGGGAGTTATAGAAATCCTTCCTTAATACCTCGGGTTCCCTGGCGGCATAGGTTTCTACGATCCTTGAGGCTGCCCTGCTGCTTGACGGCCTCAAAAGGTCCATGACAAATACCGGGGCCGATGATGCGGCACACCTCTTTATGATCCCCCACAGATCCATCGGGTTACCCAGATGATGGAGCAGGCTGTTTACAATTATGCACCGGTAATGGGTAACGGGAAGAACTACCCACGGAATAAGGCCCTTTATGAGGGTCACCTTGTCCCTACAACCCCTTTTTTCGATACAAAGCCTGGCAAAATGCAACATGGTGCTCGATGCATCAACCCCATGTATGACCAGGTCAGGATAGGCCCTAGAAAACCTAGTGGTTATGTCTGCCGTACCACAGCCAAGGTCAAGCACTGGGGCCTGGACATCCCTCCCGAAACGCGCCCTGAAGAGATCCACAAACATCTGGTGCGGGGCCTCGAAATCCGCCTGGGCATAGGCCCTTGCCTGTTCAATACCATCCATTACCTCTGGCTCTGGTACGCGTTCCATCGTTTCTTCCCCGGCAGGACCCAGGAGGCCCTATCCCATAAGGGACCTTCCCAGCACAACACTTATCAAGAAAAGGATAAAACCCGCCTCTACCTTTAATTCCATCTTCAGGTTCTGACCAAAACGATGACCTGCAAAGGTCCTGGTGAGCCACATGAACCATAGGGCTGGAAGGCTGAACAATATCACCAGGCGTGAAACCAACCCTGCCAGTGTCAACCCAACAGAGGCGATCACGAGCATACCAGCCAGGAGCCTGACCATGTCAAGCACCTTGTGTTCACCAAGGATAAGGCTCAAGGTCTCCCTGCCGACTATCTTATCCCCTTGGACGTCTATGACCTCCAAGAGGACAGAACGCATGAACACAAGCACGGCCACCATGAAAAATATGCACCAATTGGCGAAATCAATGGACAGCGGCCACCTACCGAGGGGGGCAAGAAAGGCCACTACTGCCCAGGCCATGGCAACGAATAGGGCCTTTGTGCCTGGCAGGTCCTTTAATGCCCTCCTTGCCTTCCAACCAGGGATGAATGGAACCGAATACAATACCCCTAGCATGGTAACTGCCAGCAATATTAAAAAGGAGGGGGGGCCAAGGGCCCATGCGGCGGTCAGGCTTATCAATAATGAAAGGACACACGTGGTGATAAACGTACCCTGGTGTGCCTCAAGGAACCTGGCCTTCAAGGGATCATTGTATACACTCGCCTCCGTGTCTATCAGTCTGTTCAAGGTATGCATGGAGAATATGAAACAGGCGGCCATCAGGGTGGATAGTACCAGGTACAAGGCACTTGAAGACAGTGATAAAACCGATGCCATGGTGCGCCACGGTACGATGTCCCCGGCAGGAGGGACCGGGCCTGACATGAGGACCCCGGAAAGGGCAAGGGCCGCCCCTGCCAGGGCAGTGCAGAGGTTAGTTTCGTGCAGGAAGCGCAGTGCCCGAAGAGACCATCTCATAAACGCGGATTCGCTTCCACCAGGGTATGCCTCGATCTCCCTCAACACCCTGTTTATTACCCAGTTGGGCGTGGACGCACCCGCGGTAACCCCAACCCTTTTAAAACCCTTTAGCCATCCAAGTTCAAGGTCTTCTTCGGTCTCCACAGCCATGCAGGGCCTGCCGCTTTCTGTAACTATCTCGGCAAGACGTCTGGTATTGGCGCTCTGTCTACCCCCCACGACAACCACTGCATCCACCCTGTCCGCTAGGCGTCTGACCTCGGACTGCCTCTTGTTTGTAGAATTACATATGGTATTGAAGACCTTTCCACCTGGGTAACGTTCCAGAATGCGCCTGCACAGATTATCAAAATACTCCCTGTCCTGGGTAGTCTGGGCAAGGATTATATACTTGCCAAGTGGTGGCAACCCCTCAAGGTCTGCTTCAGAGCTTATCAGAATCCCTCTATCTCCTGCATGCCCCATGATACCCTTGACCTCAGGATGTCCTCTGTCACCGATGAGCACACAGGTATAGCCCTGGCGTGCATGGCTGTAGGCAAGCATCTGGACCTTTACCACCCTGGCGCATGTACCATCTATGACCTCAAAGCCGGCACGATCGAGACGTTCTTTTGCCTGGGGGGGGACCCCATGTGCCCTTATGATGACAGTCCCCTGGCCTCTAGCTGGTATATCTTCAAGTATGCGTATACCTCTGGCCTCTAGGAGGGAGAGTGCCGATGGATTATGGATAAGGGGACCAAAGGTGTAAACCGGGCCGTTTGCATGCATGGAGGCATCAAGGGCCATGTCCATGGCCCTTCTTACCCCCATGCAAAAGCCTGCCACCTGTGCCAACTCTACCCTCATGGCCTAGGATTAACCTGCTACTACTATGGCGGAAAGATCACCAACCTTGAGAAAGAGCCTAGCAATATGCCACAGGAGGGACAGACGATTTTCCCTAACCTGCGGATCCTCTGCCATGACCATGACGTTGTCGAAGAACCGATCGATCTCTGGTTTCAGTGACAACATCAATATGAGCGCCTTTTCATAATCGTCGGCAGTTGGCATGCGCTTTCCACCGTCTCTGCGAAGTAATGGACCAAGTTCGGCCTTTACGGATACATAGGCATCATATAAGGCCTTTTCCTCTATGACATCGAAAAGATCCTTGTCCACCGAGCCACCCTTGAAGCCCTTGAGGATGTTCATTACCCTCTTGAAGGCAATGCTAAGGGGTTCAAACTCTGGACGGCGCCTGACGGCCTTTAGTGCCTCTACCCTCATGGCACAGTCCAGCATGTCGTCAAGGCCTGCCCTTACAGCCGCATCAACCACATCTGGTTCGACCCCCTTGGAGGCCATTGCATTGACAAATCTCCTCTTGAAGAAATCCAATATAGCATCGGATAAATCCGCAGAGATCTCTGGCAGCAGGTCAGAAAGGCCTGATATGGCCTCTTGGATCAAGGACTTCATAGAAATGGACAGCCCCTTTTCAAGCACAATATGGAGTATCCCCAGGGCCATGCGCCTGAGCCCGAATGGATCCTGTGTGCCCGAGGGCCTAAGTCCAATGGCAAACATGGAACATATGGTGTCGATCCTGTCCGCTATACCAAGCAAGGCCCCTTGAAGGGTTTTCGGTAAGCTCCCACCGGAGCGTACCGGCATATATTGTTCACCGATTGCCATGGCCACTGCCTCTGGTTCGCCTGACAAAATGGCATATTCCCGTCCCATGATACCCTGAAGCGTTGGAAACTCACCTACCATTTCCGTGAGAAGATCGGCCTTGCACAACCATGCGGCCCTTTCCAGGACCTTTGATAGATCAGGGGCTGCCTGGGCAGCAAGGTATGTGGCAAGGGTCTTTATCCGCATGGTCTTATCAAGCAGGGTGCCGAGGCGATCATGAAATACCATACCCGCAAGCTCAGGCACGAAGGCCTCAAGGGGCCGTCTGGTATCTTCTTCAAAAAAGAAGGCCGCATCACTGAGCCGCGCCCGCAGCACCCGCTCATGCCCGGTACGCACGAGTTCAGGCCTAGGGGACAGCGTATTGTTTATGGCAACAAAGTTGGCCTTGAGCCTGCCATCCTTGTCCACCACGGCAAAGTACTTCTGGTGCTCCCGCATACAAGTTACGAGCACAGCCCTTGGAAGCCTCAAAAAATCCGTATCAAAGCTTCCGCATACAGCGCTTGGAAACTCCGCAAGGTTTGCATTTATCTCAACAAGCTCTTCATCGTCCAATAGCTCCCCCCCCGCCTCCATCGCGGCGGCTCTGGCCTGCTCGACAAGCCTCGCACGCCTTGCATCCACGTCAACGATTACATGGGCATCGCGCAGGGCACCTCTGTAGCCTTCCAGGCTGGATGGCACCTCCACAGGGCCTGGTGACATGAAACGATGGCCCCGGCTGTGCCTGCCCGTGGATACCCCGGCCAGGCTGAATTCAATCACCCTTTCGCCGTAGAGGGCAACGAGCCAGCGTATGGGCCTGGCAAATCGTATATCCTTGTCATCCCATCGCATGGTTTTGGCAAAGGGAATGGAACATATGAGCCTGGGAAGGAGATCGGGCAGGATATCAAGGGCATCCTTTCCCTCGACAATCCTTTCGATGGCCAAATAATCACCCTTGTCTGTCTTCCTGACCACTAGCTCCTCCACGGAAACGCCATTCGTGCGGGCAAAACCCAGCGCTGCCTTGGTAGGCTGGCCGTCCTCATCGAAGGCGATCCGGGCAGGAGGACCGAGAAGCCTTTCCTCCCGATCCGGCTGACGGCTGGACATACCCCTTACTACCAGCGTCAAGCGCCTCGGAGTCCCAAGGGTAACGGTTTCCTTGAAAGACAGCTGTGATTCGCCCAGGCGTTCCCTGGCCAACCTTGCAAGATCATCGAGGGCACGGGGAAGGAAACCAGCAGGTATTTCCTCTGTACCTATTTCCAACAGGAGGTTCGAGGCCCTATCCATCCTGACTTACCTCCTTCCCGGATTCTATAAAGCTATCGACATAGCCCTTTGCCACGCCCCTTGAAAGCCTTCTCACCCTTTTGATATAGGTGGTACGTTCTGACACACTAATCGCCCCCCTGGCCTCGAGCAGATTAAAGGTATGGGAGCACTTGAGACATTGATCATAGGCAGGCATTATGAGCCCTTCATCTATGAGTTTCAGGCCTTCCGACTCGTAGATGTTAAAAAGCTCTTTTAGGGTCTCTGTTCCGGCGGCCTCGAAATTATACCTGGAAAACTCGACCTCATCGCGATGGTGAACGTCACCATATGAGACCTGGTTATTCCATTTCAGGTCATACACGTTATCCACACCCTGAAGGTACATGGCAATCCGTTCAAGGCCGTAGGTAATCTCAGCCGAGACCAATTCAACATC
>WFZW01000032.1 GCA_015489365.1 Deltaproteobacteria bacterium | reverse complement strand
GCCAGATATTTTGGGGCCGATTTCGTGTTGGGTTGCGGCGATTTGATGAAGATGGCGGATTTTTTTTGCATCATGAGGAAAAAGGTTTCCACGCTATCAATGGAAAAAATGTTCCGATAAGAAAAATTGTTCCTTCCCTGACTGCATCTTGTTTTGTGCCTGCCGGGTGGGGAATAAGGATGGCGGGCAGAAGATACTTGAGGGTTTGAGAGGGCTGGGCTAACCTACCGTGCAGATAGGTCTTCTTTCCTGGTCACGTGGAGGTTTGAAAAAAGGTGATGTGCTGGGCTACCAAGGAAATAAAAGAATTGATACTTGCCATCAAGCCCTCTGCATCGGCCAGGGTACATATCCTGGCAGCAGCTCTCATGTGGACACTGGTGGGTAGTTTTTTGTTCTTGTGGGGTGCAAAGGGCCTGCTTGATGCCTCAGGCCGAAACGCTCTTCTGTGGGGTGCCTTGGCCATGGGACTTGGCCTGATAAAGGGGAGAGCCGTCCTTCAAAAGACCGCAGCCAAGGTGAGTGCAAGGATAAAGGAGAGGGGGGATGACAGATGTCTCGGTGGATTCATGTCCCTAAGGAGTTGGGCGCTCATAGCCGTAATGGCTGCTTCGGGACGGTTTCTTCGCCATAGCGATCTTCCCAGGTTAATTGTTTGGAGTGTATACGTTGCCGTGGGTGCGGCCCTGGTATTTGCAAGCCGCATCTTTTGGCGTGAATGGGTCAATTTCAAATAGTGCCGCCGGCACCAACAACCTTTATCACCCGATGCACCCCAGGTGCTTGAGCCTCTTTTCGAATTCATCCCTTGAGATTTCACCCCGTTCAAATTTTTCCCTGAGCAGGGCCTCTGGACTCTTTCGGTCTTTGCCTTTACCCTTTTTTCTTTTAAAGAATGCCCTGGTCGCCAGTGTGATTGCACCGGCCAGGGCTGCACCTGTAATCAAGAGATTTACGCTACCAAGTTCCATTTTGTTGATTCCCTATTTGTAGCCACGGGCAGGATAGGTCCTATCTCTATCTGTTTCGGGCTACTGCAGTTATTAACAATCCGTCCACAGGACTGCCGGATTCCTCCCTCAGGATGCATGATATACACCTGATCGGGGTGAATCCATGTGCCTGGAGCGTATCGTTTATATATGACATGGAATGGGCATACCTGCCGGTCTCGAGAAGCCTGAAGCCTTGATTTTCATCCTTCAATTCTTCAACGGAAAAGGCCATGATACCCCCTGGCCGGACGTGGGCGGCAATGTGTCCAAAAAGCCGGTCAAGGTTGCCAAGGTATACGAAAACATCCGAGGAATAGATGAGGTCAAAAGGGTGATCAAACCCCCATGGCTCTTCAATATCCATACAATATAATCGGTCGAAGATCCCCTTTTGTTCTGCGATCTCAAGCATACCAGGGGATGCGTCCACGCCTGTCAATGTGCGGGCATAGGGCCGGTATAGGTCCGCACCGAGACCAGTGCCGCATCCAAGGTCGAGTATATCTAGTCTGGCCTTGCCATGAAGTTGTGGTTCGACCAATCGGAAAAGACGTTCCGGGGTACTGTAGCGCAGCCTTTTTATCAAGGTTTCCTCGAATTTCTTGGCGCATTCATCAAATATCTTTCGCACATGTGATATCGGAACCCTGGAAGGCGAAGGAAGTACGCCCAGGCTCTGCAATAGAAAGGTCGTAGAGCTATCCTTGGGTTTGATGCGCAGCGCCTTTTCCAGATAGTCTCTGGCCTCCTTTCTTCTTCCCATCCTCATGAGCAGTGATCCGAGATTGTAGAGCGCGGAAAAGTACCTGCCATGAAGGGAAACCGCCCTTTCATAGGAGGATATGGCAAGGTCAAAAAGTTCGTTTTCCTCCTGGGCCACCCCAAGGTTGTTCCATGCCTCGGCCATGTCAGGTGAAACCTTGACCGCCTGATTCAGGCACCTGAGGGCCTTTTCTGGCTCACCATTATCCAGGTAAAGTGAGCCAAGGTTGTTCCATGCCTGCGTAAATCCTGGTTCTATACTAATTATCTGTTCATAGGCCTCTACGGCCTTAAGGGTATGCCCCATGATCTGTTCGACCCTTGCCAGGTTGTAAAGGGCAGGTATATATGGAGGAACTGAGCTACCCGCCGCGAGGAAGAGGGCCCTTGCCTTTCGGGGCCTACCCTGGTCCAGTAGTACCGTTCCAAGGGCATTTAGTATCGGAGGGCTTCCTGGATCCTTCTTTAGTGCCTTCTTGTAAACCCGTTCCGCATCCTTGAGCCTTCCGTTCCTATGGGCAGAGGAGGCCCTTTGTAATATCCTTTCGATGCTGCTCATTCTTCATTTGCTCTTCAACCAACCCCATCATCCCAGGGCTTCGTGCTAGCTTGTCTCCTCTGGGCTGCACAACTGGGGATGAACGTTTTATCCTAAACTTCCATGCGGCCCGTACCTTGATAAGGGCAGCATGAAGGTTTGGGTCTAAGACCTCGTGCATGCCAGGTTTTGGATGCTGCGGATATGAAATATGGTCCAAATCAAGCTTATTTTATTAAAATAACCCTGAATCAGGCTACTGCCAAGTTGACACCTGGATTATATTGATAGAGATTTACCGTGAAAATATAGAGTCCATGGGCTGTATCTTCATGTATTGGGGGTTGCGTACCAAGTTACGGGCCGCATGGAAGTTTACACAGGCTAAGGTAGTTGTTAAATAAGATAGTCGTGTATCCTGAGCTGTCATTGACTTGGTCTTTAGACGCCATTATGCCTGGCGGGTTGCCAGGGCAAGGTTGTAACGTGGTGGACTGGGGGGTAATCTTTTGTATTCCATGAAATCAAGAGATGATGAAGGAAAATACTACAACAGAGCAGGCAGCCTGTTTTCCAAGCCGTGTGGCCCGTGGTTCAATCTGCTGTACCTGTTATTGATCCAAGCGATGGTAATCGGGTGGGCATTTATTTTCACTGCCGACGTATTTGCCGATGCACCCAAACCCCTGAGTCTTTCCGATGCGCTTGGGATAGCCTCTGCGAACAGCCCGGTTGTAAAGCAAGCCCAGGCAACCCATAGGGGGGCACAGGCTGGTATCCGCAAGGCAAGGAGTGCCTTCCTGCCACGAATAGACCTGGAGGAGTCCTTCTCCCGCACCAACAGTCCGGTCATGGTTTTCAGTAACAAGCTCGGCCAGGAGCGTTTCACACAGCAAGATTTTGCACTCAATAGCCTTAATGATCCTAATCCACTTAGCAATTGGCAGACCCGGCTCGTTTTGACCCAGCCATTGTTCAACCAAGGCAGGGAATATCTTGGCTACAAGATGTCCAGGGTGGGTGAGGAAGTGGCTGGTCTCGCCGTATCCAAGAGTCGGCAGGCGGTCTTTTTCAGTGTTGAGAAGGCCTTTTATCAGGCCATCCTGGCAGAGGATGCCCTAAAGGTCATGGAAAAGGCGGTGGAGACCGCAAGGGCGAACGAGGCACTTGCCGAAAAGAGATATGAGGCTGGCCTGGCTTTGAAATCAGATGTCCTTGCTGCCAGGGTACATAAGGCCGATGCGGAACGTCGTAGGTTAAAGGCAGAAGGTGATGCCCAGGTTGCAATGGCCGCGTTGAACAGGGCGATGGGCATAGATCAGGACAGGGCATGGGAATTGCTTGGCCCAAAAACATTGCCCAATCCGATGGAATCTGGTCTTGATTACTGGCTTGGCCTTGCACGCAAGAATCGTCCTGAGATGCGCATCGTAGACAGACAGGTAAGGCTTGCGGAATTGAGGAAAAAGGCGGCGTTATTTCATTATATGCCTTCCTTGAACCTCAAGGGGTGGTACGAGTCCAATACGGAGCACCTAGTTAACGCCGATGGTGATTCATGGACCATCATGGCAACGGCCTCAATCAATCTGTTTAATGGGTTGGGAGACAAGGCAACCGTTTCGCAGGCCACCGCGGATGTGCTCCGTGCCAGGGAGAGGAAGCGGGATGTGGAGGCAGGGATAGAGCTTGAGGTGCGTCAGGCCTTTTACAGGTTGGTCACTGCCCGTAAGCAGTTGGATGTGACGCTTCGGTCCGTAGCCCAGGCTGAAGAGGCCTTGAGGCTCTTGAAAAAGCGTTATGAAAATGGCCTGGCACTGATGGTTGAATTACTCGGAGCCGATACAAGCCTGCGGGAGGCAAGGTTGGAGGTGGCACGTGCAAGGTTCAATACAAGGCTTGCGGCCTCTGAACTCAAGTGGCGTTCGGGTACCCTTGAAAGGGATAGGCACCTGGAGCAATGATCAAGGAGGCAGTCTCTGCCTATTTTGTAAAGGGTACAGGAACAGACAAGGGGAATGGCTAGATGTTATTGAGGATTCGCATATACGTGGTTTGTACGGCTTTGTTACTCCTGCTGCCGGTCTTTAATGGATGCAAGGGGAAAAGGGAAACCACCGGTGAAGTAGCGCCGGCAAAGGTCGTAAAGGTAGATACCGCCAGGATAATAGCAGAAGATCTTCCTGTAATGAGGATGTTTTCTGGTGGAACCGTGGCAAAGGAGTCGGTGGCACTCGCCCCTAAGATGCCGGGTTATGTCAAGGCCGTACGGGTCGAAGAGGGTCAGGCAGTACTAAAGGGCCAGATCCTTTTGGTAGTGGACGATACCGATATAAAGGCCAGGATCAAGGCGCTTGAATCGGCTGTTGAGGCGGCCAAGAGTCAAAAGGCGGCCATGGAGTCCCAGTATAGTTATGCAGAATCGAATTATCGGCGTTTTTCCAAGCTGTTTAAGGAAGAGGCCGCTACCAAGGAGGAATTCGACCGGGCAGAGTCGAGATACAGGTCCATCAAGGCCCAGGTAATGGCCCTTGATGCCGATATAAAACGTGTCCAGGCCCAGCTTGCCGAGGCAAAAAATCAGCTCAGCTATGCCGAGATTGCCTCTCCTGTAAATGGGTGGGTTACCAAGAGGTTGGTCGATCCGGGCACCTATGTAAATCCCGGCGTAACCGTTATTGAGCTTGATAGCAGGGATGCAGGGATATGGTTCAAGGCCGGTCTGGATGAGGCCCTGCTGGGATCCTTGAAGAAGGGTCAGATGGTTACCTTATCCATACCATCGGTTGGTATTGAGGGACAGTATCCGGTTGCCCAGGTGGTAGAGAAGGTTGATCCAGTAACCAGGACCTTTGTCATACTGATAGATCTGCCTGAAAGGCGCGTTAGGGGGGGGCTTTTCGGGCGTGTATTCGTTAGGACCGGGCTCAGGCATGCGATACTTCTACCGGCCAAGGCCTTGATAAATCGAGGCGGTCTTGAGGGGGTATTCGTGGTGGGCCATGATTCCATACTGCGCTGGAGGGTCATAAAGACCGGAAGGTCTTGGGTCCACACGGCCAATGGCTGGCATATTTACGCCCCTACTGCCGGTGCAAAGGCCACAGGGCATCGAGGCGATGTCTTTATAGAGGCATTAAGTGGCCTTAGCTCTGGTGAAGTGGTGGTCACATCCGACCTTGAGGCTGTAAGTGAGGGCAACCGCCTTGAATGAGAAAAAAACCCCTTTACGCAAGGTGGAGGTCGCGCACAAGGCCCCGCTGTTGGCCTGGGTAACCAGGACCTTCGTAGACTCCAAGCTTACCCCCCTTATCATCATTGCCAGCCTATTGATGGGTCTCTTTGCCATCATCATGACGCCCAGTGAAGAGGAACCCCAGATCGTGGTGCCCATGGTGGACGTCATGGTGCGCATGCCCGGTGCCTCCCCCAAGGAGATCGAAACCAGGGTGGTAGGTCCCATGGAGAAACTCATATGGGAGATACCCGGGGTCAGATATGTCTACTCCACTGCAATGGAGGGTCGTGCCCTTACCATAGTCCGTTTTTACGTGGGGCAGGACGTGGAAAAGAGCCTGGTCAAGGTCTACGACAAGTTATATTCCCATTTTGACTGGATTCCTCCAGGCTGTAGCAAGCCCCTGCTAAAACCCCATTCTATAGATGATGTGCCCATAGTATCCCTTACCTTGTGGGGGGATTCATATGATAGCACTGCACTCAGACGCATGGCCGCAAGGCTTGTGGATGAAATCAAGGCGATAGATGGGATCAGCCAGACCTTTATCAAGGGGGGGCTTAGAAGGCAGGCAAGGGTCAATCTGAGGCCCGATGCCCTTAGCTCCCTAGGACTTGATGCAGCAGATGTCATTCAGGCGATATCCTCACAAAATCAGGCCTCGTGGATATCGGATATCTCCAATGACAACCAGGCGTTCTCGTTAAGGCTGAATAACTTCTTTGACAACATAGGTCAGGTCAGACAGACTATCATAAAGGTGGTAGGCGGGGTGCCTGTAAGGCTGGGGCAGGTGGCAGATGTGGTAGATGGCCCGGAGGAGCCTTCCTCATATGTCATGATCGGCTCGGGCATGGGCTATAAGGCCAAGAAGGGCCTGGAGATGGGGGCAGGGAACCTCAAGCCAGCTGTGACCATTGCCGTATCCAAGAGAAAGGGTTGGAATGCCACCAAACTTGCACGCCTGGTGGAGCAGAAGGTGGAGGACATGCGCGGCTTCATCCTCCCGGATGGCGTGCACGTGGTGGTTACGCGGGACTATGGCGAAACCGCCAAGGATAAATCGAATGAATTGCTCGAGCACCTTGCCATAGCCACCATATCGGTGGCGGTGCTTATGGCACTGCTTCTTGGTGTAAGGGCAAGCCTGGTGGTCCTTGTGGCCATCCCTGTGACCTTGGCCTTTACCCTGTTCATCTACTATATCCATGGCTATACCCTGAACAGGGTCACCCTTTTTGCCCTCATCTTCTGTATTGGTATCCTGGTAGATGACCCGATAGTGGGTGTTGAAAATATCGTCAGGCACTTGAGGCTTCCCATAAACAAGGGTAGGCCAATGAGGGAGGTGATCGTCGAGGCGGTAATCGAGGTGGGAAGCCCCCTCATACTAGCCACCTTTACTGTCATAATAGCAATCCTTCCCCTTGCATTTGTCCGTGGCCTGATGGGGCCATATATGCGCCCCATGCCTGTAGGGGCATCGGTGGCCATGTTCCTTTCTATGATCATATCCTTTGTGATTACCCCCTGGACCGCCTATCATATCCTTGGCAGAAAGGCAGAACACAAGGAGGAGAAAGATGGGTGGCTGAACCGTATATACCGTTGGGCAATGGGGCATCTCATAAGGAATCCCTGGCAGCGCTGGGTCTTCTTGTTATTCATGGGGGTATGCTTCATAGGGGCCTGTTCACTCATCTACTTCAAGGTGGTGAAGGTAAAGATGCTACCCTTTGACAACAAGAGCGAATTCCAGGTCATAATAGATATGCCCGAGGGCACGACCCTGGAGCAGACCACGAAGGTGGCGGTAGAGCTGGGACGTGTGCTTGCCAAGGAACCTGTCGTGACGGACTATGAGATCTATGCAGGTACATCCGCTCCATTTAATTTTAATGGCCTTGTAAGGCATTACTACCTGCGCCGGGGCCCCAATGTGGCAGATATACAGGTGAACCTCCTTCCAAAATACATGAGGAAGGAGCAGAGCCATCCGATTGCCAGGCGTCTTAGACCTGCATTGGACAAGGTGGCCAATAAATACGGGGCCAGGATAAAGGTGGCGGAGATCCCGCCTGGCCCGCCCGTTCTCCAGACCCTGGTCGCAGAGATATATGGGCCGGATTACGAAAAGCAGATTGCAATAGCCAGGAAGGTCAGAGGGATCTTTGAGAATACCCAGGGCGTGGTAGATGTGGACTGGTACATGACGGACCCCCAGAGCGAATACCGGGTGGTCGTGGAGCGCGACAAGGCCCTGGGTATGGGAATCGTCCCTGAGAGGGTGCTACATGTGCTTCGTGCCTCTGTAGCCGGTGTAGAGGCAGGACTCATGCACGTGGCTGATGCAAGGGAGGATGTGCCAATAGTAGTGCGACTGCCCCGTACCGATAGGTCCGCTCTTCCTGATCTAAAGAGCCTATATGTCAGGTCCACCTCGGGTAAGATGGTCAGCCTGGCAGAGATAGCCCATATAGAGAAGACGGTCATAGATCACCCCATCTATCACAAGAATCTGAAGCCGGTTGTCTATGTAACAGGGGATGTCGCAGGTGAGGAAGAAAGCCCCATATATGCCATACTTAAGATAAACAAACAGTTGGAGAAACTTACCACGCCTGCAGGTGGCAAATTGGAACTTTATTATACCATGCAGCCCTTCAGTTCCAAGATATGGGGCATGAAGTGGGATGGGGAATGGCAGGTCACCTACGAGGTTTTCCGCGACATGGGTATAGCCTTCGCCGTGGTCATCGTATTGATCTTCATCTTGGTGGTAGGCTGGTTTAGGTCCTACTCGGTTCCCCTGGTGATACTTTCCCCTATTCCTTTGTCCCTCATAGGGATAATACCAGCCCATGCCCTGATGGGTGCATTCTTTACTGCTACCTCTATGATCGGTTTCATAGCAGGGGCAGGTATCGTGGTGCGAAACTCCATCATCCTTGCCGACTTCATTGAACTACGTCTAGCCGAAGGTATGTCCATAGGGGATGCAGTGATAGATGCGGGAACGATAAGGTTCAGGCCCATGCTTTTGACTTCTTCCGCGGTGGTGGTGGGTTCCTTCGTGATACTCTTTGATCCTATATTCCAGGGACTTGCCATCTCTCTTATGGCCGGCGAGGTAGCTGCTACTATCTTCTCCAGGATGGTGGTTCCGATTCTTTACTATCTCGACCACAAGATGAAACAAGAAGGGAGGCTGGTGCTTTAGGTGCAATCGGCCTGGATGGCAAGGTAACGATACATGATAAAACCAAAGGTCCTTTCCGCAGGGGTTATAGTAGTGAGGAGAGAAGGTGGTCAGTGGTTATACCTACTTCTTAGGGCATATAGATACTGGGATTTTCCCAAGGGGATCGTAGAGCCTGGTGAAGAGCCCTTGGAGGCGGCCAGGCGCGAGGTCCAAGAGGAGACCACCATAACGGATCTCGATTTCAGGTGGGGGCTAATCTATAAGGAGACAGGTCCCTATAACAATGGAAGGAAGATCGCCCGTTACTATATCGCCGAGACCAGGACCAGTGATGTCAGCCTACCAATAAGCCCGGAGCTTGGAAGGCCAGAGCATGATGAGTTCCGTTGGCTTCCCTTTGAGGAGGCCAGGAAGCTGACTGCCCCCAGGGTAAGGGAGGCCCTTGAATGGGCCAACCGGATCATAACCTCTGGTAACAGGGAAACGGTCCAAAAACGAAGGAAGGCATGAAGGTCTCGGACTATCTGGCCACGGTCTCGCTTTTCAGGGGACTTCCTGAAAAACAGCTTGATGAACTTGCCCCTGCGGTTTCCATCCGTCGTGTCCGCAGGGGAGAGCGGATCTTCAGCGAGGGGGACAAGGGCACAGGGTTCTACGTGGTTCTTGAGGGCCAGGTAAAGATTTTCAAGGTCGGCATGGACGGCAAGGAACAGATAATCCACGTCTTCGACAATGGCCAGGTCTTTGCCGAGGTGGCACTGTTTGAAAACAGCGTCTTTCCTGCCCATGCCCAGGCCATGAAGGATTCCAAGTTGCTCTTCGTTCCCAAGGCCACCTTTTCAGAGGTGATCAAGACCGATCCGGCGCTTGCCATGAATATGATGGCAACCCTGTGCATGCGCCTCCGACAACTGGTCAACATGATAGAATCCCTATCCCTCAAGGAGGTACCTGGCCGCCTGGCAGCCTACCTCATCCATTTGGTACACGAGCAGGAAAATAGATCGAATGTGCGCCTCGATATATCGAAAACGGCATTGGCCTCTATCCTTGGTACCATCCCAGAAACCCTGTCAAGGGTTCTCAAGAAGATGGCCAGACGGGGACTGATAAAGATAGACGGGCCGGATATAACTATCCTTGATCTGGAATCCCTGGAGGAATTGGCCTCAGGGGATATGAAGCTCGTCTAGTGATTTTGGTGGTGGGGATGGCCAGGAGATTTATCCAGGAGGCATGCGGCAGCACCGATCAACCCAAGATATGGGGTGGTGACTACATATGTAGGTATCTGTTGCAGGACCCTTTTCATGCGTCCCTTTGATTCAAAGGCGTTTCTAAATATATCGTTTCTTTTTAATAGCGGCAGGATCTTGGGCGCAATGCCACCTGCCACGAATACCCCGCCCCTTGCCAAGGACTTCAGGGCAAGGTTGCCTGCCTCGGCCCCGTAACATCTGCAGAAGAGTTCAAGGGTGAGGACACAGGTACGATCAGAGCCTGAAAGGGCAGCCGCGGTAATAGATGGAGGTGTTTCCTCCTTTGGTGTCAGAGGCAGCCCAAGCCGCCTTCTGTAAAATTCATGGATGTCAATGAGCCCAGGACCTGAAAGGACTCGCTCCACGCTGACGTGGGTATAGCTTTTCATTAGGAATTCGAGAAGACCTATCTCGTCCTCGGTTTCTGGGGCAAAACTTGCATGCCCTCCCTCGGTGGCAAGTACACTGTAGCCATCCCTGCACGGGGCCAGAATAGCCTGGCCAAGTCCAGTTCCAGCGCCTATTACGGCCTTCGGGAATGACGATTCGGGTATACCCCCTCCCAGTTGGACATATTGGCCGGGCAGAAGCCTTGTTACTCCCCATGCTGCTGCCTCGAAGTCGTTTATCAACTTGACTAGTTCCAAATGGAGGGATTTCCTTATCCCCTCTGCATCTATGTCCCAGGGTATATTGGTTCCCTTAACCTGTCCTCCCTCTACTACGCCAGCCACTGCAAGGCAGGCCCATCGCGGCATATCCTGTCCAGTTTCAGTTTTGAAGGCAAATAGACAATCTTTCAGGTTACTTTCGGATTTGGTGGGATAGGTCCTCTCCAATAGGACCCTGGTATCCTCCAGAATAGCAAGACGCGTGTTGGTGCCTCCTATGTCCCCGGCAAGGATTTTCATTTCCTGAAGCTGTCGGGTTGTGTGGTACAAAGGGGTGGACTTGTCATCCTGTTCATATTGTCTCCTGCCTGTCCCTTATCTTGAGGGAGAGGTCACGGGTAAGCTCCAGTGCCTTTATGGAAAGTTCCCTGGTTAGTAGGCCCGTGCCACAGCTTGGGGTAATAAGGGCCTGCCTCTTTATAAGGGCAGGGTCTGCCCCGAGCTTGCTGGTATAATCATCCCAGCGTCTCTTGAGGCCGTCCACATCCTCGCGCTTGAGATCTTCCTGGTTCAAGGTTGGAACAAGGCCCCATGCAATGATCTTATCCCTTTTCATGAAGTCCTCAAGCTCCTTTTTGAACAGCAGTATCCTATCGAAGAACCCGTAGGCATCGAAGCTTAGTATATCCACAGGGGTGCTTAGTACCAGGGACCAGTCGGTGTTGGCACATACGTGGATACCGGAAAGGGTATCAACCCCGTGGAGTTCCTCTATCACCTGGGTAAGATCATCTATTACGTCTTGTCTCCCTATGCCTACCATGGTGGATGAACCGAATCCAGAAAGTGCCGGCTCGTCCAGGAATACCATGACATTAGGACAAAGCCTCTTCATCTCCTCTGCCTGATAGCGGGCCTTGAGGGTAAGTGCCTTGACCACTGCATCCTTCAACAGTGGATTGAAATACGAAAGGCGCCCTTCCTTGTCCTTGAGGCCGGTGAGCATGGTAAAGGGGCCAGTTATCTGTCCCTTAAGGGCCACTGGCGGCCTGTCGAGGGCAGCGATCCTTTTTAGAAAAACCTTAAAGCCCCTGCCGGTCACCTCTGAAAAGGCAAATATGGAATCCTTCAGGGGAAGCTTTCCCTCCGTAACCTCCATATATGCCTCGTAGAATGCAAGGAGTTCCTGATCGAAGGCAGGGGAGTCGGTATCGAAATAGAGCGAATCCCCCTGGGTCTTTATCCCTGGCAGCCCCTCTGCAAATTGGGAAAGAAGGCGCTCCTCTGGATAGCATGGAAGCTGTGCCCACAGGGGAATCTCCTTCATATATCTCAATATGATATCCGTGGCCTCCTCGTGATCGGAAACAGGCAGACTGCCGATCAGGGTGGGCAGCGCATTGGGTTTGAAGGTCATATTTTTTACCTCTGTTTGGTGAAGATGATGTGGCCTTGGGCCCCCTATCTAATTGTATCTGATCTCGTACTGTTCCAGATGATGGTCAGGCCTAGATATGATGGTGATTTCCCTTTCTATCTCCCTTTCCAGGATTTCCAGGTAGTGGGCTTCCTCCTTGAGCAGCGCTTCGCCTATCTTAGGATGTACCATGATCTGGATGTTGGTGGTGCTCCTTCCCCTGGCTTCTCGTTGTATGCGCCGGAAGATCTCGTAACATAGGGTGCGCTTCGACTTTAATATGCCAGAGCCTTCGCAATAGAAGCACCTTTCACAAAGGAGCCTGTGCAGGCTTTCACGATTGCGTTTTCTTGTCATCTGGATGAGGCCCAATTCGGACATCCTCAGGATGTTTGACTTGCACTTGTCCCTTCTTATGGAGCTCTTTAAGGTGTTGAATACCTCGTCGCGGCTGGCCGCATCCTCCATGTCGATGAAATCGATTATTATGAGACCTCCTATGTTCCTTAGGCGAAGTTGATAGGCGATTTCCTTCGCTGCTTCTAGGTTGGTCTTGAGTATCGTGTCCTCCAGGTGCCTCTTACCAACGTAACGCCCGGTATTCACATCTATGGCGGTAAGGGCCTCTGTGCTTTCGATGACTATATAGCCCCCGGATTTTAGCCATACCTTCTTGTCAAGGGCCCTGGACATCTCTACCTCTATTCCAAAAAAGTCGAAAATAGGCATGGGTTGGTCATACAACTCCACGCATGGCCGAAGATGCAGGGCAAATGTCTCTATGAATTCCAGTATCCTGTCGTATGCCTTGCGAGAGTCCACTACCAGACGTTTTACATCCCCGGTAAACAGGTCCCTTACGGCCCTCAATGTAATGTCCAGATCTTCGTAGACAAGGCTTGGCATCGAAAGTTTTGCCGCCTTTCTCTGGATATCCTCCCACAGACGCAGTAGGAAGTCCATCTCCGCCTCTATGTCCTGGGCAGACACACCTTCGCTGGCGGTCCTTGCGATAAAGCCCATTCCGTTGGGCCTCATGGTCTCAATCATATCCTTGAGGCGCTGACGTTCGGCCTCATCCTCTATCCGCCTGGATATGCCCACGTGGTTCATGGTGGGCATGAGAACAAGATGGCGGCCTGGCAGGGAGACGTGTGAGGTCACCCGGGCCCCTTTGCTGCCAACGGGTTCCTTTGCCACCTGTACCAGGATTTCCTGTCCCTCATGCAGAAGATCCTCTATCCTGAAGGGTGGAGGCGTATAGTGGAGTTCGGGTTCGTTTTCTTCCTGGTTGTACCGCTCTGGATGCCCATGGGAGTCTGCCTTTCCAAGCATGGCCTCGAACTCCGAGAGGTGGTCATATACATCGGTTACATATAGGAAGGCCGTTCGCTCAAGACCTATGTCCACGAAGGCAGCCTGCATTCCAGGGAGCACCCTGACTACACGCCCCTTATAGATGTTGCCTACACATCCGCGTTGGGCCGCCCTTTCCACATGAAACTCCACTGCCGATCCATTTTCTAGCAGGGCAACCCTGGTCTCCCATGGAGCCACGTTTATAATCAATTCTGAATTCATGGAAACAAAAATAAAGGCTTAAGGTCTAAACCTCAAGTAAGCATTGTCAGTTTGTCCACTTTTGCTTAACCATGGACATACACGGACAAAAGGTAAGGTGTTTCCAGGGGCTGTATTTTTCATGTCCAGAGGTGGGCGCCAAGGATACGGGCCGTATGGAAGTTTATCGTGAAGGTGCATCATGTGTATTGGTGAGGGGTACCCGTGTTTTTTTTCCTTGCGAGGCCATATTCCTCGAAGCGGATCTCTGGTACGGTTATTATCCGTACGATTTCCCCTCCGATCGTCCTGGTGATAGGCTGGCCATCTACGGTAAACATATCCTTTATGGTAAAATGGCGTACCCCCAGTCCCTTCTCCATGTATTCAAGCCGGTCGCCCGGTCTCAAGACGGTATTTGCCTTAAATGTCGGGACAGGGGAGGTGGCAAGCACGATGGCCGCAGGTACAAAGGTCTGATCCACAGCTGGGCCTTCATACAACATGTCCTTGGGGCCCGAAGGCGAGTCGAAGAAATTTTCCGTGTAGCCCCTGGAGCCTATATTTGAAAGACCATCCATGAATCTTTCAGGCATCGGGATATCACCATGTTTCCCATCATTTAAGCAGCTAAGTGCATGGTCAAGGGCCGCTCGATATGTACGCACCACCTCTGCCAAGTAGTAGATACCCTTGGTCCTTCCCTCTATCTTTATGCTGCTTACCCCTGCATCGACTAGTTCAGGAAGACGGTTTATGAGGCACAGGTCCCTGGAATTAAATATATATGTCCCCCTGCCGTCCTCCTTTACTGGAAAGAATTCTCCGGGCCTTTTTTCCTCTTCTAGCCTATATCTGTATCGGCATGGATGTGCGCATTCACCCCTGTTTGCATCCCTGCCCGTAAGATATAGGCTAAGCATGCACCTGCCTGAATAGGAGATACACAGGGCGCCGTGGACGAACACCTCTATTTCAGCACTGGTTGCTGCGCATATGGCCCTGATTTCTTTGATCCCAAGTTCCCTGGCGATGTTTATTCTTTTTACGCCCTGGCGTTGCCAGAAAAGCGCGCTTTCGAGGTTGGTGACGTTTGCCTGTGTGGAAAGATGTATGGGGATCTTAGGTGCTATCTGCCTGGACAGGTGTAATACCCCAGGATCCGATATGATGACGCCATCCACACCGAGCTTGGCAAGATAGGCGAGGTAGCACCTTATGGCATCGAGGTCATGGTTATGGGCAAATATGTTTACCGTAACATACACACGGACCCCCCTTGCATGGGCATATAGCAGGGCCTCGTGCAGCTCCTTAGAGGTAAAGTTGGTGGCCTGTGCCCTCAGGCTGAAATCCTTTCCGCCTAGGTAGACTGCGTCAGCGCCATAGGAGATGGCAATCTTTAGTTTTTCAAGGCTTCCGGCAGGGGCAAGCAACTCGCATCTATTCATATTTTCTGGCAATTACCTGCCGCCGTCCCATATTGTCGGTAGGGGTGACTATCCCATCCTTTTCCATCTGTTCTATCATCCTGGCCGCCCGATTGTAGCCTATCCTGAGACGTCTTTGTAGGCCGCTTATGGATGCCTGGCCTGTCTGGGTGACCACCTCGATTGCCTCGTCATACTTTGCGTCCACATAGTCATCGGAATTTCCTTGCCCGCCATTTTCTTCCTCGCCGGGTACGGGTTCCACCACGGACATATCGTAATCCGGCTCTCCCTGTGATTTGAGGAAGCCCACGATCTGGTTGATCTCGTCCTCTGATACATAGGCTCCGTGTATTCGTTCAAGGGCAGCAGAGCCAGGAGGAAGGAATAGCATATCTCCCATGCCAAGCAGCCTTTCTGCACCCATCACGTCGAGTATGGTCCTTGAATCCACCTTCGAGGAGACCTTGAATGAGAGCCTTGCCGGAAAGTTTGCCTTGATGAGCCCGGTCAGGACATCCACGGACGGCCGCTGGGTTGCGATGAGTAGGTGGATGCCAGCGGCCCGCGCCATTTGGGCCAGTCTGGCAATGGCAGATTCAACCTCCTTTGATGATACCATCATGAGGTCTGCCAGTTCGTCTATGATCACGATAAGGTAGGGAAGGGGTTCCTCAGCCGTCTTGTTGTAACCAACAAGGTTTCGTGCCTGGGCCTCTTCCAGTATCTGGTAGCGCCGTTCCATCTCGGCAACGGCCCATCTTAGTGCCCTCGTGGCCTCCTTGGGTTCGCTTACCACCGGGTGTATCAGGTGTGGGATTCCATCATATAGGGATAGCTCGATCCTTTTGGGATCAATCATGAGTATCCTGAGCTTGTCCGGGTGCAGCCTATAAAGGAGAGAGCATATCATTGCATTGAGCCCCACGCTCTTTCCGGTTCCAGTGGCACCTGCGATAAGGAGGTGGGGCATCTTTGCTAGATCCGTTACCACGGGCTGTCCTACTATGTCCTTACCAAGGGCAAGGAGCAATTCTCCCCTATTCTTCTGAAATATCTCGCTGGCAAGTATCTCCTTGAGATAGACAACCTGCCTGTGTGCGTTTGCAAGCTCTATCCCTATTACCGCCTTCCCAGGAATGGGGGCAACGATCCTGACGCTGTGTGTTTTCAGGGCAAGGGCAAGGTCATCCGCCAGGGCAGCCACCTTGTTTATCTTTACCCCTGGAGCAGGGGAAAATTCGTACATGGTTACCACTGGGCCTGGACATATTTCCACCACGTTTCCTGCGACCCCGAAATCGAGCAGTTTCTGCTCCAGCGCCCTTGCATTCTCTATATAGACCTCCTTATCCGTGGAGACCGTTTCCATTGGCGGGTCCTTGAGGAAAGCAAGTGATGGGAGGGTGAATTTGCCCCTTGGAGGCGTGATCTGAAACCCGGAGTTTTCGGAAGGCCCTTCGGTTTCTCCGTCTGCCTTCTTTGGTTTTATTGGCTCGGTGATCTTGGGAAGTTGACTTGCACCCCCCTCTACCTTTGGTGCCGCAGCCTTTGTCTTTGATACCTTGAGCTTGCCCCTTGGTAGGGATGTTATGGATACAGTGGATGCGCCCCGCTCGGGCTGCCTTGCCCGGGGCAGAGGCCAGATCCTTGCCACATGTCTTACTAACCCGGAAAAGGTGAAGGATGTGGCCAGCATGAGGCCTGTAAGAAGGGATACGAAACCAATGAGTGCAGCCCCCCATGGGCCGGTCCATTTCATGAAAAAGCCAGAAAGCATGGTGCCTGCTATGCCCCCAGATATGGAAGCGGCATTGGCAAAGGGCAGGAGTGAGAGCAGCATACACGTGGAAAACACCACGGCTGTCCAGCCTGCAAACAGCATGGCCAGTGACCTTTGTGGCCCTGGCCTTCTGAATATGAGGGAACAACCTGCAGCGAGCAGAAATATTGGTACCCACCAGCCACCATAGCCCAATATTTCAAGTAAGAAATCGCTCAGGTTTGCACCAACCGGTCCCATCCAATTGGATGAGTGTGCAATGCTGTAATGATTGAGCGATGGATCGTTCGGAGAAAAGCTAAGAAGGGAGGCCGCTACAAATATGCCGGCAGCCAGGAGCAGCAGCCCCGCAATCTCGTTTACAAAGGGTCTGTCTTGTTTTTTCTCTGGGGGACCGATTTCCGTTTTGGGAGGCCTTGATAGCCCCTTGGTCGTGCTTTTATTTGACACTCGCCGCCTTTTTCTTGAAGCAGTTCCAATCAAAGGTCCGGGCCATCGAATAGAGTTTTTCAAGTGGTACGTTATCACTCGTGAATACAAGCATGGCCCCGTTAGAATCATCCTTTCCTCCGGAAAGCTGTACCATGACCGATGAGGAGGCTCTGGCCTTTCCGTTGATGGTCTGGACCAGGAAGCCATCGATCCTTGAGAACTTTATCTCCCCTTCCGGTGTGGTGATCCTTGTCTCTTCCACCATGGGCATCCAGGAAGCCATGGCTTGTGGACCTATCAGTACCGTCACCTCCAGGCTATTATCACCCTTCATGTATTCCCTGGACGCGTTTATCATTTTGAACCCAGGTGTTTGTGCGGCCATGCCGGTGGGTTTTTCAGCATTCCAACCGGGGATGTCCCTGAAACACTGGTACAGATCCTCATAGGAACCAGCCAGGGCTGGCCCATGGATAGATAAGAGGAAGAATCCAGCAACTAGTAATAGAGAAAATGCCCTGCGTAAAAAGATGTCCATTGGTATCTCCTGATCTTTACCGTGAAAATACAGAGTTTATGGGCTGTATCTTCATGTATTGGGGGTGCGGCACCAAGGTACGGGCCGCATGGAAGTTTATGTTGGCTTCTATTGTTTGTCATTGTGCATTCTTGTGGGTCTATGGCTGAGTAATTATTTTTTATAAAGGTCCTGATATTTCCACCCGTAACAACTGGGTTATTATTGCCCAGAGCCATGGTTTTTTCAAGGATAAGCAGAAGCCTTCCTATACAAACCATGCCAAGGCCCCTGGAGAGACCGGTGCCCATTGCTAGAGACGATGATAGAAGCCTTGTTTTCAGAGGTAGTAGGCCGTTTACCCTGGGGGTTGAATTGGAATTCCAGTTGATAGATCCCTTCAGCTTGGACCTTGTTCCCAGGGCCACACGTATTCTCGAAAGGGCCAGCGCACAGTCTGATGGTAGGATAAAACAGGAATTTATTGAATCCATGGTTGAGGTGACCACTGGCATATGTCAGGATATGGAAGAGGTAGAGGCAGACCTAAGGTCTGTTATAGAGAGATTGCAGCGGTATGCTTTGGCCTGCGACTGCCATTTGTATGCCTCGAGTCTTCATCCCTTTGCCAGGGCATTTGATCAAAGACTGAGCACTAACGAGCGATACCATGAGATCATGGAAGAGCTTCAGATCGTTGGTCGCAGGATGATTACCCAGGGCCTTCATGTCCATGTGGGGTTACCCGATGGCGATTCTGCCATCAAGGTGTTTGATCAGATAAGGTTCTACCTGCCTTTGCTACTTGCCCTCACCGCCTCTTCTCCATATTTTGAGGGGCAGGATACGGGACTATGTTCCTACCGATCGAAATTATTCGATGCCCTGCCACGTGCCGGACTTCCCGGGGCCATGGGGACCTGGAAGGAATACCAAGGCCTTGCGGCCCTTCTTGAACGGGCTGGGATTATAGAGACGGTGCGGGATATCTGGTGGGATGTCAGGCCGCACCCCTGCCTGGGGACCATCGAGGTGAGGATATGCGATGTTCCAGGGCGTTTTTCTGAAGTATTGGGGATTGCCGCCCTCATCCAGTCCCTGGTGGCAGCAATACTCGATGATGGGCTTCCAATATATGACGCCCGAAGGGCTATTATACTAAATAACAAGTGGCAGGCAGCCCGTTTTGGATTGGAAGCATATATAGTGGATCCCGTGTCTTTGGAACGGGTTTCGATCAGAGATGCAATATCTCACCTGGTGGGGGACCTCGAGATGTATTCCCATGGCCTTGGCTGTAGGGGATATATCCAGGAGATCCATGGTCTCATGGATAGGGGGGGAAGTTATAACAGACAACGAAGGTTGTATCGTGAACGTCAAGGATTCCAGTCCGTAATTCAGGGACTAAGGAGTGAGTTCTGGAGATGAAAGAAATGAAAAAGGCGGTGATTGCCACGGGCCACCCCCTGGTTAGCAGGGCAGCCGCCTCGATAATAGAGGCTGGCGGCAATGCATTTGATGCGGCGGCCGCTGCGGGATTTGCCGGTGCGGTTGCAGAACCTGCCCTCACAAGTCTTGCAGGAGGCGGGTTTTTGCTCGCAAGGACGGCCGGGGGCAGGCAGGTGCTGTTTGATTTTTTTACCGATACGCCGGGCAAGGGCCTGGCCGGATCGGCCCTGGAGCCCCATTTCTTTCCTGTGGTTATTCGTTTTCCAGGTGCCGATCAGGAGTTCAACGTAGGACTGGGATCGGTAGCAGTACCTGGAAATCTCAAGGGCTTCATTCACTTCCAGAAGAGACTGGGAAGGCTTCCCCTTGCCGCTGTCTTGGAACCTGCCATAGATTATGCAAGAAATGGAATAGAGATCAATGACCACCAGTCCCGCTTCCTTTCCATGTTGAGACCCATAATGACCCTAAGCCAGGAGGGTAAGGATCTGTTCGGCAGCCATGGAGAACGTTGCAACAGGGGTAGCATCTTTAAGAATCCAGGGCTTGCAGATTTCCTGGAGGGCCTTAAGGATGAACCTGAGGGCTTTTATACTGGTGAAACCGCAAGACGCCTTGTAGACATGATGGATAGGGGCAATGGTCTTTTGACACTCGTTGATCTCGAAGGTTACCGGGTGATAGAGCGAAGGCCCCTGGAGACCTCCTATCATGGAAGGCGCATACTTACCAACCCCTGTCCCTCCTTTGGTGGCCCATTGATCGCTGTGGCCCTTAGGCTCCTTGATGCTATCCGGTTTGATGACGTTACCTGGGGTTCTCCCGGACATCTTACTACCTGGGCAAGGATCATGATGCTGGTGGATGGCGTCCGGCAGGGTGGTGCGTGTACCCCGGAGGACCTAGATGACAGGTGGTTTTCCCGGTCTGCGTCCAAGATCCAGAGGCTTTTTAGCCGTGGCACCACCCATGTGAGCATTGCAGACAAGGAGGGGAATGTGGCCAGTATGACCACGTCTAACGGTGAGGGATCAGGCCATTTTATCCCTGGAACCGGGATAATGTTAAACAACATGATGGGCGAAGATGATCTGCACCCTGAGGGCTTCTTTAGTGCCAAACCTGGCCAACGGGTGTCTTCCATGATGTCTCCAAGCATCATGTTGCACGGCGACGACGTGGAACTGGTCTTTGGCAGCGGGGGAAGCAAGAGGATAAGGACCGCTATGATACAGGTTGCGATGAATGTTGTTGATTTCGATATGCCTGTAACAACTGCGGTGAGATCCCCCCGTATGCACTGGGATGGCCAGGTACTCCAGGTGGAGCCAGGGTTTCCCAAGGAAGGATTGGCCAGCCTTGGCAGTATCGCTTCGGTAAACCAATGGGCCTCGATCGATGTATATTTTGGTGGTGTTCAGGCGGTTGTGCCTGGGAAGACCGGTGCAGGGGATCCTCGCAGGGGTGGTTGCTGCCTGGTGATCGACTGAGTCCAAGGCCTTCAGTGGCAAGTAGGCATGGGTATCAGGTACACGGCCATAAAATTATCTGGAGATAATCTATGAAGATAGCTGTATGTGGAAAAGGTGGGGTTGGCAAGACCACCATAAGTGCCTTCTTGATAAAGGCACTAGTTGATGCGGGAAGGAAATGTCTTGCGATTGACGCTGATCCCAGCCCCCATTTGGCAAGGGTCCTAGGGTTTCCGGACAGGGATAGGATAGTTCCCATTGCCGAGATGAAGGAGCTTTTACAGGAACGATCCCAGAGGAATGGCCCCTTTTATTCCTTGAATCCAAAGGTGAGTGATCTCCCCGAGCGGTTCATGCTCGAAAAGGATGATATCAAGTTGATGGTCCTGGGTGCGATCAAACAGGGCGGGGCAGGTTGTGCCTGTGCGGATAACGCGGTGCTAAGGAATCTATTGAATATCCTGTTGCTTGGCCCCGAAGAGGATATAGTGCTTGACATGGAGGCAGGTGTAGAGCATTTGGGCAGGGGGACCATAGCAACGGTTGATCATATCCTCGTGGTCGTACAGCCCTATCTAGGTAGCCTGGAGACCGCATCGAAGATTACCCGGCTTTCCAGGGATCTTAATATAAGGAATATCCATCTGGTGGCCAATTACTGCCAGGGTGAGGAAGATATGGAATTTATACGGAACAAGACAGGGATTATGCCCCTGGCGGCATTCCCAGATTCCCGTGGGGTCAAGATGGCTGAGCGTGAGGCAATGCCGGTTGCCGGGTCATGTCCAGAGTGTAGCAAGGAGGCCATGCGTCTCGTAGAAAGGCTGGAGGCAATGATGTGAAGGCCGTGGAACTTGAATTGACCGACGTACAGGGCCTGCCCGATCACAGAAGGATACCCCTTCAGCGGGTAGGTATAAAGAACATAAGGTACCCGGTTACGGTATTGGATAAGGTGAAGGGCACGCAGCAAACGGTAGCCAACATCAACATGTACGTGAACCTGCCCCATCATTTCAAGGGTACCCATATGAGCCGGTTCGTGGAGATACTCAACCGGTACCGGCGCCAGATAAATGTCAGGACCTTTGCGGACATACTAAGTGAGATGAAAAGGAGGCTTGCCTCCCAGGAGGCGCATCTCGAAGTAGATTTTCCCTACTTTATAGAAAAGGAGGCACCGGTTACCTATACCCCTGGCCTCATGGAATATATATGCGGGCTGCACGGCACCCTGTCCGACACGCTCGATATGAAACTACTCGTGCGGGTGCCTATTACCACCGTTTGTCCATGCTCAAAGGAGATTTCTAGGTACGGGGCACATAACCAGAGGGGAGAGGTAAGGGTAGAGGTGAGGTTCAAAAGATTCTTGTGGCTCGAGGATGTCATCGCCCAGGTGGAAACGGCCGCCTCATCTGAGGTTTACTCCGTCCTTAAGCGGCCCGACGAGAAATTTGTTACGGAAAGGGCCTACGAGCGTCCCATGTTCGTTGAGGATATAGTGCGTTCTGTCTACCAGGGACTTAGAAGCCTGCCTGAGATTACATGGTTTTCAGTAGAGGCAGAAAATTTCGAATCCATTCACAAACATTCGGCGTATGCCTTCACCACCTGGGGCAAGAATCCCCAGGAACGATTTTGATATGGACGGGTCAAGGTGAATTTCTTCGATACCGTTTCGGTACTGGTAACGATCAGCGCCTTGTTCAGCTACATAAATTACAGGTTCATACACCTTCCGAGCACCATTGGCCTCATGCTCATATCTCTCATCCTGTCACTGGCCATAGTAGCATTGGGATGGCTTGGTATAGGATTTGAGGATGACCTGCGCATATTCATGGCCGGTATCGATTTCAACCAGGCCTTGCTTCACGGTATGTTGAGTTTCCTTCTCTTTGCCGGGGCACTTCATGTCAATCTGAATGATATTGCCAGGCAGAAATACGCCATAACCCTGCTGGCCACCCTTGGGGTGGCGGTTTCAACCTTCCTGGTGGGGGCTGCAGCCTGGTTCGTGGCAGGTATCGTCGGCGTTACCCTTCCACTGCCCATGTGGTTACTCTTTGGTGCCCTCATCTCGCCAACAGATCCCATAGCCGTACTTGCCATATTGAAAAGGGCCCGGATTCCAAAGGGCCTCGAGACCAAGATAGCAGGGGAATCCCTTTTTAATGACGGCATAGGGGTGGTTTTTTTTATCGTATTGCTGGAGGTAGCCACTGGTTCCAGGGGCGTGGACATGCTTGATGTGGGTATGTTGCTGATAAGGGAGATCGCTGGTGGGGTGGTTTTTGGACTTGGCCTCGGCGGCTTGGGCTATCTCATGTTAAAGGATGTGGATGACTATCAGGTCGAGATCTTGATTACCCTTGCCTTGGTTGTAGGGGGCTATGCCCTGGCTGATCATCTGCACGTGTCCGGCCCCATATCCGTAGTGGTGGCAGGGCTGTTGATAGGAAATCATGGCAGGCTATTTGCCATGTCTTCCAGGACACGCAGGCACCTGGATTCGTTTTGGGAGCTGCTTGACGGGATGTTGAACGCCGTGCTTTTCGTTCTCATAGGCCTTGAGGTGCTCCTGATAGATATCAATGGCCCATACCTTGTCCTCGGTGCTATCCTTGTGCCGATCATATTGTTTGCCAGATTGTTGAGCGTTGGCATCCCAGTGGTCCTGCTGAAGAAGTTCAGGCGATTTAGCCCCAATGCCATAAGGATACTTACCTGGGGAGGTTTAAGGGGCGGTATATCCATTGCCTTGGCCCTTTCCATACCCGATGGATATGGCCGGGCCGTTATCTTGACCGTAACCTACATAGTAGTGGTGTTTTCTATCGTGGTTCAAGGGCTTACCATAGAACGGCTTGCCAGGATTGGCACATAGATTCCATGCCGTTTTCCATTTTTGTGTCATGATCGGCCAGATTCTTCGTTTCCAGGAGATACCTTGGCGCCATCAAAGGTCGCCATCTCCCGGTAGATCTTGATGCCGGCCTCTATCAGCCCCATGGCCAGGACGGCACCTGTTCCTTCTCCAAGCCGCATATCCAGGTCGAGAAGGGGAGTAAGGCCCAGAAATTCCATCTGCGCCTTGTGGCCTGCCTCGACGGACAGGTGCCCGGCAAACAGGTAATCCGTGATGTGTGGGACAAGGGACTTTGCCACGACCGCCCCGGCGGTGGATATGAAACCGTCTACGACCACTGGCATCCTTTTGGATGCGGCCCCTAGTATCAATCCACAGATGCCGGCGATCTCGAGCCCTCCTACCATGGCCAGGACGTCCAGGGGTTTGCCAGGATTCGGCTGGTGGTATTCAAGTGCCCTTTCGATGACCTCGATCTTGTGCCTGTAGGCATCATCAGAAATGCCGGTCCCCCTGCCGGTAACCTCGCCTGGGCTGCGGGAGCAAAATACGGACGTGATGGCACTGGCCGCCGTGGTATTACCTATTCCCATCTCTCCGGTAGCCAGGAGTCCGTTACCCTTGGGGAATTCATCCCTCGCAATGTCAGCCCCTACTAGTATGGCATCGCTGACCTCTTCAAGGGTAAGGGCGGGTTCCTTGACCATATTTCTTGTCCCGTATGCCACCTTGCGGGATATGAGGCCCTCGAGATCAGGAAAGGTATGATCCACCCCTATGTCCACCACATTTACCCGGGCACCTACATGCCTTGCCAACACGTTTATCCCTGCCCCCCCGGCCAGGAAATTCTGTACCATCTGGTAGGTGACCTCCTTTGGAAAGGCACTGACCCCTTCCTCCGTAACACCGTGATCCGCGGCAAAGACCACTACAGATTTACCCACTGGCAATTCAGGCCAAGGGGTACCCTGTATGAAGGCGTAACGTTTTGCCAATTCCTCTAGGCGACCAAGGCTTCCCTTGGGTTTGGTGAGGTTGTCCAGATGTGCCTGGATTTTTTCGTCAAGATGGCAATCGACAGGTTCTATGGAGGCGATCAAGGACTTTAATCTGTCATTCAAGCGTGTGTTTCTCCTTTCAGATACATTGGGATTCCAGCGGCTACAAATATTACCGATCCGCAGGTCTTTGCAAGCCTTTGGTGGAGCAGGCCAGCAAGGTCTCGATATCTTCGGCTTTGCCTATCTCCAGGTACAATGCCCAGGCCTACCTCGTTAGATACAAGGATTACAGGGATATGGCTTTTATTGATGGACAAAGAAAGATCGTGCATCGCATCCAATATCTCGTTTTCCTGCCAGGAAAGGATGTTTGAGAGCCAGAGGGTCAGGCAATCCACAAGGATCGCCCCATAGCCAGCGGTATGATTCTCCAGGATTGCCCGGGAAATATGCACTGGTTCCTCGATGGTATCCCACACGGTTCCCCTTTCCTGTTTGTGGCGTTGTATGCGTTCTTCCATTTCCTGGTCCAGCGCCTGGGCCGTGGCCAGAAACAGCCCCCTGGATACGGGCACCCCGTCCTTCTGTACACGGGATAGAATAGACTCTCCAAGGGCAAGGGCAATACGGCTCTTACCGCTCCTAGCTCCTCCCAGGATCAGTGTATCGGGATACCTTTCAAGGTTTGTTAGGGCAGGCATTTAAGCCCCCTATCCAGCAGGTACCTCTTTAGCTCGACATGGTCTTCGACCACGAGATCGGCACCTGCCAGATCCTCTTCTTCGAGCGTTGTTTTCAATGCCAGACATGGAAGGTTTGCCGCCTTTGCCGCCTTTATGCCGGCAGGGGCGTTTTCAACGACTATTGCCTCGTAGCAAGACACGCCCATACGTTTCAGGGCCTCAAGGTATGGGTCTGGAAAGGGCTTTCGCCTTTTTACCGCATCGCCGGTGATGATGCAGTCCATGTAGGATGCAATATTATTTGGCAGAATCCCCTTCAATATGTTTACATGGGAACTCGTAACCAGGCCTAAGCGCCAACCTGATGCATGCAGGGCCTCTAGGAGTTTGGGGACCTGTGGAAACGGGCGGATGCTTGACCTGTAATGCCTGGTGAATATCTCAATTTGCCGCTGCAGGATCTCTTGAAACCCTTCACAGGTAATGGCGCAGCCGTTCCGGGAGAATACAGCCGTGGCTGTCTCCGGTTCTATGGCGCCTTCATGCAGATAAAGTAGCCTGTCGCTTACCCGTAATCCGTGCTCTGCAAGCGCTTCTTGCCAGGCCCTGACATGAAAGGGCATGCTATTCAATATAACGCCGTCCATGTCGAATAGGATCGATTTCTTCATGTGCAATCCAAGTATTCAGATCGTATCTACTGGATATGGAACCACGACTCGAGGGTGATTATGGTTTTTTGCATGTACAGTATAGGATAATCCCATATTATGAATCAGCCAAGTTTGTAGGAGGTACAGGGCAGGAGGTGCGCAGGCGTCAACTATACCAGATAACGAAGCAGGTTCGATGAAATTGTCACCCCCTTGTCCCTTCAGCCCGCTATCCTATAAGATCGCATTTTATGATAGGGGTAAGGGGGGCACAGGCACCATGGATTGTGGGGGGATAAGGTGATAGTTGGCTCTTTACGTTACAGACCAAACGGTAGGGATTTTTTCCGTGAAGATACAGAGTCTATGGGCTGTATCTTCATGTATTGGGGGTGCGGCACCAAGGTGCGGGCCGCCATGTAAATTTAATAAGCAAAGGATACAGCCTGTCAAAAGGCTGTATCCTTCATGCCCGGATCTATGAAAATGTACAATAACTTGCCTGACCTTAGAGGCCCCTTTAGCCCTTTGCCCCGGTATTAGGTGTACGATATGCAGTGCAATTCTTTCTTTTTTCCATTGGACATTCAACTATATTCCAGCAAGAGGTATATTGCAGCAATTTTTTTATCCCTGCAATACTTATCCCCTGATCGTGTATCATGTGCCTCAGGCAAGAGATCCACTGGATATCATTAAGGGAATAATATCTTCTACCTCCTTTTCGCATGGGCGTTACAAGCCCTTCATTTTCATAGATTCTAAGTGTCCTGGGATGGACCTCAAGCATAGTTGCGGCAGTACCGATTGGGAAAATAGGGTTGTCCGGATCCACCCCTTGGAAGCCCTTTCCGGCCCGGGCAACGATGTCGGCACCGCCCAGCTTGCCCCGTGTTTCCTTGTTTATGATGTCAAAATCTGCCTTTGAGCTATGCACTTGTCAGTCCTTTCCCGGTCAGACAATGGGTTTTTTATTTGGTTTTGCCCCCGACCTGGAAAGGCCGGGGGTGGTTACATGCCTTGTCTTTGAATCTATTAATGATGACCAGAGGTGAAGACCTTTCCAAAGAATCTCTCCCCCAGCAGGAACCCCAGTACCGTAAGGCTGATGGCACCTACTACTACCATCAATTCACCTGCTGATGGAAAGTAACCCATGTAGCTGGGAAGGTTGTCCCATCCGTAATAGACAGGCACCTGCTGGCCAGCCGTTACTATGTCGAAGCGGTTGATGAATCCACCGACCAGGTACATAAGGGCGGCAGTTGACATGGCAGCCGGGTTTTTCATCTGTGTGCCCACAAGGATAACGAAGGGCAGTACGAGACCGATAATTATCTCGAATACCCAGAAGTTGACGGCCATGGGGCCCTTGAGCAGGTTCAAGGCGGCGAGCTGTCCAAGTTGGGTTCCGCCTACGAAGAACGAGATCATCCTCCAGGTAATGGCCACTGCCAGCAGGAAAATGGTCAGGGCAAGTACCTTACCAGCGCTTTGGAGTGCCTTGAAGCTTCCCTCTGACATCTCTGTACCGCGCATCTTGGCCCCAAGGTGGCTGAACAGGATGATGACAGCGGCACCCGAGGCAAAGGCAGAACAGAGGAAAAAGACCGGAAGTTGGGACCCGTACCAGAAGGGGCGGGAAGTCAAGGTGGCAAAGACCGCTCCCAGGTTTGTATTGGCCCCAACCTCAGCCAGTGCCCCTATGACGCCGATAGTCAGTGCCAGTCTCCAATTCTTCGTAAGGATGCCGACAAATTCTACCAGCATGCATCCAACGGCGAGCCCATAAAGGGTACCCATCCACCAGATATTCGAGGTAAGGTTAGGTGAGATTACGTTGTATATCAACATCCTCCAGGGACTTTCGAGTTCCACCCCGATGGTTGCAAATGCTGAAAAAATCGTGATTATCGATAGATATACCGCCCTGTTGGCAAGGGGAGCAAAGGCGGTGCCTCCGAACATATGGCTGATGGCTGCGATCAGAACCAGTCCAGTTGAGGTTATGGCAAAGAATGCATAGGTAGAGATCAGTATACCCCAGGGGACCTCCCGGGTTACTCCATAGAGGTGCTGGTGCCCCACTATAAACGAATAGACACCCGTACCCAATCCAATGGCGGTGAGCAGTGCCACCAAGGCCGTAACCATGTTTATATTGGCCTTGGCAAGGCGTGGCTCCGCCCAGGTTGATATCGCAGTTGCTAACGTGTTCGCCATGACTCTGTTCCTCCTTGTTCGATCTGAATTTATGTTTTTTGATACCTGACTATTGACAAATCCAGGATGCGGATATAGAAAAACCAAAGAAGGTTTGTTTTGCGTCCATTCTCCCTAAGAGGGCGCTCATTTTTGCAGGTCAGCCAAACCTCTAAATTCCAGCCCCTGGGCCGCCACCCAGGGGCTTTTGGTTTTTTTCTCGTGCTTACCTTTCTTGTCTTTGTGCTCCTCCCATTTTTTCATCCTTTAATTATTGTTGTCAGCAAGAAGTATTCCAAAACCTATAAATTATAATTTCTATATTGGTGTGCTTTATTTTTTT
>WFZW01000031.1 GCA_015489365.1 Deltaproteobacteria bacterium | reverse complement strand
TTGTACATACCACGATCCCATACATGTAGTACATTTCATGGCGATAATAGTCAAAAAATTGACGACAAATCCAATGCATATACCTGCCACTTATAGCCAATCTTTGCCACGAAAATTCATCTTTCCCTGATTTTCATGTCTAGGATATGGCCGCATGGATGTTGGGCCTTGGATATAGATCCTCTATGGAGGTGCCGTAATGCCTGGGGTGCCTGTAGGGGGTATAGTGGAAACCCGATGCAGGCATCCCAAGAGCTTGCTATCTTGGATAGGCTTTGGTACTGTTCACAGGTTTCGTTTAAGTGTCAAAAAATGGCCAAGAGCCAAAGATTCATTTAAAAGTAAGATAATTACGTTGAGTGGCCCACAGGATCAAAAAATTACATTAATTTTGTATTGGGAAATGCAGGTAAAATAACATGGTATTTGGTTCCCTTCTGGGATGGCTGTCTAGTGACCTTGCCATTGATCTAGGAACTGCAAACACACTCGTCTACGTCAAGGGCAAGGGTATAGTGCTCAGGGAGCCCTCAGTAGTGGCTGTACGCAAGAACAGTCGAGCAAACAAGGTACTTGCGGTAGGCAAAGAGGCCAAGATGATGCTTGGCCGTACACCTGGCAATATAGTTGCCATTCGCCCCATGAAGGACGGTGTAATAGCCGACTTTGAGGTCACAGAGGCGATGCTTCGCTACTTCATCCGCAAGGTCCATAACAGGAGGACCTTGGCCAGACCTCGGATAATCATAAGCGTCCCTTCAGGTATAACCCAGGTGGAAAAGCGGGCAGTCAGGGAGTCTGCTGAATCCGCTGGTGCCAGGGAGGTCTACCTGATAGAGGAACCCATGGCAGCTGCTATAGGGGCGGGGCTACCCATCACGGAGCCAACGGCCAATATGGTAGTGGATATAGGTGGTGGCACCACAGAGGTGGCGGTTATTTCACTGGCAGGCATTGTATATAGTAAATCCGTAAGGGTAGCTGGGGACAAGATGGACATTGCCATCCTCCAACATATCAAACGCAGATACAATCTCTTGATTGGGGAACATTCTGCGGAGAAGATAAAGATGGAACTGGGCGACATCATGCCAAAGGAACCGTTCCAGAAAACCGAGATAAAAGGCAGAGACCTGGTGTCTGGCGTGCCCAAGACCATCTCGATAGATGCCTCCGAGATACGTTCTGCCATTGGGGAACAGGTAGACACCATTGTTGAGACCGTAAAGAGTGCATTGGAACAAACTCCCCCAGAGCTTGCCGCTGACATAGTAGACAAGGGGATCGTAGTGACCGGCGGAGGGGCCCTTCTCAAGAATATGGATAAGCTTTTGCGGGATGAGACAGGACTGCCCATCATAGTGGCTGAGGATCCGCTTTCGTCCGTGGTGTTGGGTTCTGGGCAGGCCCTTGACAATCTTGATATATTGCGTGAAATAATGATTCATTAATCCTTGACATGCCGGGCTTGCGGATGCCAATTCTGACACCTGGAATGCGATAAAAGATATCCCAAACTCTTATATGGTCCGGATCTTAGTGCCGATCCCTGGATATGAAAACAAGACCCTTTAGACATTGTATTTTCACGCAAGATTTCCATGCCTGTTCCGCCTTTGGTCTTGTTCGCTACCGGAAATTTTGGGCATAGTCCTTGAATGATTTATTCCCAAGGGTCTAAGTCTGTATCTCCTGGCGAAATTCAACGTATTAGACGGTTTCGTGCTTGGCCAAGTCTGCTTAATGCCACTGTTTCTTTTTATCTAGAAAATTTGGTCTGCCATTGGTCTGTATCCAAGCACTATAGGGATGAAGAATCAATGGGATTGGCCGAAACAAGGGTTTAGGATCTGTGCCTTCCCAAAGAGGAAAAACTAAGGGCCGCCTCGTCAGATATCTGATAATGGCATCGCTTGCCACGATCATATTTTTTTATGTGGGTCTGCGTCTTGGATCCATTTCCCTGTTTTCCCCAATAGAGAGTACCCTGCTTGATTCCTCCGGTTACTTACAGAAGGCCTTTTCAAAACCTATGAATGCTGTCAAGGGCTTCTGGGCCTCCTATGTAGTGTTGCGGGACGTAAAACAGGAAAATGCGGCCCTGAGAGAACGAATAGCCAATCTTCAGAGGCAACTCAACGAATACAGGGAGGCACTCATAGCAAATGCCAGATACAGGCAACTTCTCAAGATAAAGGGAAGAAACCGGTTCCAATCGGTTATTGCCAATGTGGTTGGGGTTGACCTGGCCCCCTGGTCCGCCACCTTGGTAATAGACCAAGGCCGCAGTAGCGGCATTAGACCTGGCATGCCCGCCATGGCCGGGCCAGGGGTAATAGGCAAGGTGATAGAATCCGGCCTGGGTTTTAGCAGAATAATGCTGGTTTCGGACTATAACAACGCCGTTGCTGCAATGGTTCAAAGAAACCGGGTTAGGGGCATCCTTAAGGGTGCCGGGCACGGTGGTTGCACACTCGCCTACGTGGAAAAGGGCGTCGATGTTGAGGTGGGTGACCGGATAATAACCTCTGGAACCGATGGCGTCTTTCCCAAAGGATTCCTTCTTGGCCAGGTTTCGTCCGTAAGCCAGGGGCCTGCAGCCGATCTATTTCAAGACATTACAGTAAAACCGGTCATGGATCTGAACAGGGTCGAAGAGGTGATGATACTTCTGACCAGGTCGGACCTTTTAGAGACAAGAAAATGAGAAAGGCCTTTTTCTTTCTCCTTACAGGATACCTGTTAATGGTTTTCGAGACCGCTTGGGGTAATGAGCTTCAGGTTGGTTTTATACGGCTAGACGGCTTGTTGGCACTGATCGTTTGGTATGCACTCAGGCATACAGTAGCTGAAGGATTCATTCCTGTCTGCTTACTTGGGCTCATAGCTGCGTCCCTTTCGGCACTTCCTCCCTGGATCTTTGTTATGGATTACGCCGTGGTATTTTTGATGGTGCGGTATATCCAATCCCATGTCCTGGAGCTTATGATGTGGCAACGAATGCTTGTTGTCATGTTTACAAGCCTTCAGGCCGTAACCATACTTATGATCGTAGCAGGTGATATTGGGTTGGTCTGGCCGTGGGGAATAGGGCAGTCTATCCTCAACGGTATCACATCACCCATATGGTTTTTCCTTTTTGATCGGATGGATGGATTCTTTTTTGAGTCCATCCACTCAGATGCCGGAGCAAAAGATTGAAACTGGGCACAAGGATCGTTTTAAGGCTTAAAAAGTTTGATCAAGAGGATCTTGAGATAAACAGGCGCCTGTGCAAAAGGGCCATCCTCTTTGTACTGATATGTTTTATGATCTTTTCTGGAAGACTTTGGTATCTGCAAATAGTTAAGGGGGCGTATTTCCGTGCAAAATCCGAAAGGAATAGGATCAAATATGTAAGGATACAGGCGCCGCGTGGAAAGATACTGGACAGATCGGGCCGTCTCCTTGCTGGCATAAAACCCAGCTTCAACGTCTGTGTAGTGCGGAAGGATATTATAGATGCCGAAGAATTGATAATCAGGCTCTCCTCTCTTCTTAATATTCCCCAATCGGAGATCAGGGCAAGGCTTTTTGAAGGTACGGATCAACCAGAATATACACCGGTAATAGTCCTTCGAGGTGCTGATTGGGGAGCCGTGTCCAGGGTGGAGGCCCATCTATTTGAGCTGCCAGGCGTTTCGGTAGAGGTTTCCCCGGGCAGAAAATATCCATATGGTAGTGTTGCCCCACAGCTCTTAGGTTACCTGGGTGAGGTCAGTCTCGAGGAGATAAAAGAAAGGCGTTATCCCAAGGCCATGCCAGGCGACCTTGTAGGGAAATGCGGCGTAGAGGCCAGGTTTGAGTCGGAACTTTCAGGATTGCGTGGGCAAAAAAGATTGGAAGTAGATGCCATGGGTCGCCTCGTCAGGGTCGTGGACGAAAGGGCACCGGTGCCTGGCCAGGACGTATACCTGACAATAGATCTGGATCTGCAGCAGGCAGCTGAAAAGGCCCTGTCTGGCAAGGTGGGGGCAGTGGTGGCCATGGATCCTAATACAGGGGCCATCCTGGCCATGGCAAGTAGTCCAGGATTTGATCTTGGTGCCTTTGCAAAGGGTATATCCAAGAAGGAATGGAGCAAACTGAATGACAAGATCAAACGCCCCCTACAGAACAAGGCGATCCAGGACAGATACGCCCCAGGATCCACCTTTAAGA
>WFZW01000030.1 GCA_015489365.1 Deltaproteobacteria bacterium | reverse complement strand
CTCATTGATATTGCGCCTTATAATTCGGTGCGCCTTATGGTTCAAAAAATACGGTACATTGAGGCAGCCTTTAATGAATGGAAGACCAAGGTCTTTCCAGGCAAAGAGGATAACTTGAGCAAGCCAAAACCAATGAAACCTACTAATAGAATACCTAGTAAAGACAAGGTGGGAAAAAGGAGGTGGAAAGCGATACGTATGGCCGAATACCGCAATCGCTTTGATCGTGACCGAAAAGGGCTAATAAGGGATTTGCTAGATGGCACAATCGAGGAACCCAAAACTGACCCAGTTTCAACAAGGGAAAAAGTTCACCATTGGAAGGCAATTTTCGAAAAACCCTCGAAACCAGATAAAAGAGAAATGGAAGCAACAGGGGATGCTCCCCAGGGACTGGACAATCCAATTACACCAGCTGAAGTGATAAGGGTAATTCGGAAAATGAAAAACAGCTCACCAGGGCCTGATGGCCTACGTTTGGAGGACATTAAGCGAGCACCACCTGAGGAAGTAGCTCAATGGATAAATATTTGGCTCCGGGTGGGTAGATTACCTGACTCACTGGTGCGAAGTAGAACAGTCCTTATTCCTAAGGTTGCCTCCCCCACTGGCCCTGAAGAATACAGGCCTATTACTGTCACATCTATGTTCACCCGGGTAATGAATGGCTGTTTAGCGGAACGATTAAATACAATTGAAATATCAGTGCGGCAGAAAGGATTTCGCAAGGTGGATGGATGTGCAGAAAATGTTTGGCTGGTGTCAAAAATCATTGACCATGCAAAGACTCACAAAAAGAACCTCTGCATAGCATTCCTCGATGTGGCAAAAGCCTTCCCATCAGTAAGCCACGAGTCAATCCTGGTGGCCTGCAAGCGAAAAGGGGTGCCGGAGATTATCCAAAAGTATATACAAGCCATTTATGAGGATGCATATACAATCATTGAAGGTGCAGAGGAGGAGCGCATTGACATCCGCAGTGGAATCCTGCAGGGTGACCCAATGTCCGGGACACTATTCAACTGGGTGTTGGAGTTGGCCTTAGAACAGCTAGATGGCCACATTGGGTATGCAGTTGGGGGTGGGGTCAAGGTGAACCACCTTGCGTTTACTGATGACTGCATCCTAATGTCCAACACTGAAGGGGGACTGCAGTGCCTTATGGACAAAATGGTGGAGGAGCTGGGTAGAGCAGGCCTGAAAATTAACCCGTCCAAATCGGCATCCCTGAAAGTGGGATTCGATGGGAAGCGGAGGAGATGGTTTGTAGATCCTACTCCCTACCTCGATGTCAATGAGAATAAAGTTCATGCTTTAACAATCACTGAAACCAACCGGTACTTAGGAATAAGAATTGGTGGAGGCGGATTGACCAGACAGAGCATAGAAGGATGGCTAAACAAGATGATAAAACAGGTCATACAATCACCCCTGAAGGCCCAGCAAAAACTTCATGTAATAAGAGCTGCAATCATTCCATCAATGATGCACTCGCTGGTATTGGGTAATAGTTCTAGGAAGCATTTGCAGCGGATTGATGTTCATATAAGGAATGCAGTCTGAAAAATTGGGCATCTTGCTAAAGATACCCCAAACGCATTTATCCATGCCCCGGCCCGATATGGGGGCATGGGGATAATGGAGACTGCAGTGACCATACCAGCAATGCGGACTCAGCGGTTTAACAAATTATGTAACAGCAAAGATCCAGTTATTAAGGTGCTTCTCGACCAGGCACCAATAGATTTTAAAGGGGCAGCAAGGCCCAAATTGGCTTGTGGAAAGGTCCTGATCACAAAAGAGGACATTGAAGCCTTCCAAACAGAAAAATTGTACATGGCAGTTGACACAGCTGGGCTGTCCCAAGCAAAGAAAGTCCCACAGGTAATGTCTTGGACACGTAACCCTGACCTGCAGGTCCCATCAGGAGACTACATAAAAGCCATCCAGATCCGAGCAGCCTCAGTGGCAACTAGAAGCAAGGAGGCACGAGGAAACAGGGGAAGCAACCTGTGCCCAACCTGCAGAGATCAGGTTGCAAATCTGGGACATATACTTCAACGATGCCCAAGGGTGCATGGACGGCGAGTTGTCCGACATGATGTAGTTGTTGAACAAGTAGCAACACATCTAAGAGCCGATGGATATGCCTTACTAACTGAGAATCGTATCCCAATTGGGGGAACAATTGCCAAACCAGACATAATTGCCTGGAAGGGTAATGAAATCCTTATTATTGACCCTTCCATCACATCAGATAGACGTGATATAGAGATGGCCCATCTTGAAAAAGTTGAGAAATACACTAAAAATGAAATCATTAATTGGGCTATCAAATCATCAGGAATAACAAGTCGGAGACCAACAGTAATAGTTGAGGCAATAATAATGAATTGGAGAGGCATTATGGCCCCAAGCTCACATGCCTTCTTAAGGGAGACTCTTGGGTGGAATAGGAAACGAATTGATGAGCTCATAATCATGACCCTTGTGGAGTCATGGAAGATGTGGAGCATGGAGCGCCTGAGGATGTGAAGACATAGAAACACGCGGATCCCGGCGACAACAGGGAAACGGACTCCAATCACTGTACACTATTTTTTTAGTATTTTACTGTACATGATTATGGAGAGAAATAAAAAAAAAAAAAAAAAAAATACAGTGTATACTGATACATATGTATACTTAAACATAAATGCATATATATATATATATATATAT
>WFZW01000029.1 GCA_015489365.1 Deltaproteobacteria bacterium | reverse complement strand
GCCTTAAAACATAACCAATTAGCACGAATTGGAAGACTTACGGCACACTTCAAATATGGCTATATCCGAATCTCTCAACGGCCTGTTGCCTTCTATATAGCATGATTTCAAGGACAAGCAGTGATCCTACCCAGATTTTGTGCAGCCCCAGTTAAGCCGCTTTTTGCAGTTGAAACCATTTTCCCTCATATTCTGCAGGCGACTGCCAGCCATTGGCAAAATGCCTTCTGCCACGATTGTAATGTAAGCGCTTACTTAACCCCACCCTTGCAGGCAGTCGAGAAAAGTGAGCCGGGACAGTTCCATGGCAGTAGGGCTTCGTAGTCCTCCAGGGTCTTGGCAAGGGGAAGTTTTTCAAAAATGTAATCTCAGATAGGTGTAGGGCTCAAATTGGCGCTACCAGCCTTTTCCTGTTCTTGCCTTGGGCCTTTATCATGTCCATGAACCTGCGACGCGCGTGTGCCCAGCAGCCCACATGGTGCACCTCTTCCCTGAGGTCCAGGAAGTCATATCCCTGGCACACATCCATCTGGACGTATCCCTTGAAATCACCCAAAAAGCCAGATGCAACCTTGCATTTCCAGGGCTTGATTCTGTCAAGCGATCTACCCCTTATAAGAAAATAGGATCTTGTTTATCATGACATGATGACATATGCGCCCAAGGCAAGGCAGAGCTACCATACAGGTCAATGATACAAACAAGACACACGTTTGCCACTATAACCATCGATTCCGGAGAGGATATTGGCTGGGTTCAACAGATGTTGGGCCATTCTACCCCCATAGATGCTTTATACTACATATTATGCCTGGATAAAAAAGTAGACAAGAAATGATGGCAGTGTCTTTGAAGCGAATTTTGCAACTGAAGAGTCCGACAAGGGGAAAAGCGACGAAATCACCACTAAAGTGTTCAGACTCGTACCAAGGACGTACCAAACAAAAAAAGGACTTACGGAGGAAGACACCGTAACTCCTTAATTTTCTTGGTAGCGGGGGGAGGATTTGAACCTCCGACCTTCGGGTTATGAGCCCGACGAGCTACCAGGCTGCTCCACCCCGCACCAGAACCCAAATTGTGAGTGTACTATTAATGCCTTATCGTCTCCTTGTCAACCGATGAAACCATCATCCCAAATTATGCATGAACAAATGGGTTGTTAAACACACTACCACCGTATAATATCCCAGGATATCTCCTGGATATGCATCCATGCAGGTGGAAGGGCAATCAGTATACAAGGATCAGGAGGACCTTGCGTGAGTTTTACAATCTGGTTTACCGGCCTTTCGGGATCGGGCAAGACAACGCTTTCCAGGCTTCTTTTCAGGGAACTCAAGTGCAGAAGTCTCAAGGCAGAGCTGCTTGATGGAGACATCATCAGGACCAACTTCAGCCAAGAATTGGGCTTTACGAAAAAAGATCGTGACATCAATGTAAGGCGCATAGGCTTCGTATCCTACCTCTTGGCGAAAAACGATGTAATAAGCGTAGTGGCTGCCATCGCTCCTTACAGGGAAACCCGCGAGCAGAACCGGAAGTTGATCGATAGCTATGTAGAGGTCCATTGCAATTGCCCATTGGAGACGGCAGAAAGAAGGGATGTCAAGGGCCTGTATGCCAGGGCAAGGGCAGGAGAGATACCCAATTTTACGGGCATTTCGGATCCCTATGAAGAACCTGTTGCCCCAGAAATCGTAGTAAATACCGACAAGGAAAGCGTCTCTGAGAGCCTCGGCAAGATTCTTTGCTATCTGGAAGAAAAAGGCTTCGTACCCATGGCCCACGAATGCCAGATGATCCCCTTTACCGAGGATGACGAATTCCAGTGGAAAAACGACCTGGCAAGGCTGGGCTTTGCAAGGGCTGTCGGTCCTGGTAGGTCAAAATGAGAACTCTAGGCTTCGCACCTGAAGATGTCTGCACAAAAACATAAATGGCAATTTATTGCCCGGTTCAGACGAAATGCCTATGGATGGCGCTCCTCGAAACTCGCTGTCAAACGGGTAAGGGAGGCGGTATCGGAGATCAAAAGGGTCGCCAGAAAAGATCCTGTCCTGGGGGCCGAAGGGGCGGTCAAATTCCTGGAAAGGATATCACCGGCCTTGGCACATGTGGACAGTTCATCAGGGGCAATCGGAACAGCGGTCAACGGTGCAATCAATGCCCTGGTACCAATCATAGCCCGTGCCGATGCAGGGGACAAACTTAGAAACAAGTGGCTTAAACGGCTATGGGAAGCCGTGGAAAGGGATGACATACCCTATATAGAGCTTTTACCCGATTATTGGGGTGAGCTGTGCGTAACGCCAGAGAGGGCGTCCTATTGGGCCAATGAATTCATCGATATAGTAAAATCGGTCTGGGGAAAGGACAGGCGCCCCGGGGATTACTTCAAGGGTACATCGGCGTGTCTGAGCTGCCTTTTCAAGGCAGGACGCTACCAGGAGCTGCTCGACCTTTTGGACATGGCCCCCCATAAATTCTGGTTCTACAGGCAGTGGGGGGTAAAGGCCCTGGTGGCAATGGGCAAGAGGGCCGAGGCCATCCGGTATGCCGAGGAGAGCCGCGGCCTCAATGAACCGGATATCGCGATCTCTGCGGCATGTGAAGAGATCCTGCTGTCGAGCGGCATGGCCGAAGAGGCCTACAAGCGCTACGCACTGGAAGCAAACCGGAAAGGTACGTATCTTGCCACCTTCAGGGCGATAACCAAAAAGTATCCACACAAAAAACCGGTCAAAATCCTGGATGATCTGGTAAGGAGCACCCCTGGTGAAGAGGGAAAATGGTTTGCAGCAGCAAAATCGGCAGGCCTATTCAAAGAGGCTATAGCACTGGTAAAGGATGCACCATGTGATCCTAAAACCCTCACCAGGGCAGCCAGTAGCATGGTAGATAAGGAGCCAAGGTTCGCCATGGAATCCGGCATGGCGGCGCTTAGATGGCTCAGCGAAGGATACGGGTATGATATCACAGGGCTCGATGTGCTAGATGCGTTCAACGCCACCATCAAGGCTGCCCAAAAAGCACGCGCTGTGCCCGAGGCCCTGGAACGTATCAGGCTACTCTTAGAGAATGAAAAGGCACCCGACAGGTTTGTTTCCAGGATCCTTAGACCGCGCCTTGACGGTTTCAAGGAATGATTCGATGATATTGCAACAAAACACGACCTGTATCTCAAGAACGTATATCTTTGATTGTTTTTGCGGATACCTCTTTTCTACGATTTACAGATTACGCAGGTTTTTGCAAATTAGAAGATAGGATAATTATCTGTTCTTCTTTTAATCCATGTAATCTGCATAATTTGTGGATATCTTTTTTTCTTTCCCTTGAAACCATCCCGATTTAAAGTAAGTATCCTCTGTACAGAGGAGACAACTTTTTAAAAAATCGCGAATTATAGATGTTACCGTGAAAATACAGAGTCTATGGGCTGTATCTTCATGTATTGGGGGTGCGGCACCAAGATACGGGCCGCATGGAAATTTGGGTATCAAATTGTGATAGACAATCCCGGGTTGTACAATTGTTCCCATTTGTGTGAAGGGAAGTCACGAGTGACGGTGAAGTAGAATGTGCGGTATCGCTTCAATTTTCGCCTATCATGAAAACGCCCTGCCTGTTGACCGGGATGAGCTCGTGCGTATCCGGGAGGCCATGAGCGCTAGGGGCCCAGACGGGGCTGGTTTGTGGCTTTCTGAAGACCAGCGCGTTGGTCTGGCGCATCGCCGGTTGTCCATCATTGATTTGACTGATTCAGGTGCCCAGCCCATGGCCATTGAGCATGGGCGCTACCATATTGTCTTCAACGGGGAGATATACAACTACCGTGCCCTGCGGCGTGAACTAGAAGCCGATGGCTGCCGTTTTCACTCTACCAGTGACACGGAAGTCCTTTTGCATCTGTACGCAAAGCATGGACCAAAAATGGTGCAAGCCTTGCGCGGCATGTTCGCCTTTGCAATCTGGGATGATATTAAGAAGGGCCTCTTTCTTGCCCGTGACCATTTCGGTATAAAACCACTCTATATCCATGATGACGGAAAGACGTTCCGCTGCGCCTCCCAGGTCAAGGCGCTGCTTGCCGGTAAGGGATTTGAACAGAAAGCAGAACCTGCGGGCCAGGTTGGATTTTTTCTCTGGGGCAGCGTCCCTGAACCATATACCCTCTACAGGGATGTTTTCACCCTACCGGCTGGTCATACCCTGTGGATAGACAAAAACGGCCCACGTGCACCACAATGCTATTTCGACATAGCCGATGAACTTGCCAGGGCTGCTGACCATGCCCCGTCAAGGAAACCAATACGGAAGGTGCTTAGAGATGCCCTACAAGATAGCGTACGACACCATCTCATTGCTGACGTGCCCGTGGGGGTTTTCTTGTCCGCTGGCATTGATTCTGGCACCCTCACTGCCCTGGCCTCGGAACAGACTGATTACATCAACGCTGTCACCCTGGGTTTCACCGAATATACCAGCAGTCAAAGAGATGAGGTGCCGTTTGCTAAGAAGATCGCATTGCGTTACGGATGCAGGCACCACGTCTTTCACATCTCTAAACAAGACTTTGACAAGGCACTACCCCGTATCCTGACTGACATGGATCAACCGAGCATCGACGGGGTCAACACCTGGTTTGTGGCCAGGGCCGCGACAGAAGCCGGCTTGAAGGTCGCCCTGTCTGGCCTGGGCGGCGATGAGCTACTGGGTGGCTATCCAGGTTTCCGCCAGATCCCGCGGCTGGTTTCTTATGCCAGATTCCCCTCGTTGGTGCCTGGCCTTGGCAAGGCATTTCGCCTGGTTTCCGCCCCGTTTTTGAAGCGCATGACCTCGCCAAAATACGCAAGCCTATTCGAATATGGCGGCAGCTATGGTGGCGCCTACCTCCTGCGCCGCAGCCTGTTCATGCCATGGGAGTTGCCGAAAATCCTCGACCCTGACCTGGTGCGTGAAGGCTGGGAGACCCTGCAACCGGTCTTGCGCATGAATGACATGCTTAAAAGATTGCCCACTGCCCATGCAAAGATCAGCGCCCTGGAACTTACCCATTACATGCGAAACACCCTGCTGCGGGATTCCGACTGGGCAGGCATGGCCCATTCCCTGGAAATACGGGTACCGCTAGTGGATATTGACCTTTTCCGCGCTCTTGCCCCTTACATGGCCAAGCCTGAAGACCTCCCTTCAAAACGGGATATGGCCCTGGCCCCAGATAAGCCCTTGCCGGATACGGTAATCAACCGGCCCAAGACCGGATTTTCAATCCCAGTACAAAAGTGGGTTGAAGAGGCAGGGCTGTCAAAACGGGCACGCGGTCTGAGGGGATGGGCCATGAAGATAATTGAAAATTTTCTAATCGAATAGATCCATAGGCAACTTACTCTGCAAAATGTGATGAAAAATACGGACATGTTGGAATCATCTATCAAAAACAGGCTATTGGCAGGTGGTGCCTGGGCCTTCGCTGGGAAGATATTGGCATCTTTATCTGGGCTGGCTGTCAATGCCCTCCTGGCACATTTGATCAGCCCAGAGGAAATGGGTGCCTATTTTCTTACACTCAGCCTGGTATCGGTTTCATCCATTGTAGCCCAAATGGGATTGACGAAAACCGTCGTTCGATTAGTAGCGGAATCCATGGGAACAGGACAACCTGCACGGGCCAAACAATCCATCCTATGGTCCTTTCGCTTCACTGTTATAGGCGCAGTGATAATGGCCGGCATCATCGCCCTTGGTGGTGGCCAATGGATCGGGAGGCATGTCTTTCATTCCGAATTGATAATTCAGGTCATGGGATTGGCTGCCTTGTGGGCAATGTTACTGACTATCCAAAATTTCTTGGCCGAGGTCTTCCGGGGATTTCATGATATCCGCCTGGCAACGCTATTTGGTAATTTGAGCACGAGTTCGTTGTCGATGTTCATGCTCATTGGGCTTTGGTTTGTCCAACGGCACGGCGAACTCAAGCAGGTTATTACCTTGATTATAATAGCCGGGATGGGCAGCGTAGTGATTTCTGCCATATTTCTTGTAAAACGGCTCTCGATCCTACCTAACAGCCCGGCTGCAATAACAGCAAAGGACATCCTCACGATCTCATGGCCTCTCTGGATTACCGGCCTTACGCTTTTTATCCTTACACAGGCTGACCTCTGGATTCTTGGAATATTTCGATCACAGGACGAAGTCGCCGTATATGGTGCTGCTGCCAGATTAGTGGCCTTGGTAACCATGCCTCTATTTATCATGAATGCAGTAGTACCGCCCTTCATCTCGGAGATGTATTTCCAGGGCAAGAAAAAGGAACTGGAAAAAATCTTGAGATCTACGGCCACGATTGCTGGACTTCCTGCCCTGATGGCCCTTGGGTTATTCATATTTTGGGGGACAGATATATTGAAATTGGTTTTTGGAGACTATTATCGTAATGGCGGCACCATGTTGGCCATTTTGAGCATCGGTCAATTAGCCAATGTATGGGCAGGATCATGCGGGTTGACGTTGATGCTTACAGGTTATCAGGCGACCATGATGATCATTACGGTCATATCTGGAATTATTACGGTAACAGGTGCATTATTACTCGTGCATCAATTCGGTGGGGTTGGCGTTGCTTCGGCTGCTACTATAGGGATGTCCTTGCAGAATCTCATGATGTTGAGGAGTGCAAGAAAAAAAACTGGGATATGGACCCATGTTCAAATTGGGCTGTTACCTCGACTTATGCGCAATAAGTGGTAAGAAATAATTTTTATTTGTAAAATCGATGAATCCGTCTCAACAATGAATATGATCCATAAAACGGTTAATACAAAGTAACATCTTTCGCACTATCTGGCTGCCGAGTTTATGAAGCTAGAGAAGTTCTATATGTCTTTCCAACATCCATAAGGATTGAAAATAATTAATGGAAACCATAAAACCTGTTTTCATCTTTTCCCTCCCTCGATCTGGTTCCACATTACTCCAAAAATTACTTGCATCGCACGAACGGATCTCATCGGTTGCTGAGCCATGGATCCTACTGCCGATTTTATACCCGCTTAAATCCGAGGGAGTCTATGCGGAATATTCCCATATGGGTGTTCGTGTCGCCTTACAAGACTTCCTTGCAGAACTTCCCAGTGGAGAAACCTATTACCTTGAAGCATTACGCCGACTGATCCTGGATCTATACGGGGCCGCTGCCAGTGAAGGTGCAGCCTATTTCCTCGACAAGACACCCCGCTATCACCTTGTTTGTGATAAGATCATCCAAATGTTTCCAGAAGGCAAATTTATCTTTCTGTGGAGAAATCCTCTGGCTATAATTGCATCGATCATCGAGACATGGGGCAGAGGCCGTTGGAATTTATTCAAGCACAAAGT
>WFZW01000028.1 GCA_015489365.1 Deltaproteobacteria bacterium | reverse complement strand
GACGCGATGTACCTTCAAGCCGCAATATTGGCGTAGCTATTGCAACGTAAATATGAAGTTTGCAGAAGTGGTGGCCAGATATAGTACGGAGCAGGATTATCTCTGGGTCCATGATTACCATCTCATGCTTCTGGCCCACTCCCTAAAGGAAAAGGGGATCAGGCGAAAGGCGGCCTTTTTCCTACACATTCCCTTTCCCACAACCGATATATTCATGAAATTGCCTTGGCGGGCCCAGGTCTTAGGTGCCCTGTTGGAATATGACCTTATCGGTTTCCAGACACAGCGTGACAGGCGCCATTTTATCCGCTGCCTCAAGCTTCTTGGAAAGGATATACGGATAAGGGGAAGAGGCGGGGTAGTTAACGTGATAATCGGGGAGAGGCAGGTCAGGGTAGGGGCCTTTCCGATCAGCATCGATTACAAGCACTTTGTCGAAAGGGCCTCTTCCAGGGAGGTGGCGGATGCCGCCTGGTATCTGCACGAGGCCTTGCCTGATAGGCAGGTGATTCTTGGTATCGATCGTTTGGATTACACCAAGGGTATTCCCGAAAGGCTCGAGGCCTTTAGAAACGCCCTCAGGAATTTTCCTGAGTTGCGGGAAAAGGTGACACTCGTCCAGGTGGTGGTCCCGAGCAGGGAGGAGGTCGTTGCCTACCAGGTGCTAAAGGCTGAGATAGAACGGCTAGTAGGGGAGATAAATGGAGAGTTTACCCGCTCAGGATGGGTGCCAATCCATTATCTTTACCGGAGTCTTGATCAAACGGAGCTACTTGCCTATTACCGGCTTGCGGAAATAGGGCTTATTACCCCACTCAAGGATGGCATGAACCTGGTGGCCAAGGAATATTGTGCCTGCAATCTGGAGGGAAACGGCGTATTGATACTGAGCGAGTTTGCAGGGGCAGCGGCCCAGCTCCACAGGGGGGCAATAATGGTAAATCCATATGATGTGGAAGGGGTGTCCAATGCCCTGCATACAGCCTTCAACATGAACCATGCTGAACGCAAGGCCAGGATGAAAAAGCTCAGAAGAAGGGTGAGAAACAGGGATATCTTCTGGTGGGTCAACAATTTTCTCATGGCCTTCTTGTCGAAGGATCTCCACGACTTTCCGGAGATAGAAGACTACCTGCCAGACATACAGGAACCGTCAGATCAGGTTTTATGATTCCGGGCCCTTGGTTTTTTTCAGGTCCTGTAATATGTTCATTGCCGCCCTTTTGACCTCCATGGCTCGGTCGTCCAAAAGGGCTAGGATTTCTGTTGGGTCGAGGGCATTCATCTCTCCCAGGCGTTCCAATGCAAGGGCCCGTACCTTGGGATTCTTATCCCTAAGGAATGAGCGATATATGGCCTCGTGGTCTGGTTGGTCCTCGAGTTGTCCCAGCACCATCAGGATATCGAAGCGCAGGGCAGGATCTCCGCTTTCAAGCTCGCGCCTGTAGACCTTGGCGACCTCTTCTTGCCTGTCCTTGAATCGCCAGAGGTTGAAAAGGATCGCCCTTTTTTGATCCAATGAACAATGGGTGATTCGATCGGATAAGAGGCCTATCAACCTGCCGTCCTTCAGGTTGCAAAGTGCGTTTACCGCTACCTCCTGGATCTCATCGTCAGGTTCGTACAGGCACTCGATCAATGGTAATACTGCAGCCAAGTTGCCTTCCCAGCCAAGTGCGATCATGGCGCGGACCCTTAGGTCACGGTCTGTTGATTTTATGTCGTTTATCAGGCGCCTTACAAGTCGTTGCGGATCGTCCAGGAACGGACCTATTACGCTTAAGTGTATGGCGGCCTGATCCCGTAATTCATCAGGCTCCCTTGGGTCTATCATGATTTCGTACAACGTCCAATAGACCTCTTCCTTGGCAAAACTTCCCAGCAGGAGCAGTATATCCCTCCTGAGATCAACATCGGCGTATTTTATTGCTTTGAGAAGTATCTGTATGGCCCGGTCACGTTCATTGAACAGAAGTGCAGGGTCGGACAGGTATTTCCTGGCGTGTGATAATAATCTGTTCTTGGCATTGAAAGGGATGATAGAGGGCATCAGTCGCGGACATTGAATTCAAGGTCAAATTTGAGCCCCTTATCCCTGGACACCAGCGAGAGGGCCAGGGTACCTATCTCTGTCACCTTGGCCTCGATTTCAACCGGGATTACGGTTCCAGGTTCGAGTTCAGGGGCGGTCATCTCGGCCTGGATAGAGCTGACCGGCTCTATTGTGTCTTTCCAATCGGTTATCATGGCACCGGGCTTGTCCTGTGGACGGATCGTTGAACCCATAAACTTGAACTGAACCTTTTGGCCAACCACAAGGCCAAGGGTCATACCTGGCAGGCTGATAGAACTGCCTTCTTCCATTCCCTTGGGTACCACACATAGTGCCTTTAGAGGGGGTGGCATGCCAGGGACTGCCGGCCTGGCACCTTCGATACCGATGTAGTATGAACGCTCGGTCCCGCTCCTGATCCTTACACCGTCACCACGGCAGGCCATCCCGAAATAAACCGCACCCCTGGAAACAGCAAGGTCCAGATCTATTCCGGTCAGTTCCTTTGGCGGTTTGATGTCCTTTGGAAGCCATCCACCGATCGTCTCCATCATGCGCTGGCGAAGTATTGACGCCTTAAAGACCCCACCATTGAAAAGGATGGCCGAAGGCACTATGTTTTTGCCTGTTTCTCCGGACAGTTGTTCCATGTGACGTGCCAAGAATTTTGCCAGGTGCCTGGTGATAGCGCTGTCTGCGGCATATGGAAGGCCCATTTCCTGTAAACCGATCCTTTCGGTAT
>WFZW01000027.1 GCA_015489365.1 Deltaproteobacteria bacterium | reverse complement strand
TACCAGGGCCAATGCCATGATAGAGATAGCTGAAAATGCAGAGGGTGTGGAAGAAGGCACAAGGATATCGGTTGAACTTCTAAGGGGAGAGGAGGACATATCCAGGACCTTGTTGTGCATAGGAAGCCATGACCTGGCACTAGATATCCTCAGGGACATGCTACAGCGTGGCCACCCGGCCTTCTATCTTTATTCCAACCATGTTGGAAGTCTTGGTGGACTCATGGCGCTCAAAAAGGGCCTGGCACACATGGCAGGCACCCATCTTCTTGATCCAGCAACAGGTACGTACAACACAAGGTATGTAAAACGCTATCTTTCCGATATGCCCGTGGCCCTGGTAACCCTAGTCCACAGGCAACAGGGATTCATGGTACTACCCGGCAATCCCAAGGGCATAAAAGGGATTGAAGATTTAGCCCGACCTGATGTCACATTCATAAATAGACAGGCAGGCTCGGGAACCAGGGTCCTTCTGGATTACCATCTCAGAAAGGCAGGAATAGACCCTGACCAGATACAAGGTTACCAGGATGAGGAATATACCCACATGACAGTGGCCGTAGACATATTGAGCAATAGGGCCGATACCGGGCTTGGTATACTTTCAGCAGCAAGGGCATTGGGGCTTGGATTCATCCCCTTGGCAGAGGAACGCTACGATCTAGCCGTGCCAATGGCCCAGATGGAACATCCCGGTGTAAGGTCCATTTTGGAAATAGTAAGATCAAGGGATTTCAAATCGAAAATCGAAGGACTTGGTGGATATAGTATCCGTAAGACAGGAAGGATTATAGACACAGATAGTGCAATGCCCTAGACGCCCCCTTGCATCTGCTATATTACTCAAGTTTCTGACTTAAGATAACCTGGTGGAAGTAAAGACAAGTAATGCACCCAAGATCAAAGACTTTTTTAGCCATGGACCCACAAGGACCCACATAGACAATTTGGCAGCCCTGACAAGGGCCGTCAAATACCCCAGGCAGGCAATAGTTGCCTTCTTGGAGTCTTAGTCATGCCCAGTCGGGCATGACTGGCGGTTTCAGGATTATCTTCTGCACAAATATTTTTAATATCAATTAGTTACAATAATCCTTTCCGGTGCATGGAACACGTTCACCCTATCTGGCCTGGCATAGCCTATCAATGTTACGCCTGCCCTTCTTGCTATGGCAAGTCCAAGGGAAGATGGTGCAGTGCGCGACATGATTACAGGGATCCCAATCCTTGCACATTTGAGCACCATATCCGAGGTAAGCCTTCCAGTGGTATAGACAGCCCCTTTGGGTGTAAATTTCCCTAGCAATATCGCCCCGATAATCTTATCTACGGCATTATGCCTGCCTACATCATCATAGCATGCCTTGAGTTCTCCATCCGACCAGAAGCCACATGCATGTACACAGTGTGTCTCCTTTTGCATATCAGAGTGCCGAAGTACGGACATTATAAAATCCCTTATGTCAGGAAAACCAATTCGGTATTCTGCAAGTTCGTCAAAGGCCCCTTCGAGCATCTGCCGCGAGATCTTTCCCGTGCCGCCGCAACCCGAGGTAATAATCACCTCCATGGGGTCGTTTCGGTCTACATCGGCATAAACAGATATACGGCCTTGTGGGCAAACATATACCTCCCTCACCTCCTCTGGCCTGGATATGTATCCCTGCCCAAACAAAAATCCTACACCAAATTCCTCCAGGGCCACGGGCAACACCATGGATGAACCGATTACCTCATCGTTCAATGCGACCTTGTAAGGCACCTCCATGGCAAGACTTTCCTGACGTACACTTATACCGGTGGTACTAAGCACGAAGGTGTTTGATTTGATATTTAGTCGATTCATGCCCTGAGAAGGGTCCATATTCCTATAGCGATAAAACCAATACCCGCGATGTAATGAAGATATCTTTCATTTATGTATTGGGAGATAAGGCCTCCTGCCAGTACTCCGATGCCTGAGGCAAGGATCAATGCCAGTGATGCGCCGATAAATATTGTGAGCTTGTGGGCCTCCCTATCGGCCGCAAAGAGCATTGTAGCCAATTGGGTCTTATCCCCAACCTCAGCGATAAAAACTGCAATAAACTTTCATGCGGCCCGTACCTTGGTGCCGCACCCCTAATACATGAAGATACAGCCCATAGACTCTGTATTTTTACGGTAAATACAGTAAAAAGCGCTTTGTAGTCCATTTTCGGCCCCAGCTTTTTGACCATGTATTTCACAATTAGCAGAAGTGATCAGATTCGCCTGGTGATCAACCAATAGGTAATACCCAATGAAAGTACTACAGCAGCGGTACTATAAACGTAGGGTGGGGTTAATTCATTAAAATCAAAGATAATAACCTTTCTGGCTATGGCCATTAGTGCAGTGCCCACAACCAAACGCACGGGTATTATA
>WFZW01000026.1 GCA_015489365.1 Deltaproteobacteria bacterium | reverse complement strand
GATCCATCTGGAAGGACAGCAAGGCTTTCACCAAGGCAGGCATGGCAGTAGGCCCTTGATTCGGTCTTTGTTACCAGGTCCTTCATTTTTTCAAGCTCTCGCAAGACCAATGGCCTGGGCCGTCTTTCATTCACGTAAGTCAGTGCCTTATAGAGCCTTGATATACCGGACTTTAGTGCCTGTTCATTAGGAAGTGCCGTGGATACTGCTGCTTCCCTTGCCCTTCCCTTATTCACTAGTACGTCCAGTGCAAGCCCCCTGCAGGCGGGAAACACTGAAAGCAACAGTATGAGCTTATCCAGAAACAATATGTTATCCCTGGTTACTACGGTAGTAACCCTGAAATCTATTCCGATTTCATCCAACGTTTTCATGCAATAGAGCGTATCCCTGAAGTTTCCCCTCAGGAAATCGTGAACCTCCCTAGGACCATCAAGGCTTATCCCTATCTGTACATTCAGTTTCCTCAATTCCCTGGCAATATCGATGTCCATAAGGATCCCATTGGTTTGCAGACCAATAGTGGCAGGAAGTCCTGCCTGTCTTATGTAAAGAACTATCCAGCGAACCAGATCCACTTCCATGAGGGGTTCCCCACCGCTTATCTGGACATGAAACGGTTTGCCACTGGATGCGGCAAGCGATATGGCTTGCCGGGCGATATCGCGGTTCATGACGGATGGTTCCCCAGGCTCACCCCGATAGCAGTAGGTGCATCTCAGGTTGCACGCATTTGTTACGAGCAACACGAGATATCTTGGCAGGCTCCAGTGGGACACTTCGTTAAAATCTTGCATAGAGCTGCTAGATGGCTTTTCGTGTAGTCCAGGTGTGGTGAAAGGGCTCATAGGGACATATTCTCCATCGAGTCAAGAAGTTGGGGTATTCCGTGGCATAGGGTTATTTTGGTTGCATCCCTGCCAACGTATTTCTCTAGTTCAGCGGCCTGTCTCAGGGAAAACACAGTGCATCCCATATCAAGTGCCCTTTTTACAAGCTCCAGATTGAGTCGATTCAGGGGACCTGTCTTGAATCCTGAATCCACGAATACCGGTGCCTGTTTTACTAACCTCAAGGCCTTCTCTATCCTTTCTTCGTCTATGGCCTCCATGGGAGGGCATCCTGCAATACATGCCCCGATGGCCAAGGCAACATGATAGTCAAGGTCGTTTTCGTGTAGTACGCCGGTGGAGATGAAAAAGCCGTACCTTACCAAGGACCTGAACAGCCCTGCCCCTGATGCCATGCCCGCTGCCACGAATACCCTTCCCCTGCTCCTGCTGCCTTTCATCTCGAGATAGCCAAGGTCAGGGTCGAAATCAGCGTCTACTAGGTCGAAGAGATGGGTAATGGTTCTTCTTTCGAGGAGTTCCTCAGGTGGGCCACAGCCGAGGATGCCCCCGTCCTTAACGAGCACTACCTGGTCAGATAGCCTGGCAGCCAGGCCTACGTCGTGAAGTGAGGCCACTACGGTGATGCCCCGCTTGCGGCATAATTCCTGTAGGATAGCCATTACTTCCATGGAGTGTTTAAGATCGAGATGCAGGGTAGGTTCATCGAGGATTATGATGTCTGGTTCCTGGGCAAGTGCCCTGGCAATGAGTACCTTTTGTCTTTCGCCATCACTTAGGGTCTCGAGGCGTCGGGTGGCAAGATCCTCCGCGTGTACCATGGAGAGTGACTCTAGGATTACCCTGCGATCCGATTCTGTAAGCCTTCCCATGAAATTCGTGTGTGGATAGCGTCCAAGGGCCACAAACTCGAAGACCGAAAAAAGTCCTGGCTGAACCTTGTCGGTAAGAACTATCGAGAGCAGCTTGGCAAACTCATGGGAAGGAAATCCTTCAAGTCCCCTCTCCTTGACCAGGATTACCCCCTTAAGTGGGGGAAGCAGCCTTGCAAGGCTCCTTAGGAGCGTGGTCTTTCCTGCTCCGTTGGGTCCAAGAAGTGATATGAAGCTTCCCATTGGCAGGACAAGATCGATGTTGCTCACTACGCCATTGCCCCTGTATCCCACTTCAAGCCCCTTCGTTTCGATCGCACGCCTACCTGTCTTCTGGTTCATGCCATAACCCTCTGTCTGGTAAGCAGGCTTATGACTATGGGAGCCCCGAACAGGGCGGTCACAGCACTTATGGGAAGTTCCACAGGAGAAAAGATAAGCCTTGCCACCAGATCACACAGGCTTGTCACGATCCCTCCAAGCAGGATGGTGCCTGGTAGCAAGATACGGTTATCCGAGGTTGCAAAACCCAGGCGTGCCATGTGAGGGACCGCAAGTCCGATGAAGGCCACGGGCCCTGCCACTGCTGTCACCATGCTGGATAGGGCACAGGCACAAAATAATATCAGAAGGCGCTGAATACGTATATTAACTCCCATGCTAGAGGCATATGACTCACCAAGGAGGAGGGCGTTGAGGGGTTTGCCAAGACCAAGGGAAACAGCCAGTATCATACCTCCAAACGAGAAAAGCATCTTTATCTCAGACCATTTGAACCCGGAGAAGCTACCAAGTTGCCATAGGACGAAGCCCTTTATCTTTTCCTGCTCGGCAAATGCTACCAGGACACTCGTGATCGCATGGCAGAGGTATCCCATCATGAGGCCGATGATCAGAAGTGTTACAGGATTCTTCGTCCTTGAGGCAATGACTAGGATGATGGCCATGACCCCGACTGCCCCGGCCAAGGCCGACAGGGTATTGAGGAACGGGGCAAGGTGAACGATATTCAGGCTTATGGAGGTAAGCATTACGACGGAGACCATCAGGGTAGCCCCCGAGGATATACCCAGTATAAAGGGGCCGACTATCGGGTTCCTGAAAAAGACCTGGAGGAGAAGGCCTGAGACCGCAAGGCATGCACCCCCGGTGACAGCGGCAATGGTCCTGGGGATGCGGATGTTCCACACGATAAATCCATTGGTACTCACCGCGTCGTGCCTTCCTATTATCTGTATTAGGTTCGATGCCGGGATGTTGATGGATCCCAACATGATGTTGACTGCCATACATATCAGGATGGTGATAAGAAGTAGGAGGAAAAGGAGTACATGGCGCCTGTTACTCGTCGATATGGATCTATCCATCATCTCAAACTCTTATCCGGCCTGTATCGTGGTGTTGAAGTGGATAGTTTGGGATTATCCGTTGGGTCCTTGTCTGGAAGCTCCTTGAAAAATTTCAGACGATATCCTGGAAAGCGTTCAGGGTTAAGGATCGCAGCCATCTCCTCGATGATCTCATCCAGCCTGTCCATCCCTTGTGCGTAAACAGGAAGCGGTGAATAAACCCTGCCTCTGGTCAGGGGCCCGATATCCCTAAGGAGTGGATTTATCCTTGCTAGGGCCTCCTTTGAGGTAGCCCCGGTCTCAGGCGTCCTATACGTAAAAAGTATGTCCGCCTTCTTTCCGCTGGAAAGGAACCTTTCCAGTGTTATCTCCATTCAGGACGCCCCTGACACGTCCTTGAAGAGGTATTTTCCACCGGCAAGCCGGATTATCTGTGCTGCCCAGGAGCCCCCAGGTTCCACTTTCACCCTCTTTTCGTATATGTCCCCCCATATCACCCTGGGAGGCCTTTGCGGGGCAAGGCGCATGGCACGGATTCGCGTAACAGCGGCCTGTACCCTTGCCACGTAATGCTCTGCGGCCTTTTCCCTTTGGAAGAACAAGGCCAGGAACTGGGCAAAACGCATGCGTGCCTCGAGATCCATGGCCTTAGGAGTGGATGTTATGATACCGGCCATGCCAAGCTCTTCGATCTTGGGTATGGCGGACTGGTCCCAGGTAAATACCACATCTGGCCTTGTGGCCTTTAGCCTTTCATAGTCCACGGCATTGGGATCACCTACATAGGCAATCCGTCCATCCTTCATGCCCTGGCTCACCTCCTCTATGGTCCAATCCTCCTTTTC
>WFZW01000025.1 GCA_015489365.1 Deltaproteobacteria bacterium | reverse complement strand
TATGAACTTGGGGAACATCCATCTTTGCATGTAGATGGATGCCGCAACAAGGGCCATGAGGGCCCATACTATGGGCCATAACAGGCTGTCAGTGCCCACGGATCCACTAAGCAATGAGCCTATGAAGGTGTTTTCCGGATAACCGAATAGTAGGTGGGTGATGAGATCACCAAAGAAGAAGGCCAGTATAGCACCAATGCCCCATGCCTTTGCAGAATTGAAGAATTTCGCAAGGAATTTTTCCTTGAAGGATGCCAGGGAGTGGACCTCGATCTCCAGTTCCCTGACCACGCTGTCCACCTCCTGGAGTATGTGGTTTAACCGCATCCTTGGGGCAGAACGCAGGGAGTCCTTGAGTTCCTCCCTCTCCCGGGCCCATATTTCAAAACCCGGGGGTATGTTCCGGCCGGTATCCGGGGCGTATGTGAGATATATTCGGGGCATGTCCTTTCTGCCCGTCATCTGTGACAGGTTCCAGCAAAGGGTTCCATAGGCCCTCACCAGGTCCGATATATTGTCGCATTCGTCGATACGGTTCAAGACATAGAGGACACGGTCTTCACCCGATGAGCCAGGTAGCGTGCTCCTAATGGCCTGATATGTCTCCTTTATGGTTCCAGCCTTGTGTGGATCAAACATTAAGACTATCAGGTCAGCAAGCTTTGCCATCTCGCCAACCACCCCAAGGTAATTGTAACCACGATCCTTTTCCGTAACCGAGTCCAGCATTCCCGGCGTATCTATGATGGCCAGTTCCTTTAAGATCGGTGCATCCACCCTCTTTAATCGAAAATGCGCCAGGAAACTCTCGCCGAACTTTCTAAGGGCACCAAAGGGGAGCCTGGTGTCGCTGACTATGCTGTTGCCAGGCACCTCGTCCTCGGTCTCGTTCTCCTCGGGTGCAGTGAGTATGGTGAAACTGTCATCGGTTGGGGCCTGGCCAGTACGTTGGATCTGCCTATCCAGAACCTCGTTAATAAACGTGGACTTGCCCGATGAATAGTTTCCTATGATGAGTACCAGGGGCTTCCACTTAAGGGGGGTGAGCAGGTCCTCGAGATTGAGGCCGTAGCGATTGAAGAGGGGCTCCATCTTCTTGCGGAGAAGCCCTTCAAGTTCTGTGGTAAGTGCCTTTGCTGCCTCGTTGGTGTCCATAGACAGAACTCCTATTCCAGAGGTCTCGATCCATTTTAATCTGCACCCCTTGTCATGAACCTACACCCCCGTATATCTGATTGTGATCTCGTGTCTGCAGGTGCGGCAGCCGGGGGGTACACGTGTTTATTATCATTTCCAGGGGCCTTATCTTAACAGTAAACTGAAATTATCTCGTTAGGTCAAGAAAAGAACCCTTTCATATATTCCATGGGGGTACAGGTTGTGTGAAAGTTTACCCTGAAAATACGGTACCTATACGGGTCGGTTGTGTCTTTATGTTCTAGAGGTGCAGCACAGAGGATACGGGCTGCATGAAGGTTTGGATCACAGACCTTCTCCTCCTGTCCAGGTCTATAAATACGGTGACGTATTGATGCCTTTTGCCCGGTGACGTCTCGTCAACTCCAATGCCCCGTAACTAGCTCAAATCAAGGTCGGATATGGCCCTTTCAACATGATGAGATACTATGCGCCACAATCTCTTGTCCGTTATTCCCATGATCCTTGCTGCTGCCATGACTGGCATCTCCTTTACCAGAACCATGGCTGCCTGCTCAAACAGCAATGTAAATCTGCTCCCTTTCCTTGCCCATGGCACCTTCGCCGTCTTTATCCCGTGCTCGGGACACTTTGTCCTTGGCACCTTTGCAGTGATATAGCAATGGTTCTGAAAGAAGTTTAGATGTCTCCAGGTCTTTTCCTGAAAGTCATGGGCCTTGCACATCTTAGCGCATACAGGACACGGATATTTTGAACCCCGGTCTGCCTTGATCTTGATCCTCAATTCATGAGGATTCCTGCTGGTATCAAGAACTTGACCTATAATCCTCCAGGGTGGCTGAATACCCAAACCAAGGGAGATGATGTCGTATTCGTTCATACCTTTAACCTCGATTAGTTTTCTGTGGATTTGATAATTAAATCCACAGAAAATGTCGAGGCCCCTTTTTGTACGTTGATAATAAGTTGGGCCTTTCTCAGCTGCTCAACCAATTATCCTGTTCTGTCGTTCCAACTGGCAACCTTTGTGGACGATGGATTGACTTTTACAAAAATTGACGGATGACGTAATTGGTAATATGACGTAGAAATCGTAGATTATCATAGAGGGTGAATATATGGCAAAAAATTAGAATCAATCACTCCAGGAGAGATCCTTTTTGAGGAGTTTATGAAGCCTTTAAACATTACCCAGGCTCAGCTATCCAAGGATATAAATGTACCACCAAATCGAATAAGCCAGATTATTCATGGTAAAAGAGAGGTTACAGCAGATACTGCCTTACGGCTTGGCAGCTATTTTGGCATAGAGCCTGAGTTTTGGCTTAATCTTCAGGTTCGGTACAACATGAAGATAGCCCAGACCAAGCTTGGGGAGAAGATAAAGAAAGAAGTCAAGGCACGTGTGATTCCATCCCAGGGGTTTGCAGCCGCATGATGTATATGGCTTAGCCAAACAATGGGCTTAGCCCCGACGTGTACGAGGTCTCGAGCTCGTAATACCTGGAAGGAGGTTGTCATATCAGAGCCTGTCCCGCACTCTGTTTTAAAGAAGCTGGATACAATATGAACAAGATTGCGATCTAAGCCCCAATATTTAGTGATACGATCCCACAAAATCATATTTGCGGGACACCTTCATAGAGGAGGATTCTTATGAAAAACTTATTTTTTTCCTTGACTATCATTTTTATGTCCAATTTCGTTCTACTGAACGAAACAAATGCGACTATAATGCAGTTTGCACAAGTACCCTTACCAAAAGGGATAACTGTAGATCAAAATGGTTATGTCTACGTACAATCCCTGTCTATGCTTGGAGATGGAGGCTTATATAAATTTGATCCTAATGGAACCCTTCTATCCCGGAATAGTAATCTTTTTGGAGCAATAAGGCTTGAGGCTGATGCTGTATTTAATATTTTATGGGCGTTGGAAAAGAATGGGCAATTATACTATATAATCCCCGATACGCTTCAAGCTTATCCCTATTTAAATGTAAGAGATTTAATCATGTCCCAATCACAAACTCCGGTACTAAACATGCTTACAGGCGAAAAAATTCCTCTGTGGGCGATTGACCCGATATTTGGAGATATTGCGGTGCGCCATACCAATGACGGGTATGATTTGTTTATTTCCGGCTTAACAGCTGCTGGAGGCATTCCCTTTATAGTCCGTTTGCGTTTTGATGACAGCTCTGTTTCCACCAATATTGTAGTTGCCAGTTTTCCTTTGCCAAATTCGATAATTCCACCGCCATTCGACACTCAACCTCCAGGAATCGCTGTTAACGAAGATGGTACAGTACTTACTGCACTTATGGACAATTTAAGCGGAGGCACAACACCATATTATCTTACCAGTTTTAATGCAGATTTCCCAGAAACTAATGTTTCTCTTCCCCAATTTCTCCCTGAATTTTATGGTCATCAAGTAGTTTCATTTGGCATGACTGATTCAGCCATGGACAAGGGATTTTACTTTGTTACATCTGCCAATGGCTTAAATTGTGGGGTAGGGTCAGCAGTCTTTTATGCCTCCCAATCGCTTGACAAAGTTACCTGTGTGGCAGACCTCTCAGATTTTGGCTGGGGACAAATTGGTCCTAATGATGTAGCAGTGGGACCAGATAATAATTTTGTATATGTGGCCATGAGCAGTAACAATTTAGTTCTTCGTTTAGAAACACAAAAGGCAGATTTAGGTCAATCACCAATTACGATAGATAAAAATTTGTCATTTACAATTCCAAATGCATATTATAATGGTGAAAACTATTCATTGTTTTTTGAATATTATAGTGGCTTGAACTGGGCATTAAAAAATGTAACCACTGGAGATATCACTAAACAACAAATACCAATAGAAGATGATCTTTCTTTTAATATTTCAAACGCTGAATATGATTCATTTAGTATTTGGCTGGATTTTAGTTTTATTGGCCGTAACTCAGAAGGGATATTTTTATGGTCTCTCAATGGTTATGGATTCAATTGAATTGCCTCAAATTTGATAGGAGTATTTTGTCCTTGTCTTTTCTGATTTAACCGGCAGAAGCCGCTGAACCCGGCGCTGCACTTGACCTGCACCCCGCACCTTTTTTCAGTGATTCACTAAGCCTTTTCTCCCCGGTAAGGCTTGGTGCCATTTCAAGGGCGGGCAGGTGAAGCTTAGTCGCGTACGAGGTTTCAAGCTCGTAATCTAATAACCTGGAAGGAGGTTATCATATCAGTTGCCCTTTTGGATATGTAGGCTGGGGGCGGGTTCGTGCGGTAACGCACGGGCTGAACTTGCCCCGACACGGTGTCGTGACGGCTCCTGTGCTTTTTTTTGAGGCAGGGGTTTTACCCAGCTAGGGATGCCGGCCAAAGCCGCAGGCCGCAGCATAAAGCGAATGGTGCAGCCTCGTAAGCTCAGTCCGGACGATTATAGCTGGGAGAGTCCGGAAGCGGGATAAGCCTACATTGAGACAGGATACACGCCGCTCCTCTACGACTATGGAAAAAGCCAATGTTCACAGGAAAGTAAAGGGTACATGCACCTGTGGAGGACCCGGGGCAAGGCCTTTTGAATGGGGTGAAAGGGTACGAGGGTTGGACCTGAGATCCCAATGTTTCCACTGTATTCCGGCAGTGGTAAGCAGTATACAAGCGGTATGAAACCCGCAAGGCCCGATGACGGATGCAGGGAAGTCGGAGCGGCCCTGAAGTGATGAAGGCAGGGACAACATAATCCTGCCGGAGCGTGAGGCCGTACTTCGATCGTGTCTGGAATGATGATAGTGGAGCATGAGTGCTCCATAAGGAGCTATGAACATGCGTAATAAAGTGCCATTATTACAGTCCAGACTGTCCCATGCGGCGAAACAGTCGCTTAACCGGAAGTTTGGAGCACTTTATGACAAGATATACCGTTCGGATGTTCTTTGGATGGCCTGGAAGCGGGTGAGGTCGAATAAGGGTGCGCCTGGTATGGATGATGTCAGCATTGACTATGTGAAGGAAGTTGTCGGGGAGTAGAGTTTCTGAAGGAAATTCAGGAAGAGCTGCACTCCCGTACATACAGACCTTCCCCAGTGTTTCGGTGCTGGATCGACAAGCCGGGTAAATCTGAAAAAACGACCTCTTGGCATTCCTATACTGAAGGAT
>WFZW01000024.1 GCA_015489365.1 Deltaproteobacteria bacterium | reverse complement strand
CGCCCAAAGGGGGAACCTGGATGCAGGTTTTGTCTTTTGTGGGGAAAATGTCTGGCGTATCAACAAGATACAATCCGTACAGGAACTTATCGATGAACTTGTAGAGGGTTACCGCGAAGCCGCAAGGGCCGACAGCCGTGGGAAAATCCTGGAATCATCCAGACCGGTTGAAACGGTCGGCCGATCCTGACAACGACACGGATTCTTTCAGTCTTCATTTGTACATGGGTTAAAGCAATGGCCTTAGACAGGATTCCAACTCTAAGAATGCCTGCTTATAAGGAAATGCAGCTTGGTTTCTGCCTTTTACCTCGATTTGTAGTGCCTTTTCAGCCAATTCGTCAAGGCCAAGATTCAAAAGCGCCCCCTTGAGGGAATGTGCTGCCTTGGAAACCTCTAGATGACGTTCGGATATCGCTGCCTCCTTTCCCTTTTTGATAATTGGCTCCAGGGAAAGGGAAATGGTTTCCAGCATTCCTTTAATTTCATCTGGAGATAGGCCAAAGGTCTCCAAAAGATGTCTTTTTACCGCCTCTATGTCCAATTCTTGTGGAGAGGTGCGTACCTTTTCTGACTCCGTATCAAGTGCCTGATCCGGCGCATATCCTTTCATGCGGGATTCCGTCTTTTCCAGAAACTGCGCAACTACCCGGTTTATTTCCTCTGGCTTAAAGGGCTTGGTAAGATAATAGTCCATCCCCGCGTTCATGCAGTTATCCCGATCTTCTTTGAAGGCATGGGCAGTCATGGCTATTATGGGTATATGATGTCCGGTCACATTTCTCTTTAGTGCCCTGAGAAGCTTACGAGAAAGCCGACCTGCATCTGCTGGTTCCCTGCCTGCTTCAATGTCCCTGATTACCCTAGTTGCAAGTATCCCATCCATGCTTGGCATCTGAACATCCATTAAAACCAAATCGAAGATTCCCTTTGAAAGCTGTTCAAGCGCATCTAAGCCATCCACCGCAAGGCTGAATTCATAACCGGCATTAGATAAAACGGCCATTGCGAGCTGTTGATTGAGCACATTATCCTCCACCAACAACACCTTAGCTGACATGGTGCCCACATCTTGACCTGTATTATTATCCTGCCCTATGTCAATGCCGGGTTCCACGAAGGGCTTCCCTGATATTACCTGGCTAATGACATTCAATAATGGCCCCTTGAAAATCGGCTTATGCAGGCATTGATGAGATCCCGATCTAACTCCTACCGCATGGTTAGAATCCTTTGCAAAGGCCCTGTCAAGAAGGACAATCCGGGGGGCATCGGGCCCATTATCATCATGTGTTATATTTGAAATGGTCTCCATGAGGGCCTTATCTATGAATACCAATTTGGCATCACACCTAGTCAGATCACCGGAAAGAAGATCGGTAATAACAGCAGGATCATCCATACCGCTAACAGGAAAGCCATAGGGAGTAAGCAAGTCCCTGATCACAAGCCTAAGCCAACGACTCTGTGAAATCACCAGGACAGGCCAATCCACTGGTACGATGCTATCAGGCAGTAACATACCTGGCATATCCTGTGCTATCTGCAACCTGAGCCTAAGGTGAAATGTAGTGCCTACGCCCTCTGTGCTTTCTACCCAAAGCTCCCCATCCATGAGCCTTGCAAGCCTCATGCATAGGGAAAGCCCAAGCCCTGTACCACCAAACCGGCGGGTCACAGAGGTATCGGCCTGGGTGAAGGGTTCGAAAATATTTTTTTGCTCCCCCTTTGGAATGCCTATTCCCGTATCTATTACCTGAAAATGAAGGATTGCAATATCGTCCTCTATACCCTCCAGGCCGCAATCAAGCACAACGTGACCTTGTTCAGTAAATTTCACCGAATTCCCCATAAGATTCAAAAAAATCTGGCGCAGCCTAAGTTCATCTCCTACAAGCCCAATGGGTACATCCGGCTCCCAGTGGCACAGGATCTCAAGATCCTTTGCGTGGGCCTTGGCAGCAATTATCCGAACCGACTCCTCCATGACCCTATCAAGCGCAAAATTCTTGTGCTCCAACACCATTTGGCCGGCCTCGATCTTTGAAAAATCCAATATATTATTTATGAGGGATAACAATGTATCGGCACCGGCCTGGATTGCTGAGACATACTGCCTTTGCACAGGATCTAGCCTTGTCCTCATAACCAGCTCTGCCATACCTATGACTGCATTGAGGGGGGTACGTATCTCATGGCTCATATTCGCCACGAATCGGCTCTTGGCCTCACTGGCCTCCCTTAACCTTTTTTCTATCTCCTTTTGGCGAGTAAGATCATGCCCGATGGCAAGCACCTCTTTAAGCCTTCCATTGGAATCGGTAATCGGGGTATTGGTCCATGATATCCATACATGGCGGCCATCTCCCCGGATACTCTCACCCTCGCTAGAATGATAGTCTCCCCGTGTAGGAGAGGCATCATCGATAAGGCATTTCAAGGCATCGGCGACCCCATCACCCTCTGGAAAGATGGTGCCAATCGCCATTTTTCCCCTGATATCATCTTCCCTGAAGCCAAAGAATTCCAGGCCGAACCTGTTCATAAACAGGATTTTACCGGCTGCATCCATCCTGAATATTAT
>WFZW01000023.1 GCA_015489365.1 Deltaproteobacteria bacterium | reverse complement strand
TTTAATAATTATGTCTTATGTCCTGATGGGCATTCTGTATGTGACGAATGTCATAATCGACCTATTATAGATAAAGCTAAAGAGATTTGTCTTACATCAACTTCAATTGATCCATACTTTATATTTGGGAAAATGTTGCATCAGTCTAATCTTCCTATGCTTGGCTGCCATTATGCATTTATGGTTGCAGGAGCTTTGTTTGGAGCAATAAAAAGAGAGGGAACAATTAAGGTTACTGAAAAGTGTGTTGATGAAGTATTTTTTAGAATTGGTAATCAAGCTATAGGAGGGTATTGCGGTCTAACTGGAATATGCGGCATTGTACCAGCAGTTGGAGCCTGTTTTGCTTATTTGCTTGGTTCGAAATGCGGAACAGATCGGGAACAAAGACTCGTGATGGAAATAACATCTGAAGTCTCCAAGGCTATAGCTAATATTACAGGTCCGAGTTGCTGTAGAGCATATTCATGGAAATCCATAGAAATAGCACAAAAGTGGTTCACACATGTATTTGACGTTTCACTTCCGGGTCCAGCTAAAAGAATTAGTTGTAATTCTAAAGCGATGCACCCACATGGATGTAGAAAAAATCGATGTCCATACTATTCTGGAAAGGATGTTAAGATATAGGCAAGAACAGTTTTAACATCTAATAAAAGGGGGCAGTTGACCGCTATTCCGCTGCACTCGTGCCTCGCTTCATAGCGGCAGCTGACCCATGACGTTAGGAGGTTCTTTTATGAGTGATAGGATTGTCATAAAGGGGGACGGGACCTTGATGGTGCCGGATCATCCGATAATTCCCTTCATAGAGGGTGATGGCATTGGGCCGGATATATGGGATGCCACGAGGAGGGTTTTGGACGCGGCAGTGGAAAGGTCTTATGCTGGCAGCAGGGGCATTGAATGGAAGGAGATCCTCGCCGGGGAGAAGGCTAAGGAAAGGACAGGCCAATGGCTTCCCGAGGAGACCATAGAGGCTATCAGGGAATATGTGGTGGCCATAAAGGGACCTCTTACTACACCGGTAGGTGCAGGTATCAGGAGCCTTAACGTCACACTTCGTCAAGAACTTGATCTCTACGCCTGTGTTCGTCCGGTAAGATATTTTTCAGGGGTTCCAAGCCCTGTAAAAAGACCTGAGGATATAGATATGGTGATCTTCAGGGAGAATACAGAGGATGTCTATGCTGGGATCGAATGGCCCGAGGGAAGCCCTGAGGCAAAGAAGCTGATCGATTTTTTGAGAGATGAAATGGGGGCTGAGGTCCGTAATGATTCAGGGATAGGTATAAAGCCTATCAGCCGTTTCGGTACCTTTCGCCTTGTCCGCAAGGCCATCCTGCACGCCATCGATAATGGCCTGCCATCGGTGACCCTGGTTCACAAGGGCAATATCATGAAGTACACCGAGGGGGCCTTCAGAAATTGGGGGTACGAGTTGGCAAGGCTGGAGTTTCCTGACCGATCCATTTCCGAAGATGAGTTATGGGAGAAATATGATGGAAATTGTCCAGATGGTAAGGTGGTCATCAAGGACAGGATAGCCGATGCCATGTTTCAGCAGATACTTCTTCGCCCGAGGGAATATAGCGTCCTTGCCATGCCCAATCTCAATGGTGATTATATGTCCGATGCCCTGGCCGCTCAGGTTGGTGGACTAGGGATGGCACCCGGGGCAAATATTGGGGATGGCCTGGCCCTTTTCGAGGCCACCCATGGTACGGCACCAAAGTATGCCGGCCTTGATAAGGTGAACCCTGGTTCACTGATCTTGTCTGGTGCCATGATGCTCGAATACCTGGGATGGAAGGAGGCAATGGATCTTATACACAGGGCAATTGAAAAAACCATAGGTCAAAAGGTGGTAACCTATGACCTGGCAAGGCAAATAGAGGGGGCAACCAAGGTAAAATGTTCCGAGTTTGCCAGTGCAATTATAGATAATATGTAGGTCTGCCCTGTATTGTTAAAATACAGCTTCATGTAGGCCTATTATTATCGTTTCAAGGTGGGCTTACAGGGGATAGATGCAGCACGAAGGTTAGCAGAAGGCCGTGAATCGGGATTGGTGATGATCAGATCGTCTCTCTTCGTTATCCTGGAGGACCTGCTTTTCCCTCCACGGTGTGCCTCCTGCGGAGCAAGGCTATCTGTGCCTGCTGGGACAAGGCTGTGCCTAGGCTGTAAGGATGAGATCCAGGCAGTGAGCTCCCCCTTCTGTTCCATTTGCGGGGATCCGTTTAAAAGCAGGGCTGGGGTCAACAGGACATGTGGAAGGTGTCTCAAGGCCCTGCCCTTTTTTGAGAAGGCCCGTTCGTTTCTTGTCTATTCAGGCCCGGTAAGGGAGCTCATAAGACGGATTAAATTCCATGATGATGGCCATGCCTTGAGGGCATTAAAAGAAATTGTAGAAGAATCCTTCGGAAGACCTGCCTGTAACGGGGATGCCGTGGTCGTACCCATGCCGTTACACAGGGCCAGATTGATTGAAAGGGGGTTCAACCAATCACTTAAGATTGCCTTGCAGCTCTTTCCCAAAAAAATGATAAATAGAGCGATGTTGAAACGGATAAGGAATACCCCTTCACAGACAGGTCTTTCAATGAAAGATAGGGAAAGAAATGTAAGGGGCGCCTTTGTAATGGGGCACTATAAGTGCCCTCCCGACAAGGTGTTATTGTTCGATGATGTTTTCACTACCGGAGCGACCGTCAATGAGGCTGCCAAGGCACTCAAACGTGGTGGAGTAAAACGTGTTGAGGTACTTACCGTGGCGAGGGCAGTGCGTTGGTAATTACCTTGTTTCCATGGATAAAACGGCCTAGGGTGCCATGGGGCTTCTTGCGGTATTTGGCCTACTATCCTTTGTAAGGTCTATATGGACATTACCATCTATCCTCTGCCATCCTGCTGGAGTAAGACGGACTACCAGAAGTGAACTTGGCAAAAGTCCCCCGTGATTTCTTTCGCTGGGATGGAAGATGCCCATTACCCCAATGTAATCGTTTTCCATCGTCTCGAGTGCATCCTTTATACCCGAGGTTGTTATGTATGGGGTGTTTGAGATTGCCATGGCTGTCAGGTGAATCGCATCCCATGCCTTACCTGCGGCCAGTAGCCTGCCAATGGAAAGGGGGGGGCCTCCCGATTGCATGGACTCAAGAAATCTTTCGACAGCAAGACTGCACGGGTGGGCGCTGGGAAGGGATGGTCCGAGTAGTACAGGAGAGGCAATGGCCCATAACCTGTTTCTAGGAGCAGGGAAGTTGGCCAGGAGTTCTTCGGACAACATGGCCTGTGGGACCACTATTGGAACATCGATTCCGCGAAGTGAACGCAAAAGTACCCTTCCGGCCGTTCTTCCACCCCAAGCTATGATTATCTGTGCCCCCTTCTCCTGCAATCTTGCCAACTGCAGCATGGCATCTGTATCCTCTTGGCCAAAACCTTCGCGTCCCACTATCCTGAGATGATATTCCGGTGCATAGCCTTGAAGCCATAGCGCAGCCTGATCACCACTACTGTTTGCAACGGTAAGGATGCCGATTTTGGAGAGCCTCATTAAGGTAAGCGAGTGATAGAGGGCCTTTATTTCGGGGATGATCCCTGGACTAACAGAGAATATCCAGGATATATTCCGTCCTCTAAAGGGAATCACCGGGCGACTGCCAGCGGTAAGTATCAGCGGAATTTTGTGTGCTGAAGCGAAACCCGATAGGGTCCTTACCAGGGATGGTGTGGTGGGCCCAATAAGGACATCAGCCTGTTGGAGCCCTGTAAATCTTGATGCCCCCACAAGTAGTTTGCCAGGGTTGCCAGCCGTATCCGTCACAAGCAGCCTGATTGTTTTTCCCCCTGTGGCAATACCTTGACGGTTTACATCATCTACAGCCCTACGGGCAGCGGTCAATGAGGCGATGCCCTGATTGCTCAAAGGTCCTGACAGGTCCCACAATACACCGATGGATACCATACCAGGTATGGAAGGCCGGGCAATTGCGTGGGAAACGATTAAAATAGAAAGAAACGATATGACACAGGTGACCGCAAGGGCCTTTAACCAACCTTCCAGCTGGTGCCTTGAACGGAATATTTCAATAGGCACGCGTACCTTATCTAAACCTCTTTAGTTGTTTTCTGGCCACCCGGGCCTGGGGGGTCTTGGGATATTTTCTGACGAGCTTGTTCAATACTATCTTTGCGCTTTCGATATCCCCCAGGCGGGCGAATGCAAGGCCTTGTTTCAACAAGGCATCCGGTACCTTGTTGCTCTTTGGAAATTGACTGATCACCTTTTGGTATTCGAGTATTGCCTCTTCATACCTTTGGAGCCGGTATTCACATTCACCTATCCAGAAATAGGCATTGGCAACCCTCCTGCCGTGGGGGCGTTTTTGTATGAAGCTCTTTAGTACCTTTTTGGCCTCATTGAATTTGTGTTTTTTTATCAGATCGAGCGCTTGTTGATATAGATCTACCTCTCCTTGTGCTACCTTCTTCCTGGCCTGTTCGACCTCCTTGGTTACCCGGGTGGAGGATTGCAAAAGCTTAACCTCCTCCCTGAGCTTGGAAATCTCCGCCATTATCTCTTCACGAAATCTTTTTTCAGCCTCCTTGTCCCTTTGTTGTTGATAGTTTTCCTGTTCCAGGAGCCCGTTTATCCTGAGTATCTCGCTTTGAAGTTCTTCCAATTTATTGGCAAGGTCTGCCTGGGTTCGCCTGATCGAGGTGATGTCCTTTTCCCCTGCCTTTTTTGTCTCCTTGCGCAATGCAATTACCTGGGCCTGTAGCTTCTTGACCTGATTTGCAAGGCCCCTATTTTCAATCGATAGGCCATTAACCTGTCTCTGGAGCATGTTTACCTGGTCTTGAGGGGCGCAATTGGTTAAACTCAGCAAGAGGATAACAGGGACAAGCAACTTGAAAGGTATGGTCT
>WFZW01000022.1 GCA_015489365.1 Deltaproteobacteria bacterium | reverse complement strand
AGGCAGTCTAGGCCAAGCTCCCTGCCATGGGCCATAAACTCGCTTAATTGGCTATCCTCAAGGATGGCAACGATCAGCAACACGGCATCGGCCCCCCAGACATGGGCCTCCTCTATCTGGAAGTGGTCTACAATAAAGTCCTTTCTAAGAACAGGGAGATCCACTTCCTCCTTAACCTGAGCCAGGTATTTGAGGTGCCCCTGGAAGAATCTCTGATCGGTGATTACCGAGATCGCCGTTGCCCCGCCGGACTGGTAATCCCTGGCCAGGGCCTTAGGATCAAAATCAGGGCAGAGCAGACCCTTGGAAGGAGAGGCCATTTTGACCTCGGCAATGATGCTGAGCCCAGGACCTTGAAGCAGTGCCTTACGAAAGTCCCTGTGGCCCGGCATGTCCCTATTAGGCCACACCAAGCCCCTTTTCTTGGCATCTGCCACCTCATGCAGCTTATGGGAAACGATGGTATCAAGTATGGTCATTGGTCACACCGGTGCCTGTTCAGATTGTGAAAATCTTATCAAATGCTCCAGCCTTGCCATAGCAGCACCTGAGTCTATGCTCCTTCTAGCCTTATCGATACCCTGTTTTAGGTTTTCGGCCTTACCCGCCAAGAACAGGGCTGCGCCGGCGTTCATTAAGACCATGTCCCGCCTAGGCCCCTTTTCCCCTTGCAGGATCTGCCTGAGGATGAAGGCGTTTTCATCAGGGCTACCACCTGTCAGGTCCCTGGGGCTGCAAATGGCAAGGCCTACCATCTCTGGATCTATGGTGAACTCGGTAACCCCTGTACCGTCCCACTGGGCCACCCTTGTACTGCCCAGTAGGCTTATCTCGTCAAGTCCACCTTCACCATGTACTACCCATGCCCTTTTAAGGCCCATGTGACCAAGCACTTCGGCCAAGGGCCTTACTAGATCTGCTGTGAAAACGCCCAGCACCTGTATGTTCGCCTTGGCTGGATTGGTCAATGGCCCCAGGATATTGAAAATCGTTCTTATGCCTATATCCCTCCTGGGTCCAATGGCATGTTTCATGGCAGGATGAAGGGTTGGAGCAAACAGAAAACCGATGCCGATCCGTTCAATGGAGGCCTTTACCCTTTCCGGGGAGAGATCAAGCCTCACCCCCAATCTCTCCAGCACATCGGCACTGCCCGACCTGCTTGAAACCGACCTGTTGCCGTGCTTCGCCACCTTTACACCCGCCCCTGCCACGACAAAGGCCGCAGTAGTAGAGACGTTGAAGGTACTTGCCCCATCGCCGCCAGTACCGCATGTATCCACCAATGGCTCCCCTCTGCCCAATGCCGGATCTATTCTTATTGCTTTCTTCCGCATCACCAGGGCAGCAGCGGCAATCTCTTCGACCGTTTCCCCTTTGATACGAAGCGCTGCCAGAAATGCGCCTATTTGGGCAGGGGTAGCCCTGCCATCCATTATTTCTTCCATGACCGCCCGCATACTCTCCGCCGTCATGTCCATACCATTTACCAAGAGGGATATGGCCTGTCTTAATGCCTCCATCTACATCTCCAGAAAATTCTTGATCAATTTGATACCCTCAGGGGTCATGATGGACTCGGGATGAAATTGCACCCCTTCCACAGGTAGTTCCCGGTGACGAATGCCCATGAGTTCGTCCTGCTCTGACCAGGCCGTTGCCATCAGGCAAGAGGGGAGACTAGCCTCCTCCACCAGGAGGGAATGATAACGCATGGCCTCAAACGGGTTTGAAAGTCCACGGAACACGCCCTTACCATCATGCCTGATCATGGAGGTCTTGCCATGCATCAGTCTGTCTGCCCTTATTATCCTTCCTCCAAAGGCCACGCCGATGGATTGATGTCCGAGACATACCCCAAGGATCGGGATCCTTCCAGCAAATCGTCTTATCGCCTCCACCGAGATACCAGCCTGTTCAGGTGTACACGGACCCGGCGACACCAATAGATGCGTTGGATTAAATCCCTCGATCTGGTCCACTGTGATCTCATCGTTTCTGACCACCTTCATACGGGCACCAAGCTCACCTATTGCCTGGACAATATTGTATGTGAAGGAGTCATAGTTATCTATAATAACAATCATGTGCCTCATCCTCGAGCCGTAGATTCTATCAAAACCTTCTGTAGCCCGTATCCTTCGCACTGTATCCTGTGGCATGAAGATATAGCCCCTACCAAGGACGCATTTTCACAACAAAACAAAAAGTTGTCAGCCCTTCCCTTCTGCCGCCTTCAATGCCCGCATGAGGGCCTTTCCCTTATTTATGGTCTCCTCCCACTCCCTGGTAGGATCGGAATCCGCCACGATACCAGCACCTGCCTGAAGATACAGCATGTCTGCCTTCTGGCACAGGGTCCTTATGGTGATAGCAAGATCCATATTCCCGGAAAATCCGAGGTAACCTACTGCCCCGGCATAGGGTCCACGCCTGAAGTGCTCAAGCTCCTCTATGATCTCCATGGCCCTTATCTTTGGGGCCCCACTGACGGTACCAGCAGGGAAACATGCCCTCAAGACGTCGAACATGTCCATACCCTTTGCAAGTCTTCCCTTGACGCCACTTACTATGTGCATGACATGGGAATAGCGTTCGATGGTCATCAGTTCCTCAACCCTGACACTACCCAATTCAGCCACCCTCCCTACATCGTTCCTACCCAAGTCCACCAACATGAGATGTTCTGCCCTCTCCTTCGGGTCAGCAAGAAGCTCCTGTTCCAGCCGCTTGTCCTCTGCATCATCCCTGCCCCTTGGCCGGGTACCGGCAATGGGCCTGACCTCAATGGTATCACCGGTAAGTCTGACAAGGATTTCAGGGGATGAGCCCACAATGGTCTCATCCGCCATCTTTAAATAATATAGATATGGTGAGGGGTTTATCCTCCTGAGCGAGCGATACAGATCGAAGGTGGGTATATGATTCCTGCCTGAGAATCTTTGGGAAAGTACCACCTGTATGATGTCACCTGCCCTTATGTATTCCTTGGCCCTGACAACCATGGCCTCAAAATCGCCTTGAACGATATCTGGTTCCAATCGGGTGGTGATCTTGGCCTGTGCCGGTATAACCTGGTAGTCTAAGCCGGTACCTATCCTTTGGATTACCTCGTCTATTGCCCTGGCCCCTTCCCCATAAACCGACTCGGGATTGGAATCGTCATCGATCAACATGTTGGCGATGATGGTGAGGGTCTGCTTGAGATTATCATACACCAGTACTAGGCGGGGGAACATCAAGGCCGAATCGCTGAATCCCGTTCTATCCTCAAGCAACCTGGGTAATTTCTCCATGAAACGTACCATGTCATATCCCAGATAACCGACTGCTCCTCCATAAAAACGGGGCAATCCAAGGGTACCTGCCGGCCTGAAATCCCCCATCAAAGCCCGTAATGTCTCTAAAGGATTTGATGTATGGAGGTGATGGATTTTGCCATCCCTTTCGATTTGGACCTCATGGCCAGAGGATCTGAACACGATGAAGGG
>WFZW01000021.1 GCA_015489365.1 Deltaproteobacteria bacterium | reverse complement strand
AGCAAGGTATATAGCCGACGTGATAGTGGCCGGTAGGGGAATCGTTGCCAAGAATCAAAATCTCATCAATGATCCCTCCAAGGCGGATAAGGGATTTACACCTGAGTATCTGGAGAGCCAGATTCGTCAAAGCTTTAAGGAAATGACAGGTAAGGACGTTTCCGAGTTGTCTCCCGAGGCAAGGGATATTGTTCAGCAGGTTATAGAGGCGGCAAAGCTCAGCGTTCAGATGAACCAACGCCGGATAAACCAAAAGGGCAAGGGCTTCAAGGGCTACATCCCTGCAGTGTTCGGCAGAGAAACTGGCCAGATACTCAAGGGCCGGTGCCAGATATTCATCAAGCAAACCACCTTCAAGTACAGGAATGCCTACAACCAGCCCGATCCCTTCGAAAAGAAGATATTGACCATGTTCGAGGATCCTGCTTATCCCAAGGGAAAGGGATACGGCGAATTCGTGGGCAGCCATTATCGTTACCTCCAACCCATCTACATAAAGCAGGCCTGTCTCAAGTGCCATGGAGAGCCAAAGGGCAGTATCGATCCTGCAGGTAGAAAAAGAGAAGGATACAAACTGGGGGACCTACGGGGTGCCATAAGCGTGGCCTTTTCAACGAATTGAGGTCGTAGGATGCCATGAAGAATTTCAAGGATCTTTCGGCAAAATACAAGCTTATTCTGCCTGTGATCGGGCTTCTGGTATGCTCCAGCCTGGTGACCGGCCTCTGGATATTGAGGAATATATCCAGGAGTGACAGGAAACAGACCCAAAAGGAACTCAGGGTGCTGAAATCGAAGATAGGCCAGGAGATAGACGAAGCGGGTTCCGCCGGTCTCTTGATTGCTGAAAACCTTGCCAATAATTCCGATGTGCAATTCGGTATCGCCTTCAAGGACCCAAAGATCCTCGGTCAATTGGTCTCTCCACTCCTCAAGACGATGCAGAAGGGGCAATTTTTGTCCGGCTATATCAGTTTCGTAGACCCTAATGGAGTGGTGATATATGCCTCAGGCCACCCGGGACTCAAGGGCGGAAATCTCCTCTCGAAGAGCCGTTTGCTCAAGGAGATGATAGGAAAGCACAAGAGGCTCTCTGGCCTCGAGGCCGGCCCTGGAGGTTTGTGTGTAAGGGCAGTAGTCCCGGTTGTATATAATGGGGAATTTGCAGGTGGAGTGTTATTCAATTCTCCATTATTAGATATATTCAAAAAGGTAAAGGGAACCTCTGACAATATCGAGCTTGCCTGGCTGTCCTTGAATGCTGGCAAGGGCTCTCAGGCCATTGCATTGGCTACGAACGAGGGTGCCTTCTCTGGCCTCCTAGAAAGCAAGGGATTCAATCCTTCCCTTGGCAGGGTCATAGATCTTTCCAGCGGTGATTTTTTTTATCTCTGTTTTTCCCTTGGATCAAAGGATAGTGCACCCCCTGGGCTAATAGCCATTGCCTTTGATAACAGTGAAAGGGCCAAGGCCTTGAGGGGGACGGTTATGAGTCTGTTTGCTGGATTAGGAGGCGTCACATTGGTCATAGCCACCCTGATGGGTATGCTCATTACCATGATACTGCGTCCGGTGGAGGACCTGGTTGCCTTCATGAGAGGGCTTTCCAGTGGCAAGTTCGTCTCCCTTGCCTCTGTATCGGCAAACGATGAATTCGGGGCACTGTCAAGGATGGCCAATGCATTGTTGTTTCGTATCGGCAGCATGTTGAGCGTGTTACGCAGCGAGGCCGAAAAGCTCAAAAGGGCATCGGGGGCCCTGGAGATGGTGGGTAGTGAGGTAATGACAGAGACCAACAAGCTGACTGGTGCCTCCAGTGATCTGGATAGGAATGCCTTTGAGACCGCATCTAACCTGGAATATGTGGCCCAGTCCATGTCAGAACTTACCTCTGCCACCTCTGAGATATCTGGCAGTGTTACCACTACGGCCCAGAGTGCCAACAAGGCCCTTGAAATGGCAAGGGAAACCCATGAGATAATCAATAGGCTGGGGGCCAGCTCTCAGGAGATTGGTAGCATTATCCAGGTGATTGACAGTATCTCGGAACAGACGAATCTGCTTGCGCTCAATGCCACCATCGAAGCGGCAAGGGCTGGAGAGGCCGGGAAGGGTTTTGCCGTGGTGGCCAACGAGGTCAAGGCATTGGCGAAACAGACCAGTGAGGCCACGGATAAGATAACCCACATGATAGAGGCCATACAGGGCGATACCAACAATGCCATTGAATCGGTAGAGCATATAACCGAGACGATAGGGAATCTGACAGATCTGGCAAATACCATAGCAAGTGCCGTGGAGGAGCAGACAGCAACTACCTCTGAGATTGAAGGTAATCTTGCCGCGAGCAAGGAGGGTGTAAGCCGGGTGGCAAACAAGGCACATGTGCTTGCCGAGGATGCCAATGCCTTTTCCAGGATGGCAGAGGAAGTGGCAAAGGCACAGGAGGCGATAACGAGGCTGTCAGAGGAACTTTATCAGCTTACGGGACGTTACGAGGTTGATCCTGATGTGGTAGAGAGGGCTGGTTCCTATGCCATGGAGGTCGAAGGTGGCGCAGTGGCAAAATAAAAATGGATCTATTTAGGTTCCTTTATAGTGCATCCAAGTCCATCTGCAAGGGAATGCAGATTTTCGTACATGAGATCCAGGAATGAAGGCCTTTTTGCCAGTTCATTGCGCGAAAGATTGGCGCCTGGTGTCAACACCAGTATACGCGCACCTGTTTCCAGTGCCAGTGTCCTTGCCAATCTATCACCGGTGGCCGCATCGAAAAATATGGCCTTGATCCCATTTTTCTTGATCAGCTTTACGATCTTAACCATCTGCCTGGAGGTTGGGCGGGCATCGGGGCTGAGTCCATAGAGAGAGACCTGTTTCAACCCGTAGGCCCTTGCAAGGTATCCAAAGGCGGCATGACCACCGATGACCAAGACCTTGGATGAACATGAGGCCAGGGTTCGTCTGTAATCTTCATCCAACCTCTCTAGCTTTCCTTGCAAGCTTTGTGCGTTTGTATGGTAAAACATGCTGCCATCTGGATCGAGTCCGGAGAGTGCATCTGCTATTCTTTGGACAATGACCTGGTCCCATTTGAAATCAAGCCAGATATGTGGGTCTATCCCTGGATGTCGGTGGCCTGCCGCAGTAGTGGTTGTCTTCTCATGGTCATGCCCGGTCTTGACCAGGGGTGCCCCTTTCAAGGCCTCTATTATCCTGGTTCCGTGGCGATGGTTATGTTCCATGAACGTACTTAGCCATGGCTCCAGGGTCTTGCCCACTACCAGGATCAGGTCGGCCTGTTTCAGCTTGATGAGATCACTTGGCTTTGGTTCCCATGAGTGAACACTGGCCCCAGGGGGAACAAGGAGATTTACCCTGACACGTTGCCCACCTACCTGACGTGCAAAATCCGCAAGTGGAAATATGCTTGCGATTACGTTGAGTTTTGGCGATGCCCATGTGGCAGGACATAGACACATGATTGATGTGAGGCAGCCTGCCATTAGCACTGACAATGCCTTTTTCATTTAACCCTTTTTCTCCTTGCGTCTATCTATCAGGAAGTTGCTGCCAGGTAGTTTCTTGACCTTCTTTTTCAGAAGGGCAGCAGCAGCTGCTACTTCACCATAGTGTTTGTATCCAGCCTTTGTGGCCGGTATGACTGCAATGGACAGGCTCGTTAGATCGAATGACTGCCATCGTCCCTGCCGGTCTCTTGCCCTGAAACACCCTGCGTTCAGGTCTTCTTCATCTATGAAAAGGGGCATCAGCATGGAAAAATTGTCGATTATTTCCTTGCAAATGGCCTCTACATGCTCATCAGAGACCATGAATACGAAATCATCCCCTCCTACGTGGCCAACAAAGCCATCGGACCCTGCCCTTTCCTGGACGGTGTTAACCAGGATCCTTGATACCATCCTTATAACCTCATCTCCCCTGGCAAAGCCATACCGGTCGTTAAATGGCTTGAAGTTGTCGATGTCCACGTAACATACGGCCCTTGGTTCATTTGAATCAAGTATATCCTGGATGCCTTTCAATATGGAGGAGTTGCCCGGAAGCATAGTGAGCGGATTATTATCTGCTATCCTGTGCGACCTTGCCAGGGCAAGGCCCACCCTTGTAATGATCTCCTCCACCGAGGCCTGGTTCGATATCAGGTCATCTACTGGATAGTTACTCCAGTCAAGTCCCCTGGCAAGGTCCCTTGGTGAGACAACGAGTATGATGGGAAGAAGGGCAAGCTGTAGGTTGTTTTTGAGCGCCTTTATGGCATCCTGGTCCAACTGGCCTTCAAGGCCCTTCTGGATTATCAGGATGTCCGGTGGATTGTTGAGAAGGGCCTCGAGGGCCTGGGATACATTCGGATTCTTTATTATGAGGTGCCCTGTTGCCTCGAACCGGAGTAGTTGGGCCTTCTCGTTAAAGAGATCCGGTGTTATCAATGCGATTCTGGCCATGGTCTCGATGCGTCACAGGGTGTATATGTCCAGGTATGTTCTAATCCACATGGATTTCCATGGTGAGGTTTCCAAGCTCTGCAAGCCTTTGATCCAGTTCTTCAAGGACCCGCCGGGTAACCGTCTTGCCAAGTTTAATCTGCTCCCATGCCTGATGATCAAGGGCCGGTACCCATGGATCACCACCCGAACCAAATCCTACCGCCCTTATCAAGATGTCAGCAAAGTGAATTATTGCTGAAATGTTTGAAAAGTCAGAGGACCTTGAGGGCTCATGGTGGCTCTCTATGGGGATTACCAGCCGGTCCGGCAGATTCCATTGTCTGGCAAGGTAACCGCCTATCTCGGGATGGCCAATTCCCAGGATCTCTAGTTCAGCCTCCCGCATGGGGATCTTTTTTTCGTTTACCACTTCCTGGATATGTTGATACTCTGTGGGAAGTTCCGCCCTCACAGCGATTTTTCCAAGGTCATGTATGAGGCCGGCGGTGGATATCTCCTCCGGATTTTTTATACCACACTCTCTGGCGAGGATCCCTGCTGCCGTGGCACACCCAAGGGAATGTTCGAATAGACCCACATCGGATGACTGCATGACCTCGAAGATGGAAGATGTGACTATGAGGGTCTTGATTACGTTGAAGCCCAACAGGACTATCGCATTGGATACCGTGCTTATTCGCTGAGGAAAACCAAAAAAGGAGGAGTTTACCATCTTGAGGAGCTTGCTGGTGAGCACCTGATCCTTTTCTATGACCTGTCCAAGCTTGATTGCAGTGACGTCCTCATCCGTAACCATTTGATTTAGCCTGGATACGATGGGTGGCAGCGTGGGCAACGATTCGATATGCCTTAGGCGGTTTGCGATCTCTTCCTTTGAAAGTGTATGGCTGCTCATTGTCCCTGGCTGGATTTGTTGTGTTCCTTTTTGAGCCTTTCGAGGGCATCTTTGCCCTTCTCCTGGACGATCCAGAACTCGGCTATCAGTCGTTCCAGGGCCCGGAGGACAGGGTCTTCCTTGACCCTGGTAAAACGCTCATGGAGCTCGTTCAATCTTTGGTTGAGGGATTTTTCACCAGGCATCCTCACCGGATGACCCTCTACAGTAACCGTATGGATACCGGCCTTTGCAAGGCGGAGCAGGAG
>WFZW01000020.1 GCA_015489365.1 Deltaproteobacteria bacterium | reverse complement strand
CGGCACATGGACGGCCGGTTCGTTTTTCTATCTCGGAAAGGATGACAGCTGGAATTATGCCCCTTATGCCTCCGCCATCGATGGAAAGTATCTTCTTCATCTTGTCCCCCCCATTTTGGTTGACTGGTACGATTTTTATCTTAGCTTTGGTTATATACAAAAAGTGATGTATTTGAAAGTTGTAGCTGGCCCGCAAGGGCTGGAAGGAGGAGAAATGGCTGTTATTTCTGGAATGCGGTTGGACGATATCATTGCCATGGCCCGCAAGGGGAAGAGGGTAAAGGGTAAGGTTGCCCTTTATAAGCGTCCTGTAAGATTCATGGTCCATCCCGAGGCAGAGGTTGCCGAGGAGCAGGAAGGCTATCTGTTGACCGCCCATTATACGTTTGAGGTCGATGGAGGTGATACCTACGAGCTGGAAAAGCTTTATATAAGGGGTTTTCCCACAGAGGACTTCGAGTATACCAAGATCAACAGGAATATTGCCAATGGTAGGCTAAAGGACGATTACGAGAGACTCAAAGAGGCAGGGATCGAAATCCAGGAAGAAAGGTATTTCGAGTAGATCCGGCAAACGAAGTATGAAAATCTGCTCCTTAAATATCATGTTCAAGTACCGGCCCTTACGTGACAGGCCATGAAATGGTTACGGGTGACCTCCTTGAAACGGGGTCTTGTTTCAAGGCATATTTTTTTTGAAAACCGGCACCGCACGGCAAAGGCACAGCCGTGAAAATGAGGAGCCAGGGGTCGTATAGAGACGTCTTGCCTATGCCCTGTTTCGGTGTGGATGGGCCTTTGGGGATCGGGGATAGGCACGGATTTAAGGAGGAATTCTGTATATGGATGATGGATACCTGTGCCTTTATCCAGATCAGTAATGAAGTCCTTTCTGGGCATTAATTCCATGAGCTGTCCCTTGTACATTACAGCCACCCGGTGGCTTACGAACTGTATGATCGGAAGGTCATGTGAGATAAAGAGATAAGACAGCCCATGGCGTTCCTGGAGGTCCAACAGCAGGTTTATTATCTGGGCCTGAATAGATACGTCCAGGGCAGATGTGGGTTCATCGGCCACTATCAGCTTGGGACGGGTGGCAAGGGCACGTGCAAGCCCTATACGTTGCCGTTGACCGCCGCTAAATTCATGGGGATAGCGATCCTCGATCCCCTTCATTTCCATGCCTACATCTTTCAACAGGCGGGCCACCTGGTCCCGGTATTCTCTGGGAGGGCAGAGTTTGTGTATCCTAAGTGGTTCGCTTACGATCTGGAAGATCGTCATCTTCGGGTTCAAGGAGGAATAGGGATCCTGAAACACCATTTGGGCCTTACGCCTAAAGAGTTTTAACCGCTGCCTGTCCAGATCGGCCACATTGTTTCCCTCGAAAAAGACCTGTCCACTTGAGGGCCTTTCCAGGCCAAGGGCAACCTTTGCAAGGGTGGACTTTCCGCAGCCGCTCTCACCTACCAGGCCCAGTATCTCGTTTTCTGCCACCCCGAGCGTTACCCTATCTAGTGCTCGCAGTTTTTGTCCCCTGGTATCGAAGAATCCCCTTCGGATTCGATATTCTTTACTTATATCCTGAAGGAGACAGATGGTCCTGGCCATGGTCAAAAGAGGATCTTTCCGGTCATCTCCACCGGTACACGAAGACCCAATATGGACAGTATAGTTGGGGCAACATCCGCCAGGATCCCTGATTTTAAAGGGATATCCCGGCGCTTGTCGTCAATGAGGTATAGGGGCACAGGAGACAGGGTGTGGGCAGTTGATGGGCCATGGGTTTTGGGATCGATCATTATCTCTGCGTTACCATGGTCGGCAGTCACCACCGCTATTCCACCCTTTTCCTTCCAGGCCCTTACGATCCTGCCAACACATGTATCCACTGTTTCACAGGCCTTGATTGCCGCTTCAAGATTGCCGGTATGGCCCACCATGTCACCGTTTGCATAGTTTACTACTATAAGTGAATAATCCCGGGTTCTCATGCGTCTCAAGAGTTCTTCTGTCACCTCGGGGGCGCTCATCTCCGGCTTCTGGTCATAGGTGGCCACCTCACGTGGAGACGGGATCAATGCCCTGTCCTCCATGGGAAACGGTTCCTCCTCTCCGCCATTGAAAAAATAGGTGACGTGGGCATATTTTTCCGTCTCTGCGATCCTGAGTTGTCGTCTTCCTGCCTCGCTTACTTCCTGTCCGAGTATATGGTCTAGATGTTGTGGTGGAAAGGCCACCGGCAGGTCAAAGGTTTCATCATAGCGGGTCATGGTGACGAATCCTGCCAGCGAGGGCCTGTCGTGTACATCAAACTCCTTGAAGTCCTTTTCCGTGAAGGCCCGGGTAAGTTCCCTGGCCCTGTCCGCCCTGAAGTTGAAGAATATCACCCCATCGCCATCCTGGATCCTACGATGCGGGTTCGTAACGATGATCACAGGCCTTACGAATTCATCCGTCTCTCCACGGTCATAGGCCGCCTTGATGGCAGCCAGGGGATCATCTTCCTTGATTCCCTCATCCCGTACCAGGGCCTTGTAGGCAAGTTCAACCCTATCCCAACGCTTGTCGCGGTCCATGGCATAAAACCGTCCAGTCAGTGTAGCTACCTGGCCACAACCAAGCTGTTCGAGTTCCTTGACGAGCCGTTTGATATGCTCTATCCCACTGGTAGGCAGGGTGTCCCGTCCATCCAGGAATGCATGGATGGATATGTGCCTTACCCCCTTCTTGTTTGCCATTTTGAGCAGGGCAAACAGGTGCTCCATCTGGCTATGTACCCCCCCATCCGATACAAGGCCCAGCAGATGAAGGGTGGTACCATCCTTGGCGATCCGTTCCATGAGCCTGGAAAGGACAGGATTGTCAAAAAAGGAACCATCCTCTATGGCCATGTTGATCCTGGTGAGTTCCTGATAGACGATCCGGCCAGCGCCCAAGTTTAGATGGCCGACCTCGGAATTTCCCATCTGTCCTGGGGGAAGCCCTACAGCTTCACCGGCGGCCTCGAGGAGGGTAAACGGATATTTTTCCTGGAATTCATCTATGTTCGGGGTCTTGGCAAGCCGTACGGCATTTCCTTCCGTTTCTTCGCGCCAGCCCCAACCGTCCATGATTACAAGCATAACAGGTGGCATGTCTTTCCCTCCTCTCACCTTTGGAGTGCGTCTTGGTTGCTCAAGAGGCCTCGTTTCCCTGCCAGTCAAACCTTGGGGCCTGGGTCCACAGTCCTTCCAGGTCATAGAAACCCCTTACAGGCTGATAGAACAGGTGGACGACCACGTCTTCATAGTCCATAAGAATCCATTTCCCCTCGTCTTCACCTTCGATACCCCTGCATTTGATTCCTATCTTGCTGAGGTTCTTTCGCATCTTGCCGGCAATGCCCTGTACGTGCTTGGTGGAACGGCCCTGGGCTATTATGAAGAAATCCGCAAAACCCGATTGACCCCTTACGTCCAGTATCGTTATGTCTTCGGCCTTATTGTCATGGATTTCGGAAGATATCCTTCTTACGATTGACTCTGGGGCAAGTGGTTCAGGTTGGATATTGGAATTGGTTGAAGGATTGTTGGCTTGGACCTTGAGATAGAGATTGTTGTCTTTCATATACCTCCGTATCTTTTCTGGAACCAGAAAGCGTATTGACAGGCCTGATTTGATCCTTCTTCTGATATCAGTGCCTGAGATATTCAATCGTGTTACTTTCTTAAGATAAATATTTTTCTTACCAGGGGCAACAAATAGGTCATCCCTTGCACTTGGTCGGTACCCTGGCCAGGCCCTTGCAATGGTATTTTTTACCTCGGGCCAATCGCGCTCGTCTCTTTCCATTACCACCAAGGATGCATAATTGATCAGGCTTCCGTATTCCTTCCATTTTTCGATTTCTATGAAGGCATCACTGCCAAGGATGAAGAAGAATTCCACCTCGGTGCCATATTGCCTGGTAAGCTGTCTCAAGGTTTCAATGGAATAGGATGGGCCGGGTCTTTGCCCCTCTATGGATTTTGTTTCAAAGTATGGAACGTCTTCGGTTGCAAGGCGCACCATGTTGAGACGGTGCTCAAAGGGGGTCAATTCCCTTGTGCCCTTATGGGGTGGGAGCGCTGCCGGAATAAACCATATCTTGTCAAGTCGCAGGGATTCCCATATCTCGTTGGCGGATCTGAGGTGACCCAGGTGTATCGGGTCCAATGTGCCTCCAAATAGACCTATACGCAATTTGTAGCTACCTGGTTTTGCCTGCTCCAGGACCTTGCGACCTGATATTTTTCCAAACCTTCATGCACCCTGCCTCCTCTGTGCTGCTTGGCCTTTGTCCCTGTATGTCCATGGCTAATTAAAAAATGTATTTTTGGATTAAACTTTCATGCAGCCCGTACCCTGGCGCCGCACCCCCGAACATGAAAATAGCGCCCTTAACCGCTATGTATTTTCACGGTAAATTATATCCTGATCTGTCCATCCCCCAAGGCGATAAATTTCGTGGTGGTCAATTCATTCAGGCCCATCGGGCCATAGGCATGAAGCTTCGAGGTACTGATACCGATCTCCGCACCCAGACCAAGTTGTCCCCCGTCATTGAACCTGGTTGATGCATTTACAAGTACAAGGGAGGCATCTACCTGGGAAAGAAAGCGCCTGGCCCTGGCATAGTCGCGGGTTACTATGGCCTCGGTGTGGTTTGATCCATAGGTGGCTATGTAATCCATGGCCTCCTGCATCCCATCTACCACCTTGACTACCAGGATGAGGTCCAGGAATTCCGTACCCCAGTCGTCCTCGGAGGCCGGTATTGCGTAGGGAAGCAGGCTGCATGTCCTGCTGCATCCCCTGATCTCGACCCCTGCCTGTCTCAAGGCATCCCCCACCAGGGGCAGGAATTCATCTGCCACGTCCCCATGAACCAACATGCCCTCCATTGCATTGCATACACCGGGTCGCTGGACCTTGGAGTTGATACAGATCTCCTTGGCCATTGCCAGGTCGGACCATTTGTCCACGTATACATGGCATACGCCCTTGTAATGTTTGAGTACAGGAATTCTTGAATGTTCGACCACAAAGCGGATCAGGCCCTCCCCACCCCTTGGTATTACGAGATCTATCTCCTCTTCCCTTTTCAAGAGCTCAGTGACGGCCGATCGGTCTGTCGTGGGGACCACCTGTACGGCATCAACAGGTACCGAAAGCTTCTCTAGTACGCCTTGGATCATGGATGCCAGGGCAAGATTCGAATGTATGGCATCAGAGCCACCCTTGAGGATTATGGCATTTCCTGCCTTGAGACAAAGGCCTGCCGCATCGATCGTAACGTTTGGCCTTGATTCATAGATCATGCCAATAACCCCTAACGGTATCCTGACCCGTCCCACCTTAAGGCCATTTGGCCTCTTCCACATACCAGGGATCTCTCCTACCGGATCGGGCAATGCAGCCACCTCCCTTAGGCCTTGAGCCATCGATTCAATGACCTTGTCTGACAGGGTAAGCCGATCTATGAAGGCGGGTGATAGGCCCTTGTCCCTGGCTGCAACCAGGTCCTTTTGGTTTTCTTTTCGCAGTATGTCTTGCTGGTTTAAGATTTCATCAGCGGTTTTGAGTAGCACCTTGTTTTTCACGGAGGTAGACAGGTTGGCCACCTGCCTGGATGCCTCCCTGGCCCTGCGGGCCATCTCGGTGATCATTTGCCCTATATCGCTCATAAAGGCCGTTCCTCCTCTATCTCGTCAATCCAGGGTGACCAGGTCATCCCTGTGAATCACCTCTTCTATCTCCCTGTGGCCGATTACATTGCATATCTCGTTGGTCTTACATCCACAGATCTTTTTTAGCTCCTCGGAGCTGTAATTGCTGAGGCCCACCGCAATTTCTTCTCCATCTGGCCCCTTGCAGGTCACGCAGGCGCCTGCTGGGAAGTCCCCATGTACCCCCTTGATGCCTACAGGCAGCAGGCTCTTGCCATTATCTAGCAAGGCCGTAACTGCTCCACGGTCGAGTTCCAGGAAGCCTTCCCTGGCCAGGGTGAAGACGATCCAGGGTTTGCGGCCGTGGATCTTCTTGCGTTTTTGCGGTGTAAACAGGGTACCAAGCTCCTCTCCTACCATCAATCTTTCCAGTATGTTTTCCGTGCGGCCACCAGCCACTATCATGGGCACTCCACAGGCAGTAACCATTCTGGCCGCCTCTAGCTTGGATTTCATGCCGCCACGTCCTGCCCTTCCCGGATTGTCACCGGCCATTTCCAGGATGTGATGGTCCACATGGAGCACCTCCTTAAGCGGCTTGGCCTCGGGATCCTGTGCAGGATCATGATCATATAGGCTGTCTACATCACTGAGGCAGATCAATAGGTCTGCCTCTGCCAGATTTACTACCAGGACCGCCAGCGCATCGTTGTCCGTGAACTGGAGTTCTTCCACGGCAACCGTATCGTTCTCGTTTATTATGGGCACTACGTTCCAATCTATCAGGGTGCGTAAGGTGTTTTTGGCATTGACATAGCGGTGCCGTGGCACAAGACCCTCCCTAGTGAGGAGGACCTGTGCCACCTGGAAACCGTGCCTTTCGAAGGCCTCCTCGTATGTCTGCATGAGATAACCCTGACCGATGGCGGCAAGCGCCTGTTTTTCAGGTATCGTCCTGGGCCTTCTGCGCCCGGGCATCCTTCCGATCCCGGCGGCGATGGCCCCGGAGGATACCAAAACGACCTTTCGACCATCCTGGCATAGCCTTGAGATCTGGCGCGACAGCTCCGAGATCACGGAATGATTCAGGCCCCTTTCATCCGTCAGGACCGCACTTCCGACCTTTACCACTATCGTTTTGACAGAATTTAGGAAATCCCTGCTCACGCCTGCACCGTTATCTTTTTATAGGGAAGGTTGATGGCCATTGGTTTCAAGGGATTGGCAACGCGATCTATGCTCCATTACAAGGTGGTGAAGCCGTTCCATGAGTGCTGGTACCCCTGCTCCCGTAAGGGCGGATATGGGGAAAACATGGGTGTAACGCTTTTCGAGAAGACGTACTATCCTTTCGATATCCTTTTTATCTGCCATGTCCATTTTATTCAAGCCAATAACCCGTGGTTTTTTCATGAGCCCCTTACGATACAAGAAGACCTCGTTCATTATGGTCTCAAGTGTAGCCATGACCTCGTCAGGTTCAGAAGAGGCATCGACCATGAACAGGAGTACCTGGGTTCTTTCGATGTGTTTTAGAAAGTCAAGACCCATCCCAACGCCCCGGTGGGCACCAGCCAAGAGACCAGGGATGTCTGCAAGCACCATGGTCCGTTCATCTGGCAACTGGACTACCCCAAGGTGGGGCTCAAGGGTGGTGAAGGGATAGTCAGCTATCCTTGGTCTTGCGGCAGAGGTCCTGGCAAGCAAGGTGGATTTGCCTGCATTGGGTGGGCCGATCAACCCTACATCCGCGATCAGCTTTAACTCGAGTTCAAGCCACCGCTCCTGTCCCTTGGTGCCTGGCTGGGCATATCTTGGTGCCTGGTTTGTGGCAGAGACAAAGCGTGCGTTTCCCCTGCCCCCAAGCCCGCCCTTGGCTGCCAGCCATTCCTGCCCAGGGTCGGTGAGGTCCGCCAGCATCACCTTGCTTTCAGCATCCTTGACCACGGTTCCAGGTGGCACCTTGACTATCAAGTCCGTACCAGATTTGCCATGTCTATTCTTGCCCTGCCCGGCCTGTCCCCTTGGGGCAATGAATCGGCGGGTCCTTCTGAAGGGAAACAACGTATTTAATCCTGAATCTACCCTGAATATGACGCATCCACCGCGTCCACCATCTCCACCGTCCGGACCACCCTTGGGGACATATCGCTCTCGCCGAAAGCTTATGCATCCTGGTCCGCCGTCACCGGCCTTGACGAATATCTTTGCTTGATCTACGAGGTGCATTTGTCCATATATGTCCTTGTGTGTGTCCTTTGCTAAGCAAGAATGCATTTTCAGAT
>WFZW01000019.1 GCA_015489365.1 Deltaproteobacteria bacterium | reverse complement strand
GCTTTGGTTCCCAGGTTATTCCTTGCTCTGAATGGGGAGAGGCCAAAAGTTGTGCAATAAGCTCCTTGAGCCTGTTTCGAAGCGCCTCTGGGTCCTGGAGCTCTTTTCTGTTCACCTCTTCCCTGAGCCTGGAAAAGATTTCATCAACTGTGGCGACACCCATATCCGCCATTACCAGGATTTCCTCGAGTTCGTCCAGTAATTCGGGATCGATGTGTCTTTTGCCAGACAAGAGGTAATCCATCTGCTTGATGAATCCCCCCTTTGATTTTTTCATCCTTTCCTTAAGGCGTTGGAATAGCCCTTTCTTAGAGGTGAAATTGCCTTCCTCAGGCCCTGTCTGCGCACCTTGAGCAGGCCTGGCCTCAAGGGGTGATGGGTGCGAAGTTACAGATGTCTTGCCAGGCGACTGTTCATTCTTTGAAGAGGAGTCCTTTAGGGTATCTGGCTCGTCTTGTCCGTTATCTTGGGATGTTCCCTTGATTTTTTCTATCCAGTTTTTGATCTTCATAATTCCTTTATATATTTCTGGTAACCTGGATTTGATTCAATAGCCCGTATCCTCCAGGCTGCATGGAGTTTTTGTTCAATGCATATCAAAAGATTAATTTATTTCCTTAAATTCGTCATCCTTTCCCAACCAAGAACAACCTTTATCACACCTTTGTTCCTGATAAGGGACATGTATCTGGACGCTGGCCGTTTGACCTGCTATAATTGATTTTACCGTGAAAATACAGAGTCTATGGGCTGCATCTTCATGTATTGGGGATGCGGCACCAAGTACGGGCCGCATGGAAGTTTATATTTAGATTGCATTTTTTGCCCCAGGGCATGAAGGTTTTGGATGAAGATATAGCCTAAGAGATGGACAATCTTTGGGGTATAAGAAGAGGGGTCTGTTATCTAACAACTTGAAGAGGGAGGTATCTTTCATGAAAAAGGTCTCTAGTCTCGTTGCATTACTGTTGTCCACCACGTGTTTATTTTTTGCCAGTGCTGCCATGGCCGGGGGTATACCCGTAGCGGCTATTATTCAGGACGATAGCGGCTTATCGGTTGTATGCATAAATTTTGATTCAAATTATACAATGGGAGAGGTAAATCAGCTCTATAATATAATAGCCCCCGTGCTTGACGACCTTTCGCTCTCTGGTGAAAATATCACCACCTTTCCCCCCAGTACACTCATGCAGCAATTTAAGGATGCCGACTACCTCGACAGTGTTATTCGCGGGGCCCTGTCCCAGCTGAGTAATTATTTGCAGATCAAGGCAACCAAGGTCAATGGGCCAGCCGGGGAAAATCTCAGATTCGATGCATGGATGTGGAATAGCATGAGCGCCAGCAATGGTATGTATATAGGTGCCATCGAGATACCCGAATCACTGCTGGAGTTATTGACCACAAGTGAGGACCTTTCATTTTAATGTAATACCCAAGGCCTAGGCGGTTGAGTATAAAAGAGGCTTTTTCATCGCACAATGGCAGGTTCCCATGAAGGTTAGGCCTTTCAAGGGGCTGATTCTAGCCCCTTTTTTATTGTTGCAGCTTCAAGGGGCATGCCTTGCATGGAACACGGCAAGTCATCCATATATCTCCAAGATGGCCTTTTCCATCCTGCCTGAGGATATGAAAAGGACACTGGCCCCCTATCTTGATACCATTTTGTGGGCCTCGGTGGTCCCTGATGTGATATTGATGGACTGGCCAAATCATGAATTGAACGTCCTTGATCCTTCATCGAACAGGGATGCAGCCCCTAACAGGATTGCAGACTTGTGTTCCTTGATAACGGAGGAATTAAGCGGTGATGATAGGGACCTGGCAAGGGCTGCCTATTATATGGGGCTTCTTTCCCACTACTTGGCCGATATCAATCAGCCCCTTCATACGGACAATTCCTCGCCTGAAGAATACTGGGTACATCCAGCCTTTGAACTAGATGTCCTCGAGCACCAGAAGGAGATTCCATACGTGTCCACCGGCACATCGTTCTGGGTCTCGCCAAGGGAGATGACATGGGCTGCGGCTAGATCTGCAAATGCCTATTACTGGCCCATAATCCATGCCTATACGAATGGTAACGGATGGGAAGACGTAAGGGATATCGCTGCCCTTAACTTTCAAAGGGCCGTTGATGATGTCCATGATATCTGGTTGACCCTGTGGCTTTTGGCAAATCCAGATGAGCTTCCTGCAATTGCCCTCAAGGTGAACAAGAAGAAATTCAAGATTGGGGATACACTCAGGATAGAGATGTCCACCCTGGTCGGTACCGATAATTTGCCGGAAGCAGACATATATATCGTTATCGTGGCGGATAACGGGGATTACTGGTTTGTTGGTAATATGGGGTCCGTCTTGCTACGCATCCCCATCCCATGGAGATATCGCCAAGAGGTCTCTTCCGAGGCCGGTATAGATGCCTTTTCAATGATCTTGAATCCGGATGTGTCCAGCGGAAGCTATTCTGTCTATGGGGTGCTGGTTAGACCTATGGCCTCACCATTTCAGAAAGGGGCATGGCTTAGCAAGCCTGCTGGGATTTCGTTTGATATCAACTAATATCAGCACCCCCCTCTTTTATAAGGGGAACAGTGGCATTTGATTTACCGTGAAAATACAGAGTCTATGGGCTGTATCTTCATGTATTGGGGGATGGCACCAAGGTGCGGGCTGCATGGAAGTTTGAGTTCAACTTTCCTCTTGCCATGGGCACACCTTATCTGATATTAATCTTGTTGAAATTAATGGTAATATCAGGAAACAAGATCTGAGATAGTGATCGTTGATATCCTGGCCGTTTGCCCAGCGGGGCGCTGTCAACGAGGTGGTCTGCAGGGTCCAGGGATAACAAGGGAAGATTGAGAGGGAAACGTGAACAAGTCGGATCTCATAGAGGCATTGGCTCAAGAAGTAGGTATCCATCGCCAAGTTAGTGAATTTGTAGTAAATAGTGTCTTCGAGGCCATGGCCGAGGCCATGGAGAAGGGAGAGGGAGTTGAGATAAGGGGGTTTGGCAGCTTTAGTGTCCGAAAGTACGGTTCTTATATTGGACGCAACCCAAAAACCGGGGAAAAGATATCGGTAAAACCAAAGAAGCTTCCCTTTTTCAAGGTGGGCAAGGAGCTTCGAGAAAGGGTGATGGACAAGGTGGGTAAGTAGGGATTGTGTTCTTGTGGTTAACCGGGATGGTTATGGACCGGAATCATCCTTGACACATCGAAATCCGATTTCTTCAAAGCCTTCCCACGGTTGGCGGATCACTGGTTTCGGCAGGACATGGTGGGAGGTGCTACTTTTAGTGAATCCACCCATAACGGCAAATCTAGCCGATTTTTTTTCGTCTGATTTGGATGGATTCACTGCATTTATTACCCATTCTCCTATATTTTCGTTCATTCCCCTTATTCCAAGACGGTTTGGCTTGAAAAGGAGCACCGGAAACGGCAACTTTACCGTGTTGAAAAAGGAGCTTGGAAAGGGCAGAGGCCCGTTGGCATAGCTTTCGGGGCTTTTGCCCTCCATGGCAACAAAGAGCCATTCCGCCTTGGTTGGCAGGCGCCTATGGTAGAACCTAGCATAGGCGCCTGCTCCGTATGCGGTCACCCGGACCACTGGACATGCCGCGTGGGGGGAGTTTTTTACCTGGAAACGTCCTTTGGTAAAGACTATGGGTTCGTAGCCTTCCGCCACCTCGCCAAGATAGAGCCAAATCTCTTTTCCCATTTTTACAGCGCCTCCATCTATCCGTATCTTGGGAAGCATCTGGTTCAGGAAGTTAACGAATTGATGATTGGTTACCTGGGTCTCATCCATGTAAAATGGTGCAATCTCCACCACGGTCATTTTCTTACCATTGAATCCAGGCGGTAGCCGGAGCAGTCCTCCTGGTATGAGCCGTAGGGTTGCTCCATCCTGAGCCGCAATTGTCTCGGTCTGGGAACCCTCTATTCTGGTGGCAGTAACCCGGGTCTGTAGCGTTGAAGTGACTCCGGTTTCCCTGTGTTCAGACAAATGGGGGGAGGACCTGTAGGTGAAATACCAGTAACCGGCACCAAAGGCAGCAGCTATTATGATGACCAAGGCCAGGACAGTTAGCCAGTTTTTGGGGAAAAAGGGTGCATGGAGCCGCCTTCCCTGGGTCGATACTGGCTGTTTTGGCAATTCTCCTGGTGCATGAACCAAATGAAGGGCATCCAAGAGGGCCTTTCTCAGCAACTCTACCGATTGAAACCTTTCCTTGATATCCTCGGCAGTGGCCCTCTGGATTATCTGATCCAGCTTTTGGAAAAATGGGGTCTTGGCCTCCCTCAGTTTCACAGACTTAAATGGGACAACATTGGACGGGATCTTGCCTTCTATAACCTCGTAGAGGATCTTTCCCAGGGAATATATATCGGTTCTCTGGTCGGTTCGTTTAAAATCCGTAAATTGCTCAGGTGCCATGTAGTTGGGCGTCCCCTTGATTTCCATGGAGCAGGTCATGGATTCAAGGCGACAGGATCTGGCAATACCGAAGTCTGCAATCTTTGGTATTTCACCATCCATGAGAACATTTTCCGGTTTGATGTCCCTGTGAAGGATGCCAGAGCCATGAATGGCCGCCATCCCGTCTAGTATTGGCAGAAAATACCGCCTGATCCATGATGCAGTTTCCTCCTCATCTGGATAGAATCCTTCTTCGGGCATGGTCCCACGGAGCGTCATGCCAGGGATATACTCCAATACGATGTACTCTATGGAGATTGTCTCGTTTTCTACGATTATATTGGCTGAGTCATAGTCATAGACCTGCACTACGTTGGGATGGCGGATCTGTACCATGGTTTGAACTTCCTGGCGGAACCGCCTTATGGCATTTTCTATCTCTTCCCGGTCCTCGTCTATGTCGTCTAGCCACTGTCTGGAGATGATCTTGATGGCCACATTCCGTTTTAGGTTGAGTTGGTGGGCCTGGTATATCTCCCCCATGCCACCCTTGGCGATAAAATCCAAGATGATCCACTTATCGTTGAGGATAGTGCCTGCAGGTAGGGTATGCTTGTCTTCGCCTTGCATTTATTTATCGTTTCTCAGCACAATGACCGTGATATTGTCCCTGCCGCCATTTTCCAGGGCTGCCTCTATCAACCTGTCACATACCTGTTCCAACTTGTCATGGCTGGAAAGTATATCCCTGATGTCTGTCTCTGGTACCATATCGTAGAGCCCGTCGGTGCACAGCAGGAATCTGTCTCCTGGCCTGACCCTTTCCTGGAAGGTATGGATCTTCTCATATCCTCCACCAAGGGCCTGGGTCAATACATGCCTATAGGGGCTTTGTGCCGCTTCCTGGGGGCTAATTGTGCCCATTCCTATCATCTCCTGGACGAAGGTGTCATCGGTGGTGAGCCTGACAAGTTCACCATTCCTCAGCCTATACAGCCTGCTGTCACCTATGTGCCCTATAAATGCCCTGTCCCCTTTAAGGACCATTACCGTGAGGGTCGTACCAAAACCAGTGCATTCTTCGTGTTCTGACTCAAAGTTACAAATGTCCTTCTGTACTACCTCTATAGAGTCCTTTAGGTGCTTCATCACGGCATGATCGGAGATAGAGGAGATCAGCCTTTTTATATGTCCTGTCCCGTAATAAGCTTTCTTCAAGCCCTCACAGGCCAGTTTGCTGGCCATATCCCCTGCCGGGTGCCCACCCATCCCATCGGCTACAGCGAACATTTTCCCCAGCCTAATGGTATCCATGCCATCTTCATACCTGTCAATCACGATGAATTCATCCTCGTTTCGTTTGCGCCTAAGACCCGTATTGGTTCCTGCACATGCCTCTATAGCCAGGGTGTTATTTTTTCTCATTTGATCTTGCAAGATATTGCTCCATTTGGGAGTTGATCTCGATTATCCTCTTATAACTTGTGTCGCTACCATCCAACATTTCCTCAAAGCGTATCTCCCTCATCAGGCCTACCATAGATTCCATCTTTGTGATTTGAACATTGATACGTTCCAAGGCCTCGGACCTGTCCTCTTCCCTGGTATCGTTGCGTAATTGTTTTGCACTGATCCCTATGACCAAGGCCGAGTTGAGAATATGGTGGGAAAGTATCATGACGAGCTGTCTGACTGCTCCTAGCACTGCCTCCCGTCTTTCAGCCTCGTGCCTAAGGGCGTCTAGCCTCCTTTCCCGTTCGAAGACCATCCCTATGAGCAGGCCCATTATTCCAGAAAAGAGGATGAAGGCCAGTGACATGGGCAGCATGCCTGGAGAAAAGACCATGTGTAGGAAGGGTATGATCCCTACGGTTGAGATCGGTTGGTTGTCACCAGTCGGTGCCACAAAGGAGAGCACAAACATTACATAGGGATGTAACAACAGGAGCCCTGTCAATCCACCGAGGATCAAGCCGAGAGACTTATGAGGTATCCTTGCCATTCGTTTGAGGCGTCCCCTGTCAAAAGGTGGTCTTATCCCTATCCTTATGCAGCCTATATCTTAGCATACCGTTTCTTTGGGCAATAAAAAAGCCATTACCCTAGAAGTAATGGCTGACCTTTCCTGATATGAGTTCCTTGTATAAATGGATATCTTTGTTCAAGGGCAATGCATTGATAACAGGTAGAGTGATCCCCACCAAGGACATTAGAAGGAATTTTACCCGGGCAATTACGACTGGTGTTGCGTTAGGGGTGAAACAGCGATATGTTTTTTTATTTAAACATACATTCTTGATTGGCCATGGATACACAAGGGTAAACATGGACAAAAGGCAAGATGTTGCCAGGGTGCCTTTTCATGTCTTGGGGGGTGCGGCTAAACAGGCACGGCATGAGAAGCCTGGGTGACCCATGGTAAGCCTACCAGGAACGCCTTTTCTTGCGGGAACTTTTGGCCCTTGCCTCATTGATTTTGAGGGTGCGGCCACCGAATTCCTTTCCGTTTAAGGCCTTTATGGCCGTATCTGCATCACGGTTGTCCATTTCGGCAAAGCAGAATCCCCTGGCCTTACCTGTGTAACGATCTGTAATCCAATCGAAGGAACGGATTTCTCCATATTCTCCCAGCATCTTTTTTACTTCGTCTTCCGTGGTGTTAAAGGCCAGATTTCCTATATACAGTTTCATGTGCTTTCTTTCCTTAAGATTTGGTTAAATTTTCTATAAGATTTACAGGACATAGCCCCCTACCGTTAGGCCATCGGGACCAGGGTGGATGAAAAAATATGTTCCTGTTGCCAGTAATCTTCATGCAGCCCGTATCCTCTATGCTGCACTTAAAGGCATGAAAATAAGACCCTTAGCTGGGATGTATTTTCACGGTAACTGCCATTTCCAGAACGGGCACGACAAAGTGTGGGAATACCCCGCTAGAAACATTTTGCCCTTTGTCCACGTATAGTCCTTGTGTGTCCATGGCTAATCAAAAAAATGCATCTTCGGATAAAATTATGCAGCTAGCAAGTTTTCCAAGGATGCAAGGCAAAGGGCACGCAGACGTACTTGGGTACTTCAAGTGTGCAACAATGCAGCAGGTTCGGTAGGCTTGCAAGCCCCTTGCGGTCTCAAATGCCGAATGATTTTGCTGATATTCAGCCTGATTAATTGGACAACCTGATTGAGATAAATTGGGGGGGGCCTTGAAAGAAGACGGGCCCTTTCATCCCCATGGATTATGCAGCTAAGACCCCGTTCATAGGCGTCTTGAGTGCATGTCCAGTTTTATGTGACCCGTCATGATCGGCCAGCCAATCCCCCAGAGCATCAAGCACGTACTACATTTGTTGCCTGGGGGCCCTTGGGTCCATCGGTAATATCGAACTCGACGGCTTGTCCCTCTTCGAGAGACTTGAAGCCGTCCCCCTTAATAGCAGAAAAGTGAACAAAGACATCCGGGCCATTTTCCTGTGAGATAAACCCAAAGCCCTTTTGATCATTAAACCATTTGACTGTTCCCTTCATTACGATATTCCTCCTTTTTTTGGGCGTTTTCGACCCATTTTTGTTGCACTTGCCTGGTTCGAGAAAAGCCTTTACGGAAGAATCCGTATTGAAGGTACTTCTGAATCCATACATAGTGACTTGATGGCTGACGATATTTGTCCCTTTTTACCATGAAAATGCGGTCCAGAAATATTGACCACACGAGGCTTAGGATCACATCGTTCAGCTCTCAATACACTAGGGGACATGGGGGGCTATGTCAACAAAAATTATCATATCCATAACATATTGAGGCCTCAGAAAAACTACTATTTCTTTCAAGTGCAAGGCCAGAGGAGCAAAAATGGAGTGTACCAGGCATGTGGGGGGTATTTTTTACGGCATGGATACAGTTATCGGGCAAGAAGGCAGTTTTCCAGGGAGGGAGCTCATAACGTTATCTTGGTATAATAGACTATTTGCTAGGTGAAATTATCCTATGAAATAATAATAAAGGACGGAGCTGGCCAGGAAATAGGCAAGTGAATATTTGTGGAATTGCCAATACTTGGAATTGCTTTTAATAAAGCGCAGGGCTATTAGGTTTGCAAAGGAGGCCAGTATTAGGCCATTTCCTCCGATATCGACACCATAGGCAATTATTCGGAAATTGTCAGAATACTTGGTCAGTAGTATGGCTGCTGGAACATTACTTATTAGCTGGGATAATAATGTGCCGGTCATGAATAAGATCTTTGGTTTTTCCAAGTGAAGCCCATTGAATAATTCTTGCACCGGGTTAAGCTTGGAAAGAAGATGTAGATCAATGAATATTACGATAAAGAGCAAAATTAGTCTCCAATCAGCCTTAAATAATACCTTTCTATTCTTAAAAAGAT
>WFZW01000018.1 GCA_015489365.1 Deltaproteobacteria bacterium | reverse complement strand
GAATGTAGCTGTTGGATCTGAGGTATTCCCATATGTGTGTTTTAGGTCCCTGTATATATTCACCCACCACTGGGTTTTTGCCCTGTACCCCAGGCCTTAGGACCATGGCTAGTTTATAGTCGTCCGGGAGGAAGGGATTGTTCCCTAATACTTCGAACATGTCATGGTCGAGGATGACGGGTGTTAAATCTGAACCATTTGATCGATAGTGTATGCCCACAGGCCTGCCCGAGGGTCCGATTTCCAGCTTGCATGACTCCTGGGCTAGTGCCTCGAGCACCTCTGGGTCTCTAGATGTCTGGGCCAGTGTTAGTTTGAGGTTTCTGGGCAGATCCCTTAGGCTGTATCTCCTTCTACCGTTTGAAAGTGTGCCCTTAAGAAGGTCCTCTAAAATGGATGACTTCTCCTCGGATTGCGACCCGGTTTTGAATCTGAAATTGTCAGGGGCATCAGAGAACCGTCTAGCAGGCCCTTCCAATATGAATGTCGTACCCCAGAAGGGAAAGGGGTTGGGTATCTCGAACACTCCCTGTGTATTTACTATCTCCAGATCCCCTTTTGGGAAATTGATACGATTATCTACAGGCCTGCCATGATCGTCATGGCCCAGTAATGATTGGGCAACGGTCTGCCTGAGATTTATGACCTTATAATGTGGCCTGTGAAGCCCACATGTAAAGCGGCCTGAGGGATGAACGCATGACCTTGGTGGTTGATTTTTCATATGGTGTTCCCTTGTGGATATGTTGACGTGGAAGCCCCCTTGAATCCGATCGAGACGATATGTTGTGTCAAAACAGGTTGGATACAATCCTGTATCCACCCAGCCAGGTGCCTATCATGCTTCCAATCCCTGGAAGCAAGAAGGCAAGAAAGACCTTTAATAGGTTATTGCGCCACCACCCAGTAAGTGTATTCATGTCGTGGAGGGCGGTCTTAAACTCCCTGACCACCGGTGGCTGGACCAGAGCCTGTACGAATGCAGTTACATAACCTGCGCCTATTACCGGGGTAAGGCTTGTAACCGGAGCCGCTGCAAAGGCGCTGGCTATTGTCAATGGGTGGGCTAGTGCCAGCAACGCACCCAGTGCGGCACATGTTCCATTTGCCATGATCCAATACAGTACATTTTCCCCTGCAACCCCTGTCCCTTTTTGGAATCCTATGGCCACCAGGCTGGTGACTATTATTCCTGGAATAATCCAACCTGCCAGCTTCCAGGCACGGGATACAGGGGGTACCTTTCCTATTTCCTCCATCTCGTTGCTGCGGTCCTGCGCCAATGCCTTTATTATGCCGTCTACATGCCCGGCGCCAACCACGGCAACTACCCGTTTACCCGGAGCCGCCTTGATCTTTTCGGATAGATATGTGTCACGTTCATCTATAAGGACCCTTTTGAGCTCCGGCATCGATTTACCTATCTCCTCCATGAGTTCGGTTATCACGTCACTTTTTTTTAGCTCCCTTAGCCTTTCTTCGGAGATCTGCGTATCATCAAAAAGGCTGGCCAGCAAACTTGCCAACAGGTAGCCCTTCTTGAATACTGAAACCGCTCTCCAGGCCCGGCGAAGTGTTACCCTGACATCCCGGTCGCAAAGCTCCACCGGTATCGATAAATCATTGGCCACCTTGACCGCCTCTGCCAATTCACTCCCTGGCCTTATACCTAATTTGTCACCAAGTCTCTTTTGATAGGCCCCAAGGATCATATTGGCAAGAAGAGTGGCGAGCTGTTTTTGTTTTATCAACTCTATCAGGTCCTTCGATTCCCATTTCTTTTCTTGAGACAAGGCCTTATAACGTTTTTCATCCAATTCAACGCAGACGCACTCTGGCCTTTCTTCAAGGATTACATCCCTGACCTGTTCAATGGATTCCCTGGAAATATGCGCAGTGCCTACTATTATTACCTCTTTTCCAGGCAGGTTTACGCGGTGAATGGCATATTCGTTTTTCTTTTCCATATATATAAGTTACCGTCAACGTGTGCTTACTTCCACTTTTTTCTAACACTTGTTTTTCGTTCTTGGCCTTGCACTATGTCATGCTTTTCAAGCGGTTCCAATAACACTTACCACCACTATCCTGTCTCTTGGGCGGTTGTCATGATTAATGACGATGATTTGTTGCCAGGTCCCCAAAAGCAGGCGGCCCTTTCGTACCGGTAAGCCAACCGATGGACCTAAAAGTGCGGCCTGGACATGGCTGTGTCCGTTTCCGTCATGCCAGGCCAGTTCGTGTTGATATATTTCACCGGGATCGGCAAGCCTATTGATGGCCCTTTTGAGATCCTCTACCACCCCTGGCTCATATTCTATCGTAGTAATTGAACCGGTTGATCCAATAACGCTACACATGACAATGCCGTCTTCTAGTCCGGACCTTTTAACTACCTTCGTTACCTCAGGGGTGATATCTGCCATATCAGGCCCAGGTCCTAGCTTGATGTGCAGATCATGGGATGAACAAATAGTCTTCATGGAAAAGGCCCTCCCTTGGATTATCCTGAGTTTTTACCGGCCCGTACCCTCATATAGCCACAAACCCAGATATGAAAATACACTCCATACCCAAGATAATTTTTACGGTAACTTTATCCCCATAGCGTAGGCACAGGCCTTTAAACCATATTGAAAGTTTAAGGCCTTTAAGGTGTCCTGCCAAGGATACCAGGTCTTATGAGGCTGTTTCCCAAAAGGCAACAAAGGGGGCATAGGGCTGGGAGTTCAAACAGTTTTTTTGCCCTCTGGGAAAG
>WFZW01000017.1 GCA_015489365.1 Deltaproteobacteria bacterium | reverse complement strand
GTTACAGTGGGTTGCTCTTTACCGTGAAAATACAGAGCCTATGGGCTGTATCTTCATGTATTGGGGGCGCGGCACCAAGGTACGGGCCGCATGGAAGTTTAGATGTTTTAAGGCGAAAAATAGGTGCGACCACATTGATTGCGTGAGGATGAGGTCTTGTATAACCCGAGAGGATAGACAGGAGTGATGACATGGCGAACAAGATAACCTTTTTTGGACATTCCGCCTTTAGGATAGTAACAGGAAATGGCTTAAGGATATGGATAGACCCATGGCTTGACAATCCCAAGGCGCCGAAGGATGTAGGGGAGTTGGAAGCAGACATCGTACTGGTCACCCATGCCCATGGAGACCATCTGGGCAACACCGTTTCCCTGGCAAGTTCATCCGCCACCGAGGTGGTGGCCATTCATGAGCTTCAACAATACCTTCTTGCCAAGGGACTGCCCAACGTAACCGGCATGAATATAGGCGGCACATACCATACCAAGGGCATTAACATCACAATGGTCACGGCTGTCCATAGTTCATCCATACAGGAGGGACAAGAGATCATATATGGCGGTGAAGCCGCTGGCTTTATTGTAAGGCTTGAGGATGGATTGAAACTCTACCATGCTGGGGATACGGCACTTTTTGGCGATATGGCCATGATAGGCTCGATGTATTATCCAAAGGTAGCCATGCTACCTATAGGTGATCATTATGTGATGGGACCAAGGGAGGCTGCCTATGCCTGTAAGCTTATCGATCCCAAGATAGTAATCCCCATGCACTTTGGCACTTTCCCCGTACTTACCGGCACTGTTGGGGAGTTTGAAAGACAGATGAGGGCCCATCATATCGATGCACGGCTTGAACATATGGAGCCTGGGGCTACTATCGAGGTCTAGAGGGCACAGGGAGCACAATTCCTTAACCGAATCCCTGGTTGGGAACAAATTGTGCCCTTAAAAGCCCTCTAACCGAGTTTCCAAGAAAGATCTCGGCAGCCGCCAGAAGGTCATTAGGGTAGAGCACACATTCTCTGGCCCTTCCTCTGGCTAGCAATTCGGCCCTTAGCGTGCCGTTTAGGAGACCTGATGAAACAGGGGGGGTTAACAGCCTTCCACCCGTTTCAAATCTCAAGAAGAGGTTAGAAATGGTACCCTCGGTAAGCTGTTCCCTTTCGTTGGTAAAGACAGTCTCGAATAGATCCGTGGCTGTTATCCGTTTCCGCTCCCTTTTATAAAGTGGGCGACAGGTAGTCTTGTGGTAGAGGAAGGTATCCTTGGAACAGACCGGCCGGTTTGATAAATCAAATTTTACAGGTAGGTGGTGCTCATCATCCATGGGGGACCAGGTAATATGGACCGTTCCTGTTTTATCCAGGACCAGCCTTACCCTGTAGCAGCACATCCTATCCTTGCCGCTCTCTGAAAAAACTCTAGTGGCAATACCCTCAAGTTCCTTGAGTATCAGGGCCATTTTGAAGGAAAAGCAAAAAAATTTGGCTGATTTCTTTAACCTTTCAAGATGCCTTGATAGGAGATAATAGCCGCTAAGTGGTTCTGACAACGTACTGAAACAAGGATCGAGCCTGAAGGTCTCAATGAGTTTGAAGGACGAACAAGGCGACTTACCTTTGTCTCTTTTCATTTGTCTGATAGGGCCTTCAGTGCAACCTGATATGTACCCGTATGGTATAAGTGCATATCGAAACGTCGCATATAATTAGATGATATCCGTCAGGAACTTCGCCTTCAACAGGGTCTCTTCGAATTCGTCCCTGGGGTCGGATTCGATGGTTATGCCGCTTCCGATGCCCAGTTCCCCTGTACCATTTGTAATAGTCACTGTCCTTATAGCCACGTTAAAAATCGCCTCGTTATCAGGGGCGATAAAGCCTATCGCCCCGGTATAAACCCCCCTTGGCGAGGCCTCAAGCTCTGCTATGATCTCCATGGTCCTTATCTTTGGGGCACCTGTGATGGAACCACAGGGGAAAAGTGCCTTGAAGATATCCTTCCACGAGGTTCCCTTGCGAAGGCTCCCCTCAACCATCGAAATCATCTGAAAAAGGGTCTCGTATCTTTCTACCTTGAAAAGCTCGGGTACTCGGACCGTGCCATGTCTACAGATACGCCCGAGGTCATTTCTCAGTAGATCGACTATCATGACGTTTTCTGCCTGATTTTTCGGGTCGTTGGCCAGGTGCCTGGCAAGTAGCAAGTCTTCCTCAGGGTCCTTACCGCGTTTAATGGTGCCCTTCATTGGTCTCGACCAGATCCTGTCTCCCCTTCTTCTGAAGAAAAGTTCTGGTGAAAGCGATAGTACCCAGAATTCATGATTACGTATCAAGCCAGCATAGGATACCGCCTGCCTCCTTCCAAGCTCTGTGTATAGCCGGATAGGATCCCCTGCGTAACGAAATCTTCCCCTGATAGTATAGTTTACCTGGTATGTTTCCCCCTTGGAGATGTATTCCTTTATGGATTCGATCGCCTGCGTGAATTCTCTGGGGGTGACGTCAAGCTCCAGCTGGGTATCTTTAGCTGTAGAGCTGGCTGTGTTGCCCAGGGCGTTTCCTGTGCTTGTACTGTTTGTTATGGAACAGGATCTTGAGGGCAGGCTGTCACCCTCCCATATCGTTGGGGGGTTAAATACGCCCAGCCATACCAGGGGCATAGAAGGCCTACACCTTCCCAATAGATGACCAAGACGCCCTTCAAGGGCATATCCCCATTCATAACTCCACCAACCCGCCAGATAGTGGCCCCTGGCAAGCTCCCGCTCGATTGCACGGAAGAGCTCTTCAGTATCCCCAGGGCCGTGTGCAGTAAGTATCCTCAAGGGTCTTTCAAATAGAAGACAACGACGGTTTTCATTATTGAACCTGGAGGTTTCAAGAAATACAAAGATGTCTTTTTGATCCAGGTCTGGGGGTATCCTATTTTGCATAGCCGACAGCTGCATTCCTAACATCTGGAAGAAGGTGGTTTCAGGATGTATTTTCAGGGTAAACTTCCATGCGGCCCGTACCTTGGTGCCGCACTCCCCCAATACATGAAAATACAGCCCATATGAGTACTGTGTTTTCAGGGTAAATTAATTTAATGGCTACTTGAGCACAAGCGCATTTTAGATTCTATTATTCCAGAATTACTTGCCGGAGGAAATGGCGTGAGACAATACATGATAGATGAACTCAACAAGAAGGAACTTGAAGAGATCAGGAGATATCTGGATTCACATCTTGAATGTTCCGGCCTTGAAGGCCTTTACTGGATAAGGATGCCTGATGATATCCTGTCGGCCGATCAATACCAGCATCAAGGTTGCCAGCCGTTTTGTACTGCAGTGGAGCTGGGAGACAAGTGGGTAAAGTTCGAGATGTTGGTAAGAAGCCGAAGGCAGATAAAATGCAGCTGTATAAGCTATGCTACCGGACAACAAAGGGGTTTTATCCTCAAGTTTGCCGACCGCATGTTGGATGAGATCGGAATTACCACCTGATATCTAACGGAGTTTGACATGCCGCAGCTCAATATGGATTGCGAGGGCCCGCTGACGCAAAATGACAATGCCTACGAATTGTGTAAGGCATATATCCCGGATGGTGGGGAATTCTTTGCCAGGATAAGCAAATACGATGACTATCTTGCCGATGTGGAGAAAAGACCTGGTTACAGGGCAGGCGATACCTTGAAGTTGGTTTTGCCCTTTCTCAAGTCCTTTGGGGTAACCAATCGTCGCATGGAGAGGTTTGCTGAAAAGACCCTGGTATTGCTTCCAGGTACCATGGAGATGCTTCCAAGGATATCGGATCTTTTGCCAAGTTTTATCATAAGCACTAGTTACTGCCCTTACCTTGAAGCATTATGCAGATTGACCGAATTTCCCATGGACCACGTCTATTGTACCGAGGTAGACCTGGATCGATATGTACTCAGTAGTGCCGAAAAGGATCTCCTTAGGTCCCTTGCCAGGGAGATAGCCAGCCAGCCCTTGCTTTCCTGGCCAGAAAATGCCTCCGGGATAGAAGATCTTGAGGAGGGGGATCAAGAGGTGCTAAGGAGGTTGGACGAGATATTTTGGCAAGAGGTGGCAGGCCTTGGGATAGGGAGGCTATTGCGCGACGTTCGACCGGTCGGAGGGGCAGAAAAGGCCAAGGCCGTGGAAGATAGCCTTGTAAAGACCAAACTTGATCTGCATGATGTGATCTACATAGGAGACAGTATAACCGACGTTCAGGCACTTGAACTGGTAGGGGATGGCGGAGGGCTTGCAATCTCCTTCAATGGAAACAGTTACGCCCTAAGGGCAGCCGATTGGGCCATCGTTTGTGGGGATACATCCATTATAGGAGCGGTCTCTGAACTCGTTTTTTTAAATGGCCCTGATGCCCTGAAGGAACTTTTTATGGGAAAGAAGTGTAGTATCACCGGGCAGACACTTATGGGGATGCTTGGTAGATCAGGGATTACAGACCGGTTCATACGCCCGCTCGAAGGGCTTGAAGGTGACATGGAGCCCAAGATTTTCAAGGTCGATGCCTGTAACATGACAGAACTCATCAAGATCAGCGAATCAGTAAGAAGGAAGGTCAGGGGAATAAGGGTAGGGCAACTGGGCTGATGGGCTTTATATGAAAATGTATTTTCTTGATTAGCCGGACATGAAAGGACATCCATGGACAAAAGGAGCCACCTTGTGCTACAGTCCAATCAGACGATGGTTCCACTTACCATTTCATCTTCCTGTGTATCGATCCTTACGTTTACGGCATGGTTTTTCATGTCTGCTACCCCTTGCGTACCGGTCAGATTTATATTGATGTAATTATCAGAAAGTGCCTTCCAGCATCCTGTCTTTTTGTCTCGCTCTATGACGAGGCATGGCAATATCTTTCCTATCTGGCTTGCGATAAAGGCCTTTTTTTTCGTGTCGGAAAGCTTTCGCAGTATCTTGGCGCGTGCGGTCCTTTCCCGGTTTGAGGATTCGCTTTTCATGGCAGCGGCGAGGGTTCCTGGCCGTGAAGAGTAGGGAAAGGTATGCATGTAAGAAATGGGTAGATCGGAAAGCAGGGACAGGGTCAGCTCGAAATCCCCTTGTCCTTCGGTGGGAAATCCAGCCATTACATCCACCCCAATCGCTGCACCTGGCATCTCTCTCCTTATATCTATAATAAGA
>WFZW01000016.1 GCA_015489365.1 Deltaproteobacteria bacterium | reverse complement strand
GTCTTACCATAATCAGTCAATGTAGGCATGTTTCCTGAGAGTGTAGATTCAACATAGCCGGTATCCAATCCGGTAATCCAACGTTCCATATCTGGATGGTCGCTTGACAAGTTGTAATATGTCCCTGTAAGGCTGGCGCTTGTATTTGCTGCGAAGCCGCAACATAAAAAAATTATACTAAGTATTAAAGACTTCATTATATTGCCCCCCTCCTCTTATCCTTAACTATTCCTAACGCCATTCTCTTTGAGGTGGACCCTATTGTCAAGATCCTCCCATGAATCAATCTGGATTTCCAAACACACGCCCCTAGATTTGATCCTTGATTTGGCATAAGTCAGGTAATTCGACAAGGTTCCCTAAAGATTAGGGCAGGGAGGAAGTCATCGCCGTATCCTTTTTGTCCTATCCAAAAGGATAAATTTTTAATATCTTCAAGCTTAACCCTGTAGACGATTCCAGTATTATTGAATTGACGGTCGGTCTTGGCAAGGGTATCAGGTCATCAATACATGTTTCTTGTAAAGCAAGCCTGGGGCACCACATGGGGGATAAGGAGTCAAGGTAGGGCTTTCATAGAGTCAGGCAAATTCTTGGATAGAGGTATCAGGGTCAATCTGGGATGGATCGGAATAAGCTACACAAGACATGTCAGAGACATGGGTTTTATAGATCAGGCATCTAATGGAACAGAAGAAGGATAGAGAGGTAGAAGGCAGCAGCCCTAGTCTGCACAGGAAGACTAGCAGGACAATCTGGATGGTTTCATCCTCCATATTGTTCATACTCATTGCCCTATGGCTTGTAAGGCATCAGTTGAGGAATTTCAACTACCATGAGATAAAACATGCCTTTCATCAAATTCCTGATTCGGCAATCGGGCTTTCCTTGTTTTCGGCCGCAGTGAGTTATCTTTGTCTCATAGCCTATGGGCTAGTGGCATTCCATTACATAGGCCGCAAGATAGAGTGGTTCAAGATCGCCTTTGCCTCTTTTGTAGGGTATGCCTTTTCAAATAACAGCGGCAGCTGGGGGGCATTCATAGGCGCTGGCATACGATTTCGACTCTATTCCGCATGGGGGATACCTGCTGTTGATATTGCAAGGGTGGTTGGTTTTTCAACCTTGACGTTTTGGATAGGATTTTTTGCCCTTGGGGGAGTTGTTTGTACCTTGTATCCGATACCCTTGCCTAGGGCCATGGGGTTGCCACTGGTAACCTCCAGGCCCATTGGTGTTGTGTTGTTCGTAGTACTCGTTGCCTATTCGTTTACTACCTTGATATGGAAAAGGCCTGTACGCATCCGGGGCTTCGAAATACCGGTGCTAAGCCCTGTCATATTGATATGGCAACTTGTCTTGTCGGTGATTGACTGGTTGGCCTCGGCATACTGTCTTTTCATCCTGTTGCCTTCAAGTTATTCCCTGTCTTTTTCGTCCTTTTTGAACCTGTTTTTGTTGGCCCAATTGGTAGGTATAATCAGCAACGTCCCAGGTGGGTTGGGGGTCTTTGAGGGGGCCATGATAATTCTGTTGGCTTCCCGTATCCCTGCTGACTATCTACTTAGCTCACTGGTGGCCTACAGGCTAATCTATTATTTTGTCCCATTAATTATCGCGGCATCGCTCCTTGGGTTCAATGAAGTTATTGAAAGAAATAAAAGGTTCAGAAAGGCTGCAACCTTCCTTGCCAAGATAACGGGCTCCATCGTCCCGGATATATTGGCAATCCTGACATTTCTATCTGGATGTGTACTCCTCATATCCGGCGCTACCCCTGAGATCCAGGCCAGGATGGCCAGGCTTGGAAACCTGTTTCCACTATCGGTCATAGAGATTTCACATTTTCTGGCTAGTGTCATAGGTTCATGCCTACTGGTGCTAGCGTGGGGCCTTAGGCGTAGGCTTGATGGTGCCTATTACCTTACCCTGGTACTACTCGTATCCGGATCGATATTTTCCCTGTTAAAGGGCTTTGATTTTGAGGAAGCCGTCTTTCTCCTGGTGGTACTCGTGGTTCTTTTGCCTCTTAAGCGTCATTTTTACAGAAGGTCATCTCTGCTCAACGAACCCTTGTCCTTTGGTTGGCTGGCCTCCGCTGCGATCGCCATAGCAGCAAGTGTATGGATAGGGATCTTTGCCTTCAGGCATGTCGAATATGCAGGAGACCTGTGGTGGCATTTTGCACTGCGTGCCGATGCACCTAGATTTCTAAGGGGTAGTATAGGGGCTGTATCCGTCTTACTTTTCTTTTCATTGTGGCACATTCTTCATCCTGCCAGATTCAAACCAGCCTTTCCCGATAGGCAGGAATTGGCCCTGGCCTGGCGCATAGCCCAAAGATCTGTACAGACCTACGCCTACTTGGCCATGTTGGGCGACAAGGCGTTTCTCTTCAACAAGGCCCGTAATGCCTTTATCATGTATGCAGTAACCGGAAGGACGTGGGTGTCCATGGGGGATCCGGTTGGCCCCCGTGCTGAAAAGGCAGATCTTATCTGGCACTTCAATGACCTGTGTGACGAATACGATGCAGTACCGGTCTTTTATGAAGTCGGGCCAGATGACCTGACCTTTTATCTGGATATAGGCATGTACCTCGTAAAGATCGGTGAAGAGGCACGGGTCCCTCTTGCGGATTTCTCATTGAGTGGTGCATCGAAAAAAAGACTCAGAAATGAACATAACAGGCTTGTAAAAGAAGGATGTAGGTTCAGGATAATACCTGTAACCCAGGTAGCTGATATCCTTCCCCGTCTCCGCTATATATCGGATGCCTGGTTGTCCAGGAAACATATGAGGGAAAAGGGATTCTCGCTAGGGTTCTTCAACGAGGAGTAT
>WFZW01000015.1 GCA_015489365.1 Deltaproteobacteria bacterium | reverse complement strand
CTCTGTAAATACCTATGTAAGCCTGCTTGCAGTGCTGAAGGTGCATGCCTCGTTTGTGCCCCTTGACCCTGGATTCCCCAGGGACAGAAAGCACTTCATAATGGAAGATGCCAATGTCTCAGCAGTAATTACCACCTCAGAAATTGCATGATCGGTCATGGCAAAAGGCGTAAAGACCATTTTGCTTGACAGGGCAGATGGTGAAATCTCACGGTTTAGTCCGGACCCTGTTGACGAAAACACCCTTCCCCCTTCAAGGGACAACCTCTGCTATATAATGTACACCTCGGGAACTACTGGAAAGCCAAAGGGTGTTGCCATCGAACATCCAAGTATCTGCAACTTCGTGAAGGTTGCACAACAGGTTTACCAGTATAAAAAGGAGGACAGGGTCTATCAGGGCATGACAATTGCGTTTGACTTTTCTATCGAGGAGATATGGATTGCCCTCACGATAGGTGCTGCAATCGTGCCAGGGCCCACAGACTGTCGGCGCATAGGGCCTGAACTCGGAGAGTTTCTGACTAAGAATAAGGTTAGCGTTTTTTGCTGCGTTCCCACCCTCCTTGCTACCATAGAAGATGACATTCCTTCACTGCGGCTTCTAATGGTTGGAGGCGAGGCTTGCTCTCCAGAATTGGTACGCCGGTGGAGCAGGCCGGGGCGGCGAATTCTGAATACGTACGGCCCAACGGAAGCAACTGTCACTGCCGCATGTGCTGAACTTGAACCGGGTAAAAAGGTCACTATAGGAAGACCCCTTCCCTCATACAAAATAGAAATAATGGATGAGAAACTAAGGCCGGTCCCTAAAGGCGAAATAGGCGAGATATGTATTGGAGGTATAGGAGTGGCCAGGGGATACCTAAACAGGCCAAGGCTTACTGCAGAAAAATTCGTGCCTGACCCTGCGGCCTCCAAGGCTGAACCTCCTCACTACATTTACCGCACAGGAGATCTGGGACGCGTAAACGAAGAGGGTGAGATTGAGTATTTGGGCCGTATGGATACACAGGTAAAGATTCGCGGCTACAGAATAGAATCCAGCGAAATAGAATCCGTCATGCTGATCCTTCCAGAAGTGGAACGTGCCGTTGTGTCCACATACAGCCCTTCCGATGGAGTGTCCGAATTGGCCGCGTGGTTTACCCTGAAGCCTGGCTGCAAAAAGGATGAAAAGGAAGTAATAGAGGCCTTGGTGGGTATCCTAAGGCAGAAATTACCAAGCTACATGGTACCTGCTTACATTCAACGCATCGATGAAATGCCGGTGCTTCCAAGCGGCAAAGTGGACAGATCACGTCTGCCTGCGCCCTTTGGCAAAAGGCTCACCCTCAATGACAAGGATTTCACCCCGCCGTCAAATGAGCTGGAAAAGAAACTTGCAGACATGTTCGCAAAGGCCCTTGGGCTTGAACAGGTCTCTGTTACAGATGATTTCTTTCAGGACCTTGGAGGTCATTCCCTGGTCGCTGCAAAGCTGGTTTCCATGCTGAGACGGGATCATGAATTTTCACACCTCAGCCTCGCAGATATCTACGCAAACCCATCTGTACGTTCTCTAGCGAAAAAATTTGAGGCCCAAGATTCTGCGAAAACCGAGAAAACACGGGTTTATCCACTAAAAGATAGCAGAAAGAGACGACGTGAGGGACTTATCAGGACCTATAGCGACAGGCGAGTCTGGACTTGTGGTGTCGGACAGCTCTCCGCCCTTTTTCTTTACGGTTTCATCTTTTCTATTCCTGGGCTCTTCTTCCTGAAAAAGGCCCTTTTGGTCCTGGAAAACGACATTTACGCCGTTGGACCTGCAGCATCATATTTGGCTGAAGGTTTCGGCGTTGAATTGTTGCTGGCCTTTATACTCCCCATCTTGTTTAAGCGGATCGTCATGGGCAAGGTAAGACCTGGAGAGTATCCGCTTTGGGGGCTTTTCTTTCTTCGCTGGTGGATAACCGAGCGAGTAGTCCACATGTCTCCATTATCTCTTTTTACCGGTACCCCGCTCTTTGCTCCCTATGCAAGGGCACTTGGCGCCAAGATAGGCAGGAACTGCCTCATCAGAACGAGCCTTCTTCATTGTATGGATCTTATTGAGATAGGAGACGGCACCTCCGTTGACATTGGCACCCACATTTATGCATACGAAGTCCGGGACGGTCTGCTGATACTTGATAAGGTCACCATTAGAAAAGACTGTTATGTGGGGGCCAACTCTGTAATTATG
>WFZW01000014.1 GCA_015489365.1 Deltaproteobacteria bacterium | reverse complement strand
CGTCTAAGGCTGTGGATGATTTGCAGGGTATGCTGAAATCACAACATGGGGTGGATTTACAGGAGCAGCTTTCAGGAAAGGGACAATTAGTTGCAAATTGGAATTCAGACAAGCAGATTGTAGGATGGGTTGCAGAAAAGTTATCCGGTTCCAACGCTAAAGTCCAAGGTGTTGTTTCTGCTTCGTTGGGCAAGGCTGCAAAGGACCATACTGGCGTTGACCTTCTGAAGGCCGCAACCTGGAAAATCTGGTCATCGGACAAGTTAAACAACGCTCAGAAGGCCGAAGCCGTAACCGGTCTGATTGGCGCGGTGCGGGAAGAAGCCCTTGGGGCAGTTACAACAGGCCATGATGACAGACCGGAATGGGGTCGAAGCACAATGAGGGTGGTTACAGGTACCGCGCCGGGGATGAAAACGGGGATTCCGAAGTATGATCCAACCTATGAAGACAGGGTAAAGGCTGTTAAAGAAATATTAGATAGAGCAGGAATCAAAAATTCCATATTGGAGAATCCTAAAAATGAGAAAAAGGACAACAACTAAACATTAAGATAAACAGTCATCCTCTTTATCAATATCAAAGTTTATATCCATATCCAGACCATTCCATACATTGCAGACATTAATGTCTGCATATATAGGATTAGTATCCCAATCATCATCTTCCTCTTCCTTCAGCTTTCCCAGTCTTTCCTTTTTCCTTTTTTCCTCTTCTTCCATTCTTTTCACGCATGACTTCCAGTCATAATCAGGGGGGCGGCGTTTTGGGAGAAGAAGCAGCAATATCACTGTCATCGGGATTATTAGTCCCAACAGGGTTAAAAATTCCATGATACACCTCCTCCTTACCCATCGGCCCTTTTGGCCTGGCACTTCAGAGCATACCTATCCTTTCAGGCACAACGCCAGTAAAGCTCGATGAGCCTGTATTTGAGGAAACATATATCCACAATTATAATCTGCACTTGGGATGTGGAGATGTCAAGGAGAAGGACGCGAAGGATAACAAAGAATGTTGTCACACCGTACAAGCGAAAAAAATATTGAGTCTTTCATATGACCACGGTAATGACTATAGCAAAAGATTTTGAGGTGCTTGTCATGCAAATCATAAAGGCCTCCGAGTTCAAGGCCTGGTGCCTTCATCTGATGGACGAAGTTAGCCAGACAGGCAAAGAGATCTTGATCACTAAGAACGGCAAACCGATTTCCAAGCTAGTGCCTTATCGCAAGGTCCCCAAGACCTTGTTCGGCTTACACCAGAAGCGGGTGGTCAGTAAGGATGACCTGATAAAACCTCTGGTCTTCTAGAGATATTGAAGCTCCTGAAAAATGACGGATGGAAGGAGATTAGTCTCATGGATAAAAAATACGCCATAGTCGTGGAAGAGGCAGGGGAAAACCTGTCTGCCTACTGTCCTGAACTTCCCGGGTGTATCGCTACTGGTAGGACTATGGAAGATGTAATAGAAAACATGAAGGAGGCTTTAGCCTTCCATATCCAGGGCTTTAGCCTGAACCTGCAAGCCTTCCTTTAGACTAACCTGTGAAAGGGAACCGCCCAGATTGAATGCTCGCCTGATAACTGCATGATCTCACGGCCTGTATAGACCAAGAGTCCGCCTCTCCACTCGTTACCGAGTTTTTCTGCAACAGCCTTCAAGGGACGGATATCGGCCGGAGCCACCCTCTTTCTATTCTTGATTTCAATCCCCAAGAGTCCGTCCTGCGTCTCAACTATTAGATCCACCTCCATTCCGGAGCGGGTACGGTAAAAGTACAGCCCTGTGTCAGGAATCATGGTGCTTATCCATTTGTAGATTTCTCCCACCACCAACGTCTCGAAGAATTCACCATCAAGACTTCCCCATTGCCGGGTTCCCTGGCGTAAAAGGCCGATATCCAGCCAGTATAGCTTTGGGGTTTTTACAACCTGGCTGGTAAGATTCCTGGACCAGGGCTGAAGGAGGATAGTCTGGTAGGAGATACGCAGGTATTCAACAAAGCGCTTGGCAGTATTTACCGAGATGCCGGCATCCCTGGCAAGCTCACTGAAAGAAAGAAGACACCCTGTCCGGAGCATCGCAAGACGTTGAAGGGTCCGGAATGGACTCAGGTCCCGAAGGCGCACAAGGTCCGCCAGATCTCTCTCAAGAAATGTCTGCTGATAAGAGCGAAGCCACTCATGGCGCTCATTGTCATTAAGAGGCAGAAGCCCCGGCATTCCTCCCCATTGAGACAAATGCTCAATAGCCTGAATTAGGATATCTTCCTCTTTACCCAAAAGTAGTGGTCTTTGGGCTTGCAATACCGAGCTGATGGTCCCTGACCCCGAAATAATATGGTGAATAAGAGGATAGTCAGGTTCTTTGTCAGCATCAGAACGCAGTTCACTTGCCATGAGAGGCCACAGGTCATAAAGAAAGGCACGCCCTGCAAGGGTCTCCCTCACACTTGACAAGAGCAATATTCTGGATGATCCGGTAAGAACCGAGAAGTCTATCTCTCTTCCATCAAAGGCCCATTTGACCTTTTCGAAGACAGAGGGTTCCTTTTGCGCTTCGTCGATTATGGCGGGCCCAACAGTTTTGCCCCAGGCGGTAGTCCTCAACCCGGCTAATGCCTCCCTTTCCTCAAGTGCGTCCAGATTGATGTAGTTAAGGTCTGGATACCGGAATCTTACCAGGGTGGTCTTTCCTGTTTGTCGGGCTCCTGTTATGACCACCAATCTCCTGGAACGGGAATCCGGCAGGCGATGATTCAGCCAACGATATTTCAGCTTTTCTGTCCACATTATTGCAAATTTTACTGTAAATTTTGCAATAATCAAGCAAAAAAAGCATCTTCTCCTAGTATGAATAAGGGAATAGCTTCCTTAGCCCCTTTCATCAGCAGTTCACCTGTAATATTATTGAGGCATGGCCAAACAATCTGCTAAAGCCCCACCCCTGAAACCCATGACTCCTGAAGAGCTCAGGGAATGGCGCACTTCCCGTGGCCTCACCCAACAGCAGTTGGCGGAACTGTTGGGGGTGACTAGAAAAGCTATTTCTAATTGGGAATGTAAGGAAAGGAAGATTCCCCCCTATTTGTCTTTTTTATTAGAAAGTCTCGAGAAAGAAGGGTATGTAGAAAGCTAATATAAATATTAGCATGATAAGCTGGGCCGCCTCCGGCGGCCAGCCTAACGGGGCGCGCAATGATTATTGCGCGCCCCGTTAGTTTAAGGGTAAACCAAAACGGTTTACCCCTTTTTTTGTTCTTGACTTAGGCACATTGTGCCTTTATAATTGGGGCACAATGTGCCCAAAAAGGGGGGACCATTATGACGAAATTAACTTGTATCGAAGAACAATTTCACGGAGTAAAGGTAAGAATCTTTGAAGTTGATAACCAAGCTTTCATTTCAGGAGAAGATCTTGGCAGTTGCCTGAAACTTTCAAAGCCCAAGATAGCAGTAAACAAAATCTTCCGTCGTCATAAAGAGGAACTTGAACCCCACACCCGCCTTTTAACAATAGACACCCCAGGCGGCCCACAGGAAACCCGCCTCTTTTCCGAAGCCGGCGCTTATCTCATCACAATGTTTGCCCGTTCATCCAAGGCCAAGGAAGTCCGCCAGTGGCTTGCCGAGCTCCCCAAGAAGGTCCGCGAATTCGGGAAGGTCACCCAGGAGGAAATCCAGAGGATCGCTGAGGAAGCCCGTGAGCAGGGCCGCCTCGATGCACTCAAAGAACTTGCAGCAAAACCTGACAACGAGGATGAGGATTTGCTGGATGAGATCTCAAGGCTTGCTGATGTTGATAGTAAATATTCAGCCTCGGCATCAATCCTGCCAGATTCTGGGGTCTCAGGGCAGGACGACCACTTCAAGACAGCGCGGGCGGCTTATGAACTGTGCCGGCTGGATCTCATCCCGGATGTTCTTGACCGCTTGCTTCTTTACTGGATATTGGACCGTTCCTCACTGGAGACATCGAGGGCGCTGTCCCTTGAAATTGAAAAGGTAGAAACGGTGTTCGGCCTTTTCCATGCGCTAGATGTCCCCCAGGCTCCAGGCTTTCTTTCCGGGGCCTTTCCCTGGGAAAAACCCCTTAAAGGAATTTCAAGGAAAAGGGCTGACCTGGAGAGGGTGGAACACAGGCTTCGGGATCTCGCTGCAAAGGTAAACAATTTTGCGGGTGGCTGCCCGAGGATGAACCAGGCTTTTGCCATCTTACATGAAGTGGCCCCACCCTGGATGATTGTAACCACTCAGAAGGTTCACCTGACAAAAGACCTTATTCTGGCGCTGAATCTTAAAACAAGGACGATGGCTGACCTTGCCAGGGCCCTCGGCTGGAACGTTTCATCATTGAAGGGACCCGGATCCGGGTTCAGGACCATCACTCTGTCCCGGAAGGACTTTTATGCCA
>WFZW01000013.1 GCA_015489365.1 Deltaproteobacteria bacterium | reverse complement strand
ACCCGAAGCGGTGGTGATAGGGGTATCCACCGGTGGGCCCAATGCCCTCAATAGTGTTATTCCTTCCTTTCCCTCCAGCTTTCGGCTGCCTGTATTTTTGGTGCAGCATATGCCACCGGTTTTTACCACCCAGCTTGCAAAGAGGCTAGATGAGAAATCTAGATTGAGGGTCGTGGAGGCCAGGGATAGACAGCCGGTTTCCGGTGGAACCGTATATATAGCACCAGGTGACTACCACATGGAGGTGCAATCCAATGGCACCCAGCGGATCATAAGACTAAACCAAAATCCCCCAGAGAACAGTTGCCGTCCCTCGGTCGATTCCCTGTTTCGATCGGCTGGCAGGACATACGGTGGCAGGGTGGTGGGCGTAATCATGACCGGCATGGGGCAGGATGGGCTCGAAGGATCAAGGTTCCTCAAGGAAAAGGGGGCAATTATCCTGGCGCAGGACAAGGCCTCGTCGGTGGTTTGGGGCATGCCCCGCTTTATTACTGAGCAGGGGCTTGCCGATAGAGTATGCCCGCTCGACACAATTACCAATACTATATTGGAATTAACAGGTTTTTCGGGAAGGGCATTGCAGGATAAACGCCTTCAGTCAGATCGTTAAAGGAAGGATAGGAAATGATCACTCCGGAACAGTTCCGGTTTTTTGCCGATTTGGTCAAAGCATCGAGCGGAATCGCCCTAGGGAAGGGCAAGGAGTACCTCCTTGAAAGCCGTCTCAATGAATTGGCCAAGGTCCTTGGTCTGAAGGATCTAAACGAGTTGTATCGCAGGGCCAGATTCCAGATGACCCCAAAATTAAAGGACCAGATAATCGAGGCGATGACCACCAACGAAACCTATTTTTTCAGGGATCAACATCCGTTCGATGCCCTGAAGAATGAAATCGTTCCCGAGCTCATGGCCAATAACAACGGCAGAAAACAGATTAGGTTCTGGAGTGCAGCATGTTCCACGGGCCAGGAACCATACAGTATAGCCATGACGCTTTCAGAGCATTTCCCAGGGCTTTCCACGTGGAACACCGAGATACTGGCAACCGATATCTCGCAACAGGCTATCCAGAAGGGTCAAGCAGGCCGCTTTACCCAGGTCGAAGTGAACAGAGGCCTGCCGGTTACATTGTTGATCAAATACTTCAAGCAACAAGGGGCCTTTTGGATAGTGGATTCAAGGTTGAAGGAAAATATGCACTTCAGGCGATTAAACCTTCTTCAGCCGTTTGTGGGGATAAGGGACCTGGATGTAATTTTTTGCAGATACGTATTGATCTACTTTGATAAACAAACCAAAAAACAAATCATAGAAAAACTTGTAAAGGTGTTGAGGCCAGGTGGTTACCTCATATTAGGGGCAACCGAAACGCCGGTAGGCATGCCATCTGCCATGCAGCGAAGGACGTTTGGGCGGGCCCTATACTGGCAGAAAAACCCTTAAGCAACTGGAGGAACTTTTCATGGTAATGGAAGACGATATCCTCAAGGATTTTTTAGCGGAGTCTAAGGAAAATTTGGAATTATTGGATCAGCAATTCGTAGAACTAGAACAGGAACCCGACAATGAAGAGCTGATAAAGAGCATCTTCAGGACCATACATACGATAAAGGGTACCTCAGGCTTTTTTGGTTTCACAACATTGGAGGGCATAGCCCATTTTGCCGAGGATATCCTTTCAAAACTAAGGGATGGAATCGTGCCAGTCAACGAGGAGATCACCACCATGCTTTTACAGTCGGTGGATTACATCAAGGCCATACTCGGGTCCCTTGAACAAACCGGCAAGGAACCTGATGACATGGTGTATCTGGATTTTATCGTTGATCTAAGAAACTTTGCGGAGAAGATCACCAAGGATGTCCAGACCCCGACAGGTGAAAATGAGGATGCCAAGGAATCCGGTGACGAAGAGTCAACGCCTGAACAAGGTGAGGGAAAAGTAGAGGGAAGGACATCGAAAAAGGAACCGCCCCCCACCGAGATATCAGACAAGCTGCCGGAGGCGCAAGCAGGCCGGGCTGCCAAGAAGGAACACGACAAAAAGTCCAAGAAGAAGACTCCATCTGCCCCTCCGGTAGGTGCCCACCAGCTCACAGAGACCCATGTAAGGATCGATGTACACCTTCTTGATCAGTTAATGACCCTTGCAGGGGAGTTGGTACTTTCAAGAAATCGCCTTACGCAGATCGCCGGCCAGTTGAATAATCCTGATCTCATGACGGCGAATCAACGAATGAGCCTGGTTGTTACCGAGCTTCAAGAACAGATCATGAAGACCAGGATGCAGCCTATTGGTAACGTGTTCAACAAGTTCCCAAGGATAGTGCGAGATCTCGCCAGGGCCGCGGAAAAACAGGTCCAGCTCAGGATAGAGGGTGCGGAAACCGAACTGGATCGCTCCATCATAGAGAGCATAAAGGACCCACTTACTCACATGGTCCGAAATTCCATTGATCATGGGATCGAACTGCCAGACATCCGCATACAGAGAGACAAACCTGCGGCAGGCATCCTGGTCATGCGGGCCTATCACGAGGGTGGCCAGGTAATAATAGAGATACAGGACGACGGTGCAGGCATAGACCCGGAAAAATTGAAGAATAAGGCCCTTGAAAAGGGCATCCTAACCGAGGATCAACTCAATTCATTGTCTGACCGTGAGGCCTTGATGCTCATATTCCAGCCCGGTTTCTCCACTGCGGAAAAGGTGACGAATATCTCCGGAAGGGGAGTGGGAATGGATGTAGTTAAGACCAATATTGAGAAATTGGGCGGTACCGTAGAACTCCAAAGTGAGGTGGGCCATGGGACTACGGTCAAGATCAAGATCCCGTTAACACTCGCGATCATCCCTGCCCTTATCGTCCATAGCGCTGACCAGCGCTATGCGATTCCACAGGTCAATCTGGTGGAATTGGTTCACCTGACAAAGGAGGCGGTTGAAAAGGACGTACAGGTTATAGGAGATTCCGAATTTTACCGCTTAAGAGGCGAGATATTGCCATTAATACGTCTACGCAAGGCACTCAAAATCCCGGAGGTAGCCTCTGACAAACATGAAGAAGGCATGAACGTAGTTGTTTTGAATGCAGGCGACCGTCCCTTTGGTCTGGTTGTAGATTCAATAAGTGACTCGGAAGAGATCGTGGTCAAACCACTGGGCCAGCACCTCAAACACATACGTACCTTTGCAGGTACCACGTTGATGGGCGATGGCCGGGTAGCCCTCATACTAGATGTCATGGGTATAACCTCCTCCATGAGCATGGCCAGAGAGGAACATCTGCAGAAGGCTTCACTGGTTACCGAAAAGGGTGCTGGGGAGGAACGGCAATTCCTGCTTCTTTGTACAGTGGCAGATGATGAATTCTTTGCCTTGCCGCTGGCCCTGGTCAACCGGCTCGATAAGATATCGGCCTCCAGCATAGAACTCGTGGGGGGAAAGGAGGTAGTGCAGTACAGGGGCCATTCCATGCAGGTCATACGACTGGAAAACTATCTTCCAATATCACCTCTTCCGGAACAAGAGGACTACCACCTTATAGTCTTCCACATGAACGGAAAGGATATTGCCTTCGTGGTTTCCAGGATAGAAGATAGCCTGGACATGGCCATCGAGGTAGAAGAACATACCTTCAAGCAAGAGGGTATACTAGGCTCGGCAATAATAAAGGATAAAACCACATTGTTCCTTGACATCTACCAGATCATCCAGATGCATGATCCGGATTTCTTTGTCCTTCCCGAAAGGGAAGATACCGTAGAATCAGCACGTATACTCCTGGCAGAGGATTCGACTTTCTACAGAAATCTCCTCACTTCATACCTCAGTTCTGCGGGCTATGAAGTGGTAGTGGCAGAGGATGGCCAGAGGGCCTGGGAACTCATCCAGGAGGAAGATATAGACCTTCTGGTTACCGATATAGAAATGCCAAACATGGATGGCTTTGAACTTACGAAGAATATCAGGGCCAATGAGCAACTAAAGGACATGCCGATCATAGCTGTTACCTCCCTATCAGGTGAAGAAGACAAAAGAAAGGGCTTGGAGGCAGGGGTGAATGATTACCAACCTAAACTTGATCGGGATCAGGTCCTTACGGCTGTCCATAATCTTCTCGCCCCTGAAAGGCTGGAAATGGCTGCTTGATACAGGAGGAAACCCATGACAAAAGACAATAACAATGTCCCAGTAAAAGCTGAAAACGAGCTAGCTGAATCCAGAAACGAAAATGCGGCCCAGTTTGTAACATTTTATTTTGGAAAACATTTTTTTGGACTCCCCATCGACGACGTGATCGAGATCAACCGGGCATTGGACGTAACCCCGGTACCGCTTGCACCCTCCTACGTTGCAGGGGTCGTCAACTTGAGAGGTCAGATACTTACGGCCATCGATCTTGCCAACCGTATAGGGCTGAATATCGAAAAGAACGAGGAAGACGGTTTCAATAACGTTATCATGGGTGACAGGGAGGAACCAGTGAGTCTGCTGGTTCAAAGCATCGGGGATGTGATGTCCGTTCCAAGTAGTCAGATTGAACCGACTCCGGAATTGATAGAGGGTGTAGATGTGAAATATGTCAGTCATGTCTGCAAGCTTCCAGGGCAGTTACTGATCATCCTGAACAGCAATGCCTTGGAGCAGGCTGAAAACGTAAATGATTCCCAGGGATAGGAAATATATTGGAAGAGGGCTTGGCCTTCGAGCTCAAGATGATCCTCATCGCATTCTGGGCATCGATCCCGGGGCCTCTTTACACGAAATAAAGAGCGCTTATCGTCGTAAGGTGCGTCTGCTTCACCCGGATAGTGCTGGCACCGGCAGGGCTGGCATAGAAGCGTTCGAGATGTTGAAGGAGGCCTATCAAGATTTATTGGCCCTTCATTTATCCGGGAAAATGTCAAAACAGCATGGACCTGAAGATATACCCCGTTGCAGGGAGGGCATGTATGATGGCACCTTTGTCTTCATAACAGTTTCCCCTTGGGAGGCCCTTCATGGAAAAAGCGTAGAGATCGATGTCTATGACAAGGAGGAGTTTTGTGTCCATTGCCAGGGTTCTGGTTTCGTGGCCGCTCCAGGGTCGACAAAATGCCAGGCATGTCAGGGCAAGGGATACAAGCGCCTGCCATGGGGGAAGGAAAGGCTGAGGCTTGTATGTACCGCGTGCAGCGGTACCGGGTTCGAGGCCAAGGTGGTCTGTCCCGCATGCAGGGGAAAGGGAAAGGTGGCCAGGAAACGACGGGTCCAGGTTCGGCTTCCCAAGGGAACCAGGGATGGCATGTTGCTATGCCTACAGGGACAAGGGCCATGGTCCCCGGAAAATTGTGCCAGAGACCCATTGTATGTGGAAGTAAGGGTCCAGTTGCCCGAAAATTGGACAATAAAAGGGATCGATGTCCACGCGCCTGTAACCGTCGATATCTGGACCGCCCTGATCGGGGGTGATCTTCCGATACCAACCATTGATGGCACCGTGATTCATTCCCTTTCTTCAGCTTCCAGGGATGGGAGCACAATACGGATACCCGGTCGTGGTTGGGCAGATGCAAAGGGTATTCGGGGAGATCATGTGGCCATTCTCAATGTGACGATGCCAAAAGGTGCACCGATGCCTTTAGCCAGGAGTTTGATCAAGTGGTTAAGGGTTCTGTGGCCCTGTAAGGGGCAGGTTATTAAGGCCCTCATGTGGAAATGAATTCAAGGGACCATAGAACAAAAAGCGTGCCCTGTGACCGCATACGGGGTTTTCCCAGGAAACCCTAGATATATTCTGCTACCTGTAGCCTGGGGATACTGATTTACGACTTTTGTGCTGTTGCTCAAGTCCAACACCCTTATTGCCGATTTAATTTTAGGAGGTATCGCCATGGCAGGTTCAAGATTGACAGCTATAAAGGACAGATTTTCCATCACGGCCAGGATACTTGCTGGTATCTGTTTGATTGTATTTCTGTTGTCCGGAATTCAGGTGTGGATGATACATCGTTGGGGTACTAAACAGGAGCAGCAACTGCACGAGAAGGCCTTGAAGGGCCGGGACCTGCTATTAAAAGAGGCCGAACGAATCGCGAGCAACAATCTTGCCCTGGCTAGGGTCATAGCCAGCATGGAATCGGTCAAGGAGGCGGTAGGACTTCAGGATAGGGAACGGCTTTTAGGTATCGTAAAACCTATCGTGGAGGCGGTTGACAGGGACACCAAGATCCCAATAAAGGTCCATTTCCACATCCCGCCTGGCAAATCCTTTTTGAGGGTGTGGAAGCCTGACAAATACGGGGATGACCTCAGGTCATTCAGAAATACCGTGGTTGAGACCCTTAGCACTGGCAGGTCCGTGGAGGGCATAGAGGCGGGCCGAGTAGGTCTTGCTGTAAGGGGTGTGGCGCCCATATTTTGGGGTGACAAAAAGCCGGTTGGAAGCGTAGAGGTGGCAACAGACCTTACGGCACTGGCAAAGCTGCTGCACGAACTCAAGGGTGATGTCAACGAGATCCTGAGCATACAATCCGTAGAGACAACAGCGGCTACGTCGAGGCTGGGGAGGCTCGGGAAATTCACGGTCATTTCTCCACCACCAGATCGGTCATATCAGCGGGAGATTACAGAAGGTTTCTTGGACCGAACCATCAGAAGCCGTACTGCAGAGAGACGCTTGGGCGACACCCTGATTACAGCCACGGTGATTCCAGATTACAAGGGCCAGCCAGCTGGGATTTATATAAAATTTATTGATCTGTCCCGGATCCATCAAGCAATCAAGAAGAATGAATTTTCTGCATCGATGGTTGCAGTAGTTGCCCTGGTACTAGCCATACTGGTCTCGTTCATTGGCCTGAACGCCACCCTTAAAAAACCCCTTAGCAAGGTGTTGAGCACCTTGGATGAAATAAGTCAAGGGCATTTCAATCATTGGATGAGGCCAGAGGGCGCACCCGAGATAAAGGGGCTTGCCAGGATGTCAAACAACATTATCTACAGTACGGGGCAGCTCTTAAACGCACTCAAGGCCCAGGCAAAGGGAATGTTGGTCATCTCGGCCCATCTGAAGGATACGACCGATGTGGTCAAAAATGGGGCAAAGGATATAGACAAGAGTGCTGAGGATGTAGCCAGTGCATCGGGAGAGGCAGCTGAGACCCTGGAGACCGTGGCCAAATCCACCTCGGAGCTCACAGAGGCAACCAACGAGATCGCACAAAGTGTTGCTGAGACCGCCAAGGTAACGGATGAGGCCAGGGAAAAGGCACAGGTTACCCAGGGAGTTATTCAGCAATTAGGAGACAATTCAGAGAAAATCGGTGGAATCATACAGGTCATAAGCACCATTGCTGAGCAAACCAACCTGTTGGCACTCAATGCCACCATTGAAGCGGCCAGGGCAGGCGAGGCCGGTAAGGGGTTCTCGGTGGTGGCCAACGAGGTCAAGGAACTTGCCAAGCAGACCGCACAGGCAACAGGGGATATCACCGATATGATCCACACGATTCAGGCCGGTACCAAGGAGGCCGTTTCATCGGTAGAGGAAATAAACAGCATAGTGGCCAGAATAAACGACCTTGCCAACACCATTGCCAGTGCTGCTGAAGAGCAGACGGCCACGGTATCTGAAATAGATTCGAATGTGGGCAATGGGGCCCAAAAGGTAAGGCAGCTAGAGGTTCGGGCCCGCGAGATGGCCGAGCAGGCAAACGAATTTGCAATGGTAGCCGAAACCGTCAACACAGCCCAAAATGCGGTATCTGAGATAGCCAATCAGGTCCATTCCATATCTAAGATGTACCATGTGGATCGCGATGTACTTGTACAGGCGAAGGAGGCGGTGTCCCCGAAGATCCAGCTCATTGGTGCCATACTTGCCCATTACAAATGGATCGAGTCCTTAAGGCGTGCCCTTTTGACTGGTAATGAACCCGATGTGGAAACAGACCCCAGCAAATGTTTTCTTGGAGAGTGGTTGATCGCCCAAAGTAACTACTGTTCCTCGGGTCAAAGGCTATTTGAACAGATTGGACCCATGCACGAAGATATTCACCACAGCGTGGAGGAGATTCATAGGCTAATGAAGGCAGGCAACAAGAAAGAGGATGCCTTAGATATTTTTACAGGCAAGATAGAACCAGTGTTTAACGAAATGATAGGGATGCTTACTAAAGCAACTAAGATAGAGTGTGATGAAGGTTAACTTCTTTAGCGCAGGTAAAGGGACCAAGGGATATCCTGCCTAATTTGTAGCCTTGCAGGCCCGTCACCTTCGCGCTGCACCTCTAGGATGCAAAGAGAAAGCCCACATAGCTAGCTGTATTTTCAGGATAAGTTACGCAAACTAGTAAGCTTGTCCAAAATGTAGTGCAGAGGGCACATAGAGCGCTGCCAGCCGGGGGCGAACGGTTACGATCAAAATTTTTCCCCATCCGTTGATAAGGAGTAAACAGAAATGAAATATAACAATATCTTGAAGACATTTTGCCTTGGAATCCTTGTATCCTTTCTTTTTCTGATTGCACGTACTGGCATGGCAGCAGATACAGTTAAACTTGGGGTGTTGGCCAAGAGAGGTTCGGCAATAGCCATTAAGAAATGGAAGCCATTGGCCCAGTATCTTTCATCACAGACTGGTACGCATTTTGTCCTGTTACCCCTTTCCTTTGATGCTATCGAACCTGCTGTACGACTTAAGAAAATAGATTATCTCATTGCCAACCCAGGATTTTTTGTGACCTTGCAAAAAAAATACGGCGTCTCCGCCCTTGCAAGCCTACTCAATCTCCGCCAGGGGCAGGCATTGAACCGCTTCGGTGGTGTAATCTTTGTAAGGAACGACAGCCCAATAAGTTCTGTAGGTCAATTAAAAAACAAGAAATTCATGTGCGTAAAATTATCATCGTTTGGCGGAGGGCAGATGGCATTTCGCCATCTTCTCAAGAAAGGAATAAATCCCTTTAAGGATTTTTCCGCACTTATTGAGGGGAAAAAACACGATAACGTCGTCATGGCCGTTCGTAGAGGGGTAGTGGATGCTGGAACAGTGCGTAGTGATACATTGGAGCGCATGAGTGCTGAGGGGAAGATATCCATGTCTGAATTCAAGGTGCTAGATAAGGTAAACGATGATTTCCCCTTTGTACATTCCACAATACTTTATCCTGAATGGCCCTTTGCTGCCTGTGCCCACTGCGATGGCAACCTGAATAAGAAGGTAACGGCAGCCCTTTTGGCCCTCAAAGCCGATAATCCCGCTGCCAAGGCAGCCAAGATCGCCGGCTGGACCACCCCTCTTGATTATACGCCAGTGGCCGAATGCCTTGAGGAAGTGGCGGCAAAGAGATAATTCCAAGCCTTACCAGGATATATTTCCACTTTTGTTTAGCCATGGATACACATGGACAAAAGCAAAATGTTTCCAGGGGGCTTTTCATGCTTCGCTGTGCCAGCCTCTGGAATGACTGTTACCGTAAAAATATATCCTTAATAGGGGATGTATTTTCATGTCCAAGGGTGCTGCTCTAAGGGGTACCGGGCCATATGAAGGTTTGAGTCCGTCAGCCCACTTGGGAAATTATCAGGATAGGGGCAAGGATTGGATATTTTTATCGCACGGCAGCCTATTCTTGATGCAAATGAAAGGACCGTGGCCTACGAATTACTTTACAGGGCAGATGGCCATCAAGGGGTGTTTCCAGGCATTGGGGGATCTGAGGCAACCTCGTCGGTGCTCCAGAATGTATTTTGCACCCTAGGTATTCGGAAGGTAACAGGTAAGAAGAAGGCCTTTATCAATTTTACCCGGAAGCTTCTCCTGGCAGGTGTGCCGGAAATTGATGCATCTCAAGTCGTTATCGAGATCCTTGAGGATGTACTCATAGACGATTTGTTGATAGAGCAGTGCAAGAGATTGAGAAAAAGGGGGTTCGTGATCGCCCTTGACGACTTCGAATTCAATGAAAGTTTTTTGCCACTATTGCCCTATGCCTCCATCATTAAAATAGATTGGAAGGCCAATGACCTCGATTCCATCAAGCAATTAGTCGATCATTTGAGGCGATATAATGTGATTTTCCTGGCCGAGAAGATAGAGACCCGGGAGAAATTCGCAGAGGCAAAGGCCCTTGGCTTTAAATACTTCCAGGGTTTTTTCTTCGCCAGGCCTGAAATCGTACGTGCCCAAGATGTCTCATCATCCCAGTGGGCACTATTTCGCATCCTCAGGGCCCTTCAAAAAAACGATCTCGACATCGATGAACTCGCTCGGATTATATCCCTGGATGCCACCCTCTCCCTAAAATTATTAAAGATAGTCAATGTGGCAGCCAGGGGATTGAGACAGGAGGTCTCATCGATCCATCAGGCCATTGTATTTCTGGGTGAGAAGGAAATAAGGCGGTGGTTTTTTATCCTGTTGATAGCACAGATCGGTAGCAATAGGCCTCGAGAGCTCTTACTAAGTGCAGCCATCAGGGCGCGATTTGCCCAGAAACTCGCAATCTCTTCGGGCAAGGAGGAGATAGCCGAAATGGTATTCCTGATGGGGCTTCTTTCCCTGCTCAATGCCATCCTGGGAAGGCCCCTTGCGGAAATCTTGAAGAACTTGCCCCTGGCCCGTCCCATCCAGGATGCATTGTTAAGGGGTAAAGGGCCACTAGGGATATATTTATACATGTTATTGGCATATGAAAGGGGTTACGATATCCAGGTAAAAAAGGCTGCTACCAGGCTAGGGCTTGATGCGGATACTGTGGCCACCTGTTATATTGAGGCAGTAGTCTGGTCTGAAGCCTTGATGAATAATCCCTGATCCCCCCTGTATCTATCCTCCTGTTATTTAACCCAAACCTTCATGCAGCCTGTATCTTCCAGGTTGCATAAAGGCCTAGGGCCGATAATTGGACTGGTCTTTTTTCCAGTACCCCCTGCCATATAGATTTTTGCCCTTGGCGCCTTGGCCTGGCAGAAAAAATAAAAGAAAGTAGAATAAGAAAGTCGAATAGTACTTTCCAAACGAGGTTAACAGGCCATGGGCCGTTCATATATCCCCATATATAATCGTGAATCCAAGAAGGTTGAGGATGAGCAGGTCTTTGAAAGGCGCTTAATGGATATCTTTTATGGATCATCCATTGGCAGGCTGTTTACAAGGGCCTTTTTGAGCGGTAAGGCCTTTTCGAGGTTTTATGGCTACCTGCAAGATAGGCCAGAAAGTCGTCGAAAGATAGCAACCTTTGTAAAAAAATATAATATCGATATCAACGAATTGGAAAGACCTCTATCCGATTTCAAGAGCTTCAACGATTTTTTCACCAGGAAGCTCAAGACAACAGCTAGGCCTATCGACAAGGCCCCAGGAACCTTGATCTCACCTGGTGACGGCAGACTCATGATCTATCCCATCGAAAAGGATCTTGTCGTACCGGTTAAAGGGGCCGCCTTTTCACTGGAAGAGCTTTTGGCCTTCAGGGAAGATACAGAAATTTGGCAAGGTGGAATCTGCGTAAAGCTGCGTCTAGCTCCAATGGATTATCACCGATTTTGCTATATTGATGACGGTATTCATGGACAGATAAGCCACATTGATGGAAGGTTACATTCGGTTAGTCCCTTGGCTCTCAGGCACGGGCTCAAGATTCTCCAAGGCAATGACAGGGAGTATGTCATCCTTGAAACCATAAATTTTGGCAAGGTATGCCATATTGATATCGGTGCATTGGGAGTAGGAAGGATATGCCAACGTTTCAAACAGGGAGCCAGCTTCCACAAGGGCCAGGAAAAGGGCTACTTTGAATTTGGCGGTTCAACGATCATTCTCCTTTTGGAGCCTGGACGCGTTGTAATAGATCAGGATATCATTGATTATTCCAGCCGTGATATCGAAACACTCGTGCGGTATGGATCCGGCATCGGTAAAAGGCCGTAAGTGCGTCATGTCAACTCTAAACTTTCGTGTCTTGCTTGCCCTTTTTACGCCTGTAGCATTAGGCTTTTAACCACATGACACTGCAATCGTTCACAGCCTCCATGGCCTGCGGCAGGCTTTTGAAGAATTCCTGTATGGTGCAAGTTGCCCAGTACCCAGCACTTGCACCAAACGATGTTCCTTAAACTTTCTATCCTTTTCAACCTTGTCCAGCCAATAGATTGACGATTTTTTGCTTTTCACCTGGCTTCAACTCGGCTCCATGCCGGACCATCCGGTCAATAATTTTTTCCCATTCAACTCGGGTGCGGTCTTTTTTGAAAATACGTCTCGTGCTATGGCAGCCTGTACAGCGTCTCCTGATTATCTTTTTGGCACCGGTTTCGTCCTTTCCAAGGGATGGACACCCGGATAATGCGGATAGGATCAAACCACTGAGAATAAGAATCAATATCCTTGTCATATCTTCTCCATTTTATTCATTGTAATGATAGGACATGCCGATGTAAAAAATACGGGTCAAGGCTGGGTTGGCTAATTGCTCTAGTACCCTGATTGGCCCATGTGCTTGCGGAAAATCCGTTAAATGACTAGCCCGGCAGATATGCAGGACTGGTTGTTTATCGTGAAAGTTCACCCTGGATAAGGACTGCCACGAAATACAGCCTGAAGACAGGGTGCCCTTTTATGACCAACGCTATTCCCAATCAAGATACAAGTAACCTTATAACGCCTTCTTTTCGAGGTCAAACCATTTGAGGGGAAAATGTTAAAGGAAATCTCGGTCAATTTAGGTAATTTCCTCCTGTCCTTATCGGATGCAGTGGACCTGGCCAGCCCCGCTATTGCCTCACACCAGTTGAGGACCGCCTACGCAGCCTGGCAGATAGGCAGGTCCGCTGGACTGTCCAAGGAAAGGATAGACAATTTGTTCATGGCCGCCCTATTACATGATATCGGTGCACTTGCCCCAGAAGACAAGATCCGGCTTCACCATTTCGAGGAAAAAAATCTTGAGACACATGCAGCAAGGGGGGCTTGGTTGTTCGGGCTGACGCCACTTTTAAGCCCTGCAAGCCAGATAGTAAGATTTCACCATAAACCATGGAAAAAATGGGACGCCCCCATTGATGCACCAGATGTCTTGGAATCGCAGATACTTGTACTTGCGGATCTTGTCGAAAGGCTCATAGAGCGTAGCCAATATGTGCTCCACCAGGTGGATCGGATCTGTGCAAGGATACATTCACTGGCGGGGGCGGAGATCCATTCCGATGTGGTAGATGTGTTCAATAGCATAGCCAGGCGCGAGGATTTTTGGCTTGATTTGACTTCACCCCGTTTATATTCCCTCCTTCTACATCTGGGACCGTTCCGACGGGTTGAGATAGACTTCGATGATATTGCTTCGGCCGCCCTGTTGTTCAGGAGCCTTATAGACTTTAGGTCATCATTTACTGCTACCCATTCGACAGGCGTAGCAGAGTCGGCTGCCGTTCTTGCCCAGGCCTTTGGGTTCACGGATAACGAGGTGTCCTTGATGCGCCTAGCCGGGAATTTCCACGACCTTGGTAAGCTGGCAGTACCCAACTCGATACTTAATAAACCGGGTAGCCTCACAAGGGATGAATTTGCGATTATGAAGCAGCACACGTATTTTACGTACACTGTCTTGAATACCATTGGTGGACTTGATCAGATCACCGAATGGGCTGCCTTCCACCACGAACGTCTAGATGGATCAGGTTATCCATTCCACATATCCGCTGACGTGATCAACACAGGGGCAAGGATCATGACAGTCGCCGATATCTTTACGGCCCTTGCGGAGGACCGGCCATACAGAGAGGGTATGGGAAAGAAGGAGATAGCCGATATCCTTAAAAATCAGGCTGGGAGAGGATATATTGACCGTAGAATAGTGAACTTACTCTTGGAAAACTATGATGAGATCCTTCCCAAGGTACATGAACAGCAGATGATTACCAGGCAGTATTATGAAAAGGCAAGGACTATTTTTAACAATAAAAACAACCAGCTAAATCTTCATACATCCTCAGTACGTGAAGGGGCATCTTTAATAGAATGAAGATATAGCCCGAGGACCTGTGCTATCCACATCAAAGGCGCTCACAGACAAGGGCAAGGCAGTGTTATATATAGTTTGGAAGGATCATAATCGGCTGGGAATCCCCATAATCGATGAACAACACAGGGGGATAGTTTCCACTATAAACTCCCTTTATTTTTTTATGAGAAGTGGCCTTGGCCAGGATGCACTGGAGCCGACAATCAACATATTGAAACAATACACGTTAATCCATTTCAAAACCGAAGAGGCCATCATGCACAAGGCTGCTTATCCAGGGTTCAAGGAACACTGTAGGCTTCACGATAGGATCACAAAAAGGACCAACGAGATCTCCAGTGCTTCCTTTGATTCCATGGATCCAGATGTAGTCTTGAGATTTTTGAGGGGATGGTGGCTTGGACACATCAACGAGGAAGACAGAAAGTATGCCCCGTACGTTCTCAAATTGAGAAGGGATGGGAAATAGACCACGCATTATGCCCAACAGGGCATGCAAAAGTTCCGGATGCGGCATAGCGGTGACCGCTTGGAAAGGTGCCGAATATTTATCCTCTGACCAGTGGGCCAAGGATAAATCTCTCTTGCCCATGTAAATCCTTGTGTGTCCACGGCTCATCAAAAAATATTTCCTCTGCGGACCGGGGGATCGCTGGACTATGCGAGGATAAAAAGTGAAATCCCCGGATCGGGTTAAGACTGATCCGGGGATTTTTGCTACACCATCTAAGACCCTTATCTTGAATCTTCATTCTGCGATTATATAATCCGCAAATTTGCTGGGTTATAT
>WFZW01000012.1 GCA_015489365.1 Deltaproteobacteria bacterium | reverse complement strand
CATCAAGGAGCAGTACACCGTTTTTTGATACCATTACCGGGTCTACAACCAGATTGTTAACCCCTCGTCTTTCCAGTTCTTGGCTGACCGTATCAACTATCCCGAGGCCTTCCAGCATTCCTGTCTTTATGGCCTTGAAATCAATGTCCTCCATTACGGCTTTGAGCTGGTGTCTTACAAATGAGGGACTGATCCTTTCGATAGATTGGACACCGAGGGTATTTTGCGCAGTAAGTGCGGTTATGACACTGGCCCCATAGGCCCTAAGTACGGTAAATACCTTGATATCCTGCTGGATCCCTGCCCCACCACTAGAGTCAGATCCAGCAATGGTGAGGACAGCAGGATTACAGATCTTCAACCTTTTTCATGGCCCTTTTAAAGGTCTTTATGGCACAATATTCACCGCACATGGTGCATGTAGGCCCGTGATAGGCACCACCTTCATCCCTATAGAGCCTTGCCTTGGCAGGATCGATGGAAAGGTCGATCTGTGTCTTCCAATCAAGTTTATGTCTGGCCTCTGCCATGCGCCGGTCCTTTTCCAGAGCCCCTGGCACCCCCTTTACTATGTCAGCGGCATGGGCAGCTATACAGGAGGCAATGACACCCTCGTGCACATCCTCCAGGGAAGGAAGTTTTAGATGTTCAGCAGGTGTTACGTAACATAGAAAATCCGCTCCAGAGGCAGCGGCTATCGCCCCTCCAATGGCACTTGTGATGTGGTCATAACCAGGGGCTATGTCTGTTACCAGTGGCCCGAGCACATAAAAGGGGGCGCCATGGCACAGCCTTTTCTCAAGGAGCATGTTGGCCGGGATCTGGTCCATTGACATGTGACCCGGCCCCTCTATCATTACCTGTACACCAGCCTCCCAGGCCCTCAAGGTAAGTTCACCAAGGACAATGAGCTCATAGACCTGAGGTCCGTCGGTTGCATCGTGTATGCAGCCTGGTCTCAGTCCATCGCCAAGGCTGAGGGTAATTTCATGTTCTCTTGCAATGGCTAGCAAGTCCTCAAAACGGGCATAAAGGGGATTTTCTTGCCTGTTATATATCATCCATTCAAGGATGAGAGATCCCCCTCTGCTCACAACACCCATCATACGGTCCTTGGCCTTCAGCCTGTTTACGGCTTCCAAGGTGAGACCACAATGAAGGGTCATGAAGTCCACCCCTTCCATTGCCTGTTCTTCAATGACGCGGAAGAGGTCGTCTATGTCCATCTCACAAATGGATTTCTTCCTTCGTTCCACGGTTTCAACCGCTGCCTGGTATATTGGGACCGTTCCGAGCGGTATTGGACAGGCCTCTCTGATGGCCTGCCGGATCTCCTTTATGGGTCCTCCTGTGGATAGATCCATAACGGCATGGGCCCCTGCCTTTAGTGCTATATCCAGTTTTTTGAGCTCTGGTTCCAGTTCAGGGTGATCCTTGGATGTACCGATATTGGCATTGACCTTGGTAGCAAGCCCCTTACCTATGGCCATTGGGCGTTTGAGCTCCACGTGGGCATTTTGGGGTATGACCGCCTGTCCCCTTCCAACAAGGCGGGCCAATTCTTCAGGGGCAAATCCCTCTTCCTGGGCGCATCTTTCGATAACAGGAAGAATTTTCTTGTCTTTTGCAGTTTCCATTAAAGTCATGGACCTACTTTAATGAGAGGCGAAAGGCTTTTCAAGATAGGATTTGCTAGGTAGAATATCCGACTTTAATCTGGATAGTGCCTCTTGGAAAAAACAAGGAACAATCCAGTGTAGATAGATAGTATTTGCCATGCAGGGCCAGAAATTTTTGAATCAAAAGGAGAGGACGGTTTGTTGAATCAATTAGTCGAGGCACAAAGGGGTAATATTACCGAAGAGATGAAAACCATTGCCCGTAAGGAGGGTATTGAGCCTGAGTTGGTAATGAAGCGTATTGCCCTTGGCCAGATAGTTGTTTGTCAAGGAAGGTTCAATAACAAAAGGGTGGTGGGTATAGGAAAGGGTTTGAGGACCAAGATAAACGCATCCATTGGGACATCCACGGATGTCTGTGATCTCGAACACGAAAAACGAAAGGCCAAAATAGCAGAGGATACAGGCGCGGATACGTTGATGGAGCTTTCCGCAGCCGGAGATCTCGATGAGATCAGAAGGCAGGTTCTTGAAAGTGTCTCGATACCCGTTGGAAATGTACCGTTGTATCAGGCCTTTTGTGATACAATAAAAAGATATCAGGATCCTACGCGACTTGATCCTGAATATTTATTCGAATTGATAGAACGTCAATGTGAAGACGGGATAGGTTTTATGGCCATCCATTGTGGTATAAACCTCTTTACCATAGAAAGGATGAAGAGGCAGGGGTACCGTTACGGCGGCCTGTGCTCAAAGGGTGGTACCCTCATGATTCAGTGGATGATAAGTAATCAAAGGGAAAACCCCCTTTACGAACAATTTGACAGGGTTTGTGACATTCTCAAGAGATACGATACGGTACTTAGCCTTGGAAACGGCATAAGGGCCGGGGCCATACATGATTCCCTGGATCGTGCCCAGATGGCCGAATTGATCCTAAATTGTGAATTGGCAGAGATTGCCAGGGAAAACGGTTGCCAGACAATGGTTGAAGGGCCTGGGCATGTCCCCCTTGATGAGATAGAGGCCAACATCATACTTCAAAAAAAGATGTCGAATGATGCGCCCTATTACATGCTTGGGCCACTTCCAACCGATGCCGGTGCTGGTTGGGATCATATTACAGCGGCAATTGGTGCGGCTCAATCATCCATGTATGGTGCTGACCTGGTATGTTACATAACACCTGCCGAACACCTGGCCCTTCCGAATGAAGAGGATGTTGCCATAGGTGTAAAGGTGGCGAGGCTTGCGGCCCACATAGGGGATGTGGTGAAACTCAAGGGCAAGGCAGACCAGAGAGATAAACAGATCAGCAAGGATCGGAGGGATTTTAAGTGGACTGAGCAGTTTAAGAATATGCTTTTTCCTGAAGATGCCAGGAGGATCCTTGAATCTAGGAAATCCGTTTCAAACAAGGGATGCTCGATGTGTGGAGAACTGTGCGCCTTGAAAAATGCAGAGGCAACATTAAATGGTTTCCTCAAGGGGGATAAGCTTAATAATTAAGTCATGTGTCCCTGTAGGTTTTTTTATTCGAAAAGGCATTTTTTGATTAGCCATGGACATACAATGACATATATAAGCAATTGGAACAATCTATTGAAAGGGCTTGAGATGAAGGGCCCGCATGGCCTGTTTCACTGCACTGTAATCCCCAGCCTTAGTGAACCCCTTTATCCTTGCCGCCAAGGCGGCTTTTGAACCAGGCTTTATCTTGAAAAGGGCTGCCTTCAAGGAAGCTACAGTGGCTTTATCCATATCCCTGGAGACAGCAACTGGCCAGGCAGGCCACAGCCCGGTACTACAAAGAAGATTGAAGCCCTGGAAGTGCCTTGGAGTTAATATATTGAATTTTTTGATGTCTATCTTTTTCTCCATGGCCATGGATTCAAGCTGGTCTGTCCTTACAAAGCCTACGTCTGCGGCACCGTTAAGCACTGCATAAACCACGAAGTCTTGGCCTTGAAGGGGCTTTAGGTAGGTGTTCTTCATTACGTTGATGCCATTATTGTGTAGAAGCTCGTAGGCCTGGATAAGGAATCCACCAGCAGATCCAAGGGATACCACCGCCACCCTTTTATTTCTTATCTGTTCCGGTTTCCTTATTGTT
>WFZW01000011.1 GCA_015489365.1 Deltaproteobacteria bacterium | reverse complement strand
ACCCAGAGGCGCTTCGAAACAGGCTCAAGGAGCTTATTGCACAACTTTTGGCCTCTCCCCATTCAGAGCAAGGAATAACCTGGGAACCAAAGCCCTTCGTCGTATTGGTGGTTGGTGTAAACGGTGTGGGTAAAACCACCTCCATTGCCAAGCTGGCCTATATGTTAAAAGGGCATGGCAAGACTGTCATGGTAGTTGCCGCCGACACATTCCGCGCAGCAGCGGCAGAACAGTTGGAAACATGGGGGCAAAAGGTAGGTTTCCCGGTAATAAAAGGGAACCCAGGCTCGGATCCCTCTGCCGTGGCCTACAACGGGATGGAGGCGGCAAGGGCTAAGGGCATCGATGTGGTGATAGTGGATACCGCAGGCCGGTTGCACACCCAGGTCAACCTTATGGAAGAGCTTAAAAAGATAAGACGGGTGATATCCAAGAGGATACCTGGCGCCCCACATGAGGTATTTCTTGTCCTGGATGCCACTACCGGCCAGAACGCCATAAACCAGGCTAGGCTCTTCAATGAGGCGACAGGGGTAACAGGCATAATACTGACCAAACTGGATGGAACCGCAAAGGGTGGAATAGTTGCAAGCATCACCCACCAGATGAAACTACCGATAAGATTCATAGGAATCGGGGAAAAGATGTATGACCTGCGTCCGTTTGATCCTGAAGAATTCACACGGGCGCTATTTGAACAGTAGTAACCAGGCCTAAGTACGGGCCGCATGAAGGCTTTAAATTTAAGATGCCGGTCACAGGGCCTCTTCCTGCCTTGAAATGCTCTGTAACCTGGTGGTGTTTCCCTGAGATCGGCTGTTCCAGATTCCAGGGGCGCTATACCAAATCTTCATGCGGCCCGTACCATTTTATTTTAAATACAATGAGTTATAGCAACCCCGACTTTTCAAGGGCAAACACAGAGCCCTTGTACGATATGATAAGAAGTGCCAACCAGGAAACAATTAATACAAATTCCATTTGATTTTCCTCCCAATAAGGACTGGGTTAATAGTATTCCGCCTCATCACTGAGCAACTCTTCCTTGCCAAGTTTTTTCGAATCCATGGCATGCCACACATAGGCAATATAACCCAGAACCACGGGTATCAAGAGCGCTACATAGGTCATGGCGGTCAGGGTATAATGGCTGCTTGAGGCATTGAATATGGAAAGGCTCGACTGCAAGTCCGCCTTGGATGGATAAAAAGGCGTATTGTTGAAGGCCGCTGTAAAAAACACACTAAGCCCTACAAAAACCGTACCAAGACCGGCGGGCCATATTCCGCTAGTCCCCTCCTTCAAGCCGGTTGCGACAACCCCCCATATTACCAGTAACACCCCTGCAAGAAGAAGACCCAACACCCAAGGCATGGCCAGAAGGTTGGCAAGGTACTTGCCAGCCACTACCGACACGACACCGGTCTGGGGATCGATAGTAAAACCATCCATAATGAGGAGCTTCACCAAAAAATACAGGAGAAACGGCAAGGAACACAAAAAATTAACTAAAACGGCCTTCCTGAGCCTTGGCTCCAGCCCTTTACAGCCTGAAAAATCTATATTGTTGACAAGGTACAAGGCGCCAAGGACCCTTGCATTGAACACAAGGAAGATACCGAGCGACAGATTGAACAGGCTAAAGGCCGCCTCTAGTCCCCTAAGAGGATTAGTCCACCTGACCCAGTTGTACTCGTTTAGGACAAAGTTCGAGCCCGTAAAAAACGTACCCACCGCCGCTCCAATAAGGAGAATTCCTATGGTGCCATTGATGAAGAGGAACAGCTCGTAGGTTCCTGTACCGAGCAGATTGTTTGGCTTTTTCCTGAACTCGTAACTTACTGCCTGTACCACGAAGGTAAACAGGATTAGTATCCAGACCCAGTAGGCACCACCAAAGCTCGTGGCATAGAACTTTGGAAATGCGGCAAAAAGGGCCCCGCCAAATAGCACTAACGTAGTAAAGGTGAGTTCCCATTTCCTGCCCAAGGAATTTATGACAAGCCCCTTTTCATCATCGGTTTTGGCCACTTGCCACAGCAAAGTCTGCCCCCCTTGGACAAATGTCATAAACAGAAACAGGGAACCTACTATGGATGCAAGGATCCACCATATGTATTGCAATGTAGACAAATCTAGATTTCCTATCATCTTACTTTCCCTCCGGTCCTATCTGGATCTGCTTGAGCATTATCCCCACCTCGGCAATAAACAAGACGGTAAACGTCACCAGGAACATGAAGAACGTGGTCTTTACACTTCCCACATTGATATCGGTCCTAGCTACCGTCACAGGGAGCAGATCCTGTATTGCCCAGGGCTGCCTGCCCACTTCGGCAACCACCCAGCCTGCCTCCGATGCGATAAATCCAAGGAACAGGGAGAGAACACCCAATAGTAACAATGCCCTTTGCCCCTCGATCCTGTCCTTCATGGTTAGGACTAGGAAGATGAAAAAGATCAGGATAAACAGGGTACCAAGGGCCACCATGGCATGGAAGCTATAAAAGGTTATTCCCACGGGTGGAACAGCCTGTTCAGGGGAATCAAGGTAGCCAAAACCAAGATAGGCCTTGTAATCATTAAATTTCTGAAGAGCGGTCTCAGCAGCTACCTGGTCACCTAGCTGCTGTGCCTTCTTATATGCGGCAAGCTGCTGTATTGCGACCTTGCCCCTTTTTATCTTCTCATCTGCCCCCATGACACCCTGCGCGCTGTTGCCATATACGAGATCGTCTATTCCTGGCACGAAACTACCCGGGGACCTATTGGCAAGCAGGGAAAGCAGGCCCGGCACCCTTATCTCGAAAATGAACGGGTCCTTGTCATCACCAGGCCTCTTATCGGGGTTCAGCACACCAAGTGCCACAAGTCCGGCGTTTTCCTGCCCCTTCCAAAGGCCTTCGAATGCTGCAAGCTTCATGGGCTGTTTCTGCGCATCGGTATAGGCTGCCTCATCACCAGTAAATCCCACGAACAGGGCAGATAAGAGACCAAAAACGGATGCCACAACAATGCTCTTCTTGGCCATGTCCTTGTGTCTGCCCTTCAGCAGATACCAGGAGGAAACAGATATAACAAACAGGGAGCCAAGCAAAAAACCCGAGCTGGTAGTATGGGTAAACTTACTTACGGCTACGGGAGAAAAGAGCACATCCCAGAAATTCTGCATCTCAAACCGGGCCTTATCAGGATTAAACGCCATTCCAGTGGGGAATTGCATCCATCCATTTGCCACCAGTATCCACAAGGCAGAAAGATTGGAACCAATTGCAACCATCCATGTTGAAAAAAGGTGAAAGCCCTTCGAAACCCTGTCCCAGCCAAAAAACATGACGGCAAAGAACGTGGCCTCCAAGAAAAATGCCACAAGCCCCTCTATGGCCAGGGGGGCGCCGAATATATCCCCAACCATCCATGAATAATTGGACCAGTTGGTTCCAAACTCGAACTCCAGGATGATGCCCGTAGCCACCCCGATGGCAAAATTTATCCCAAAAAGCCGCATCCAGAACCTGGTTAGGCGCCGCCATTCCTCCTTGCCGGTCTTCACATATATGCTTTCAAAGAAGGCACACAAAAAAGAGAGGCCAAGGGTCAGCGGAACAAAGATCCAGTGAAACATGGCCGTAAGGGCAAATTGGGCCCTGGCCCAGTTCACCAATTCCAATCCCGTTTGCTCTAACATACGCTCCTCCTTTCCTTATGGAATCAGATTCTTCCCTCCAGGGACATGGACCCTGGTAATGACATTCATTACATGTTGCGCCCTTTCACTGTCGGTCTTGAACCTGGTATTCAGGTAATCCGGCATAAAAAAGAGCCTGATAACCACAAATATGATGATGAGCTTTATGAGGATTATCTTCCAAAGGGTCTTTCCAAGGGTCATGGAACGAAACCCGTTTACGTAAAACCCCACTATCTTTCTCGGCATTAGAAGCATTTTCCCCTCCATCGAAATGGATATTACTCCAAGCTCTTATGCAGCCTGCATCTTCTCTACGAAAGGACCAGCGCTTGTCTGGGTTTTCACCCACCGTGTGCGGATTATCAACCATCCCTAATAATCTTTTAGACCAAGCAGCCCTGCTTGCCAAGTAAAGATCGAGCCTGCCTACGACCAGCTCAATCCCCCTTGTTGAATACCGGTATGCATGCCTCCTTCTTTACCATATCGGCAAAGGTCACATCGCCCAAAATCCTCCTAAGCTCGTTACGTCCCTTCATCCAAACCTTGTTTACCACACAGGTTGTGCTGGCCGGGCAGGAATCAGGGCGGGCAATGCAGTCGTTGAGATATATTTCACCGATCATCGTCTCTACCACATCCAACAACGTAAGCTTTGCTGGATCAGCCAAGAGGATAAATCCACCCTTTGAACCTTGTTTTATCTCGATTATGCCTGCCTTCGCCAGGTCCTGGGCAATCTTTGAAAGAAAGTGCGGCGGTATAGCCCCATACCGGGCTATCTCCTTCTTGGTTGTAAGGATGCCTTGCCCCTTGTGTGAAAGGTATAGCACGCACCTAACGGCATATTCCCCTGCCCTGTTAAGCCTCATTGCACAACTTCCAAACCGGCAGATGATATCTTTGGTTTCATCACGCCCCCACAAATAAAACTTAAAAGCT
>WFZW01000010.1 GCA_015489365.1 Deltaproteobacteria bacterium | reverse complement strand
GTCTACAACCATGATGGTAGCAGGTCTGGGATCAAAGCCTTGCTTCATGGACGCTCCTTGGACTTTGTTAGAAGAGAAAGTTTGTCAATGAGGTCCAGCATTTCATCTGCATTTCGTTGTATTATCCCTAAAAATTCCCTTTGCTCGGCGGAAAGGGGACCGTAGGATTCACTTTCCAGCAGGGTGGTAAAGCCGACAATGGAATTGAGCGGGGCCCTAAGTGAATGAAGAATCCTGTTGAATGATGTGACGGAGAGGTCATCCAGGAGGTCATTCTTATCCAGTTTTGTCATTTGGGTCCCTCTTCTTGAATATTCTGAGCCAGTCACCCACCTTTTCTATGAGATCAGTGGGATTAATCGGCTTGGATACGTAATCATTGCAGCCAGCGGCCAGGGTCTTTTCACGGTCTCCACGCATGGCGCGGGCCGTCAAGGCAATTATGGGTACCCTGGCCAGTTCCTTGATCTTTCGCATCCTTCTGGTTGCCTCGTATCCATCCATGACAGGCATCAACATGTCCATGAGTATCAGGTCAGGCCTTACCTTCTGTGCCATCTCTATGGCATCCGCACCGTTTTCCGCTGTATAGAGTTTGTAGCCAGTGTGTCGAAAGGCGTGCTTCAACAAAAACAAATTGTCCTTGTTGTCCTCAACAACGAGGATCCTTATCGGTCCACTGGCGGCCCCTGCCTGGGCCTGTCTTCTGGCCTCGTACGTGTCGGCCCTTAATTCTTCCTGTGGTTCCTTGCCATACAGGGCCCTATTTACCGCATCAAGGAAGTTGATCTTGTTTATTTGTCCCTTGAGGATTACTTGCCTCACGTTACTGGCAAGACGATCCCTTTCCTCCCTGCTAAGGTCCATGGCCGACAGTATGATCACAGGGATATTCCTGGTCCGTTTCTCCTTCTGCATCTCCCTTACCAGCGAAAATCCATCCATATCCGGCATCTTCAGGTCGAGCAGGATCAGGTCAGGTCCTTCATTCTTTATATATTCCAGGCCTTCGAGACCATTGAAGGCAAAACGCAACTGGTAGTCCCCTTCCTTCAGGATTACGCTTAATTCACGTGTGACTATGGGGTCATCGTCTATGATCAGGATCTGTTTACGGCCCTTGGATCTCATATCCTTCGATGGTGCGGTTTCCTCGGTCAATAGGACGGATCTGATTTTTTCCTTCCAGCCCTCGTCCACCTCTTTCAAGGTTATGGGCCGTCTCGGCAGGGTAACTGTAAAGGTAGAGCCCTTGCCCACCTCGCTTTCCACATGGATCTTACCCCCAAGCAGATCCACCAGCTTTTTGACTATGTTCAGGCCCAGGCCTGTTCCACCGTATGCCCGAGTGGTCGAGCTATCTACCTGCCTGAAGGCATCGAATATGTATTTCAAGGCCTCCTTGGAGATGCCGATACCAGTATCCTTTACGGTTATGGATACCTGATCCTTCATGTCCCTTGTAATGATAGATACGTTTCCCTCCTCGGTGAATTTTATGGCATTGCTCAAAAGATTCAGCAGGATCTGCCTTAGTTTGTCCGTATCGGAAACGATAGAATCCGCCTCCGGGTCGAGTTCAATCACCAGATCGAGCGCCTTTTCATCGGCTAGTGTGTGGACCGACTGTAGGACTTCCTCTATAAAGGTGTTGATGTGGATCTCTTCCCATATTATCTCTACCTTTCCAGCCTCGATCTTGGATAGATCCAACACATCGTTGATCAATTCCAGCAAGGTGGTACCGTTTCTCTCAATGATCTCCAGGTAATCGGCCTGCTGATCCTCAGTGATGCCGCTCAGCTCGCCTTTCAACAGGCGAGTCATCCCCAGGATGGCATTGAGCGGGGTCCTGAGTTCGTGTGACATATTGGACAGAAACTCTGACTTCAAACGGTTGGCCTCCTCCACCTGCCTGGTCTTGTCCTCCAGGGCCTTCTTCTGGACAGCCAGCTCCTCTGCCTGTGACTGAAGCTCCTCATTCAATGCCAGGAGCTCCTCACTTTGTGACTGAAGCTCCTCGTTCTGTGACATCAAGAGCTCGTTCTTTTCCTGGAGTTCTGCGGCCAGAGCCCCGGCCTTCTGGTATGCCAGGGCATGATCGATGCCCACGCCCAGTTGGTCCACCACGACCTTGAGAAAACCGAGTTCCTTCCCCCCGAACCCAGCCAAATTGGCGAGCTCCAGCACCCCAACAAGCCTAGACTTGAACGAGATAGGAAGGCATATCACATGCCTTGGAAGGCCCTCCAGCATACCAGAACGGACCATGAAATAATCATCCGGCACGTCGGAAACCAGGATGACCCTCTTCTCCCTGGCACACTCACCCGGCAGGCTGTCGCCGGGCTGGAACTCCTTTATATCCTTTATGCCCAAGGCATAGGCGGCATGGGGAACGAGCCGCCCACTTTCTAGCAGATAAACGACGCCCAATTGGCTATTAGTGTACCCGGCTATCTTGACTAGAACTTCGTCCAGGAGGGCATCCAGGTCTACGATGCTGCTCAGGGAACTCATTATGTCGGCATATGCCTGCTGGTTATCCAGCGCATTGGCAAGCTCGCGGCTTTTGGTCTCCAGCCTGCGGATGAAGTCCCTCTTTTCGGCGACATCGATGAATACCTCGATAACCCCCACTATTTTCCCATGTGCATCCCGAAACGGGTTGGCCAGGATGCGGCACGGGATCACCTTGCCCTCAGACGTGATGCGTTCCGATTCCCGATCGATCCTCTTGTGTCCCTTGAGGATCAAGCGCAGGGAACAATTTTCGGTACGGCAGTAAGGGCCACTAAGCAATTCATAGCAAGGCCTACCCTTTGCCTCTTCAGGGCTTACGCCGACCAGCTGGCTCATGGCCCTGTTCTGGCTGACGACTCTGAATTCCGGGTCTATCACCCGAATCGGGGAAGGGGCGCCATTGTAGATCTGGTCCAATTCACTGATGAGTCGTCTTATCTCCCGCAGGTCCTTGGCCATGCATATGACCTCGGTGAGTTTGCCCGATGTATCCACAAGTGCCGAGATCGAACAGTTTACCGGGATCGGATCACCCTGCCTGGTCAAGTAGACCATCTCGTAATCCTGAATGGGCTCTCGCTTGCGGATCAACCGGTGAATCAATTTCCTAAAAATCTCGTCTCCATCCTTGACTATCAGGCCGACTGACTGCCCTGACAGTTCTTCCTGGCTATAGCCCAGGAGCATAAGGGTAGCCTGATTCGTGGTCTTGATCTTTGCATCGGAATCGACGATCAGTAACGACTGGGAAATATTCTCTATGATATTGGAAACATAATCCATGGCCTCGCCTAGCTTGATCCTCGAGGCCCTTATCTGCCGTGTCATGTCGTTGAGTGAGTTGGCCAGCTCCTCCAATTCATCCCCGGTCCTTACGGCTACCGTCTGTTCTAGGTCTCCCTTGCTTACGGCCCTCGTAACCTTGATGAATTCATTGAGGGGACGAGAAATGAACCTTGATAGAAAGACTGCCAGCACCGTCCCCAGGAGCAGAACGAGCACAACGATGGCGGAGATGTTTCTGATGGCATAGTTCACCTCATCGAGCACCGGTGTTCCTATCAGGCCCAGGTGGAGGATCCCCAGCCTGCCTTCCTGTATGGGGTAGGCAATATCGAAGATGAGCCTGTCCCTGCCCGGAATCCTCTTCACGATATAGGATTCATTGGAAGCCAAGTGTGAGGTCAAAAGGCCCGACTCGGTCAGCTCAAGGGGAGGCGACCCCTCGAAGGTATGGGCAAAGATCTTATCCCTGGGAAAGACTATGAGAAGGTAACCTATGTCATCCTCCCGCATCCTGTGCTGTAGCAGTACCTCACGGGCACCAGCCCTGTCTTTAGAGGTCATTACCGGAACGAGTTCATCGCTTATATCCCTGGCCATGGAAATGCCCTTTCTCTGGCATTCAAGGCTCAGCCTATCGTAGAGGTTGATGTAGGTGAACGCCAATATGCTCAGGCCAAGCAACAATATGCAGCCCAGGATACCGGCAAGGATCTTTGTCTTAATACGTATTTTCATCCACTTCCCCGTTCTTCTGATAGATCCTGGCACGGGCATCTACCAAGGTCAAAAGTGGCTCGATTTCCTTCAGCACGGATTCGGCCTCTCCCAACACCAGGAAGCCTCCAGGGTTTAATGATCTGAGCAAATTGAGCATTACCCTCCTTTGCAAGGGCAGGGAAAAATATATGAGGACATTACGGCAAAGGATAAGGTCATAGCTGTGGACTACCCCGGCAGGCGGAGCAATCTGCCTGTTAGAGGTCAGGTCGTGTTGGCAAAAGACAACTAGATCCTTTATCTCGTCACTTACCGAGTAACGCCCGTCATGTACAAAATATCTATCCAGATACAGCTTCTTGACCTCATATAGGGCCTCATCCTCATATAGGGCCAGTTTTGCCTTGGCCAAGGCATCGTTGTCTATGTCCGTAGCGAAGATGGAGATGAAATAATCGGACAATTCCTTTTTCTTACCCCTAAGATACTCCACCAGGAGCATGGCTACGGAATAGGCCTCTTCACCATAGGCACATCCAGCACTCCAAACCCTGATTGCCGGGCCCCGTTCCATCTCCTTTCTTCTGAGAATATCTGGCAGGACGATCTTGTTTAATAGCTCGAACACGTAGGGATTGCGGAAAAAACAACTCACCTTTATGGTCAATTCCTTGATAAGCCGTCTGTATTCCTCAGGATATTCGTCCAGGAAATCCAGGTAGGCCTGAAAATCCGCCACCCCAGTGGCCAAAAGGCGTTTGAAGATACGCCGTTTGATCGTTCCATGCCGATACTGGCTGAAATCGTAACCAGTCTCCTCTATGATCCTCTCCAGAAGTATGTCCAGTTCCTGGCCGGTTATCTCCATATCTAACCTGCCTCAATGGGTTCGGTCTGTTTCATAACCTCTGGCAGCCCCTCTATGATATTTTCCACGGCCTTGGCATCCAGGGCCAGGAGTGACAGCGCACCAGGATGAACCGGATTGACCAGGCCATCCACCCCTCCCCCGATGCCCAGCATGGAACATATCACGTCCGCGACATGGACTATGGCCACCGCCTCTGGGGCTGCCTGTGCCTTTTCAGGTTCATGGTGATACCCAATCGCCTCGATCAAAACCAGCGGAAGATTCCATTGCCTTGCTATCATTGCCCCCACCTGGGCATGGGTTAAACCGAGTATCTCCTTTTCGGCAGACAGAAAGGACCGCCCTTCTTTCACCACCTTGTCCATAATCAGGCCGAACCTGTCGAATGCAACCAGGTCCAGGATTATCTTGCCTATGTCGTGCAAAAGGGCAGCGGTAAAGATCTTTTCACTGTCGTTGTCGTGACCCAATTCCCTGGCCATCAATTCAGCTGTGAGCCCGCAGGCCAAGGCATGCTTGAACATCTCACCCTTTCCAAGGGAATAACTCGGGATTTTTTGGAACAGGATATTTTTCAGGGAAAGGGATAGAAGTATCTTCTTTATGGTCTTGAGACCCAAAAGGGCAATTGCGTGGCCGAGGTTGGAGATGCGCCTGGTAAATCCATAGTAGGCGGAGTTACATATCTTGAGTACATCGGCAGTCAATGCCTGATCCTTATAGATGATCCCCTTGAGTTCCTGGCTGTCTGCGGAATCTTCGTCTATCAAGGTCAGGGCCTGGCGTACGGTTTTGGGCAAAGGCTCGATATGGTCGATCTCCTTCACTATGTCCTTGAACTCCACCCCCCTGACCGCGGTCGGTGAAGAGGCCTCACGTAATCCTCGGCCGATCTGCCTTAGGCTGATTTCACCGTTTTCAATTTTCAATCGCAATACACGGCCAAAATTCCCCCCTACGTCCTCCCCCAGGATCGGAATCCCTTCCTGCCTGAGGATTTCCTTGACCTTCACGGCGTTTCGACGGCCTATATCCAGGCTAAAATTCTTATAGATAGCCGCCCCACCAGCCATTTTTGCAACCATGCGTCCTTTCACTGCACCCAAATCGAGCATCCTTTCGATCAATAGGGGAATAGCCGATGTGGCATACTTACCCGGCGAAACCGCCTCCCTCTTTTGATCACCACTTGGCAAGACGATGTGCGCCAGCCCGCCGACCTTTACGACTGAATCATATAGAGTAACCCCTACACAAGAGCCCAGATAGGTCTCCAGGACCGCACTGCGGTCATCGGTTACAAAAAATTCCGCAGGGGAGACAAGATAGGTCTGCTCCCAAAAATTCATTCAGCCCATATCCTCCGCGATGCCCCTCCCAGGGCATGAAGATACACCACATAGACTCTGTAACCGCCTTCCAGGGACAGACGCAACGAGGTATGAAAACGCACCCCTAGGAACATTTTGCCTTTTGTCCTTGTGTATCCATGGCCAATCAAAAAATGCATTTTCGGATAAATTCATACCTGCCTATTCACTATCGGGAGGTACCAGTGGCCTGAAGACACGGCCTATGCTCATGTTGACATATTCAAAGGAATTCATTTTTGGCCCAGCAAGTCCAGGATCTTTTTGATAAGTGCCCCCAGATCTAGTGGTTTGGTAAAAAATGCATCTATCCCGCAGGAAAATGCCTCATCCCGGGTCTCTTCATCCGGGTAGGCGGTTACTGCCACAACCTTTACCCCCTTAGTTATAGGGTTCTTCTTGATGTTCTTGCATACCGAGAATCCATCCATGTCCGGCATAACAATGTCCAAAACGACCAGGTCAGGTTTGATATCACCTATCTTGTATATGGCCTCAAAGCCGCCCTTTGCGGTATGAACCTCATACTTGTCCTGCGCCGCCAAGAAGGCCGCCTGGACAAGCCGAATGTCATCAGGATTGTCATCTACAACCAGAATCTTCTTTTTAGTCTTTTTCCCAAAAATCCCAGCCCTTGGTACCAATCCGCGCTCCTCGATAAAACTCTTTAGATCCTGTCTTTTTATCTTGCGATGTCCCCCTGGTGTCACAAAGGCCTTGAGCAGCCCTTCATCTATCCACTTGGATATGGTCGTCCGGGCCACCCCACAAAGCCTGCTAGCCTCTGAAGTGGAAAGGAATTCGCTTTCTGTGTCCCTGTACATTAGGTCCTCCCGGTCATGAGCTTCTTATAATCTGATCGATATTAAGAAGTTTAATACCTGAGAACCTGCAAACCAACCTATTCCTATTTTAATTAACTATTCGAAATCGAGAGATAATTACTTTAAGCGTTTTTGACGTTTTTATCAATTATGATAATTTCTTCTATTTTGATC
>WFZW01000009.1 GCA_015489365.1 Deltaproteobacteria bacterium | reverse complement strand
CACTTAAAAGAATCCGTCCAGGCCAAGCCACATAAACCTATAGAGTTCAGGATAATCACAAAAAATGGACAAAAACGCTGGATAGGGCATACCTGCAGGGCCATATACGACAAGCAGGGAAACTTCCTTGGTGTCCGAGGAAGCAATGCAGACATAACCTGGAAGAAGCAGGCTGAAGAAAGGATCAGTAGAGAGAGGCAGAGGCTAGCGGTAACCCTCAAGAGCATAGGGGATGCGGTGGTTACCACGGATCTCGACGGCCATATACAGATGATGAATCATGTCGCGGAACACCTTACTGGATGGAAAGAGGCAGAGGCAAAGGGACGAGGGATCGAAGAGGTATTCCACTTCATAAATCCAAAGACCGGAAGGGCTTGCGAGGGACCGGTTGAAAATGTACTGCGAGATGGCACGTTGGTAAAGCCGTCATCCAATCCTATACTGGTATCAAGAGGTGGAGAAAAAAGGATCGTATCCACCAGCGGGGCCCCTATAAAGAATCACCGGGAGGATATTATAGGTGTGGTCCTGACGGTCAGGGATGTAACCGATGAGGTCAGGAGGGAGGACGAGCGGGCAAAGATCGAAAAGCTGGAATCCCTTGGTATAGCTGCCGGTGGTATTGCGCACGATTTCAACAACCTCCTTACCGCCATTCTTGGGAATATCTCGCTGGCCAAGATGCAGACAGTCCCTACATCACCTGTGTATGCCCGGCTGGAGTCCGCTGAATTGGCCTCTGTGCGGGCCCAGGGGCTCACACGCCAATTGTTGACCTTCGCAAAGGGCGGTGCCCCTGTAAAGGAACTAACCGACCTTGGCAATCTCATACGGGAAACCGCAAGATTCAGCCTTCGAGGTACCAAGTCTTTTGTAGAGTTCGATATCCCAGGGGACCTATGGTCCGCTGAGGTAGATCCTGGCCAGATAAGTCAGGTTGTACAAAACATTATTATCAATGCGGAACAGGCCATGCCCAACGGCGGCAAGGTCTCCATCAAGGCATCCAATGTGGTTCTGTCCACCAAGGATCTCAAGAAGGGACAAATACTCTCACCGGGACGGTATATATCCATATCCATAAGGGACCAGGGACCAGGTATCAGGAAGGAGGATCTTGGAAGGATATTTGATCCCTACTTTACCACCAAGGAGAAGGGAAGCGGCCTTGGTCTTGCTGTATGTTTTTCCATTATAAGACGACATAATGGCCACATAGGTGTCCAGTCATCCCCTGGCAATGGTGCTGTTTTTACGATCTTCTTGCCTGCCAAGGAACAGATTGGTGCTGGCGAATATGAAAAGAAAAAGGGGGGATCGGCAAGTCCCTGGTCGCAAAAGGGCAAGCGAGTATTGATAATGGATGACGAAAAGGCTGTGAGGGATCTTGCCGGAGATGCACTCAAGTTTCTTGGCTATCGGCCTGATTTCGCATCGAACGGCCAAGAGGCCATACAGAAATACAGGGCCGCCTTGTTTGGTGATGAGCCCTTTGCAGCGGTTATCACGGATCTCACCATTGTCGGAGGCATGGGAGGCAAGGAGGCTGTGGAAGAAATCATGAAGATAGATCCTGATGCAGTGGTTATTGTCTCAAGCGGCTATGCCAACGACGAAATCATGGAAAATTTCAGGCAGTTCGGTTTCAAGGCAGTACTTCCCAAGCCCTATCGGCTGGAGAACCTGAAGGCTGTGTTACAGGAAGCCATTCCATTCGATTGACATTTCTGTTTTTTTCCAATATCAATTGAATCTGTTCCTGTAATTTTTGGCCGTTCTGGCGTGGTGGGTGGTTTCTAATCAGGCTTCTGGGTAAGCCTGGCCTTTTTTCATGGCAGGTTGGAGGCGGTAATGTGGTCTGATCTGGTAGAACTTTCAAGTCATTTTTTTCTCTGCGTGGGTCCTGACGGGTCATTCCTCTATGCCAATAGGGCATGCAGGGAGGCCCTGGGCTACTCCAGCAACGAGATGCGCAGCCTCAAATTCTGGAAGGTGATAGATCCGGAGCAGTCCGAGGATTGCAGGGAACTTTTTCACTTGATTTTAACTGGCCATAATATCGATAGAATAAGGATTAAGTTCCTATCGAGGCACAGGAAGGTGATACTGACCGAGGGTAGCTGCTGTTGTTCGTGCAGGGATGGCCATCCTGCCATGATGACAGGCATGTTTCGGGATATCGAAGACAAGGTAGAGGCAGACAAGGCACTGCTCGAAAGCGAAGAACGCCTAAGGATCCTCATCAATTCCATGCCGGACCTGGTGATCTTCAAAGACGCTGCCAGCAGGTGGCTCGAGACGAACAATGCCGCACTAAGGCTCTTCGAACTCGAAGGAACAGATTATCGTGGAAGAACCCACAGGGAGCTACTTGGCAACAATGGCCGCTTCATCAATTCATTCATTCCCTTTTGTGAACGTTCGGATGAAGAGACCTGGCAGAAAGGGGCACCCACCCGTTTTGAGATCACGCTGGATGATGGATCAGCATTTGGCAGGACATGCGATATCATCAAGGTCCCCCTGTATCATCCAGATGGCATACCCAAGGGCATGGTTATAATAGGGCGAGATATTACAGAGAGGAAGGATGCGGAGGAAAGGCTCAAGCAGATATCTGCCGAGAGAAAGACCATCCTTGACAATATAACCCTGGGCATAGGTTATTCCAGGGAAAGATACGTGATATGGGTAAATGATGCACTTTGCAAGATATTTGGCTACCGTCCAGAGGAGCTTATCGACAAAAGTACTGAGATATTCTATCCCACCAAGGAGGAATTCGATACCTTTGGACGAAGGGCAAGGAAGATCCTTTCCGAGGGCAAGGCATTTACCGATGAAAGGGAACTCAAGCACAAATCTGGCAACCTTATATGGTGCCGTATAATAGGAAAGGCTGTCAATCCAGATGACCTGGATCACGGAATCATTTGGATAATAGAGGACATAACCCATATCCGCAAATCTGCCGAGGAAAGAAAAAAGCTTGAAGAGCAGATGCAGCAGGCCCAGAAACTCGAAAGTCTTGGGGTTCTCGCCGGAGGCATAGCCCATGACTTCAACAATCTTTTGATGGGCATACTTGGTTATGCGGATCTGGCCCTGCTGAAGGACCCTGAAGAATCCCCCTTGCACCGTTATCTGAAACAGATCAAAAAGGCCGCAAGGACCGCTGCAGATCTCACCAACCAGATGCTAGCCTATTCGGGCAGGGGAAAATTCATAATTGAACCTATCCACCTTTCAAGTCTCATTGATGAGATGAGCTATTTACTGCAGACCATCGTTTCTAAGAAGGCGGTCATCAAGTACAATCTGGAAGATAATATCCCGGAGATAGAGGCCGACGCCACCCAGATCAGGCAGATACTCATGAATATGGTCATAAATGCCTCAGAGGCCATTGGAGACAGGAGTGGTGTGATCACCATTACCACCGGTGTAATGGAGGCAGACAAAAGCTATCTGGCCGAGGCCTACCTGGACGAGGACCTGCCCAGTGGATATTACAGCTTTCTCGAGGTGTCAGACACCGGTTTTGGGATGGATGAAGATACGGTGTCCAAGATATTCGATCCTTTCTTTACAACCAAATTTTCAGGAAGGGGACTCGGACTTGCTGCGGTCCTTGGAATAGTCCGGGGACACAAGGGTGCCATAAAGGTCTACAGTGAACCTGGTCAAGGCAGTACCTTCAAGGTGCTTTTCCCATGCTCCAAGGGACCTTCCAAGGCCGTTTCCAATTGGAACCGTGAAATCAAACAGGCACTAAGGGAAAAGATCAAGGGCAAGGTCTTGGTGGTGGACGATGAGGAAACGGTAAGGTCCGTTGCAAAGATGATGTTGGAACAGGCAGGAATTGAAGTAGTTACGGCAGGTGACGGACGTGAGGCAGTGAAGATTTATAGGGAAAACCCAGGGGATATCGAGGTGGTATTATTGGATATGACCATGCCGCACATGAATGGTGAGGAGGCCTTTAGGGAGTTGAGACGTATAAATCCTGGGATAAAGGTGATCCTCTCTAGTGGATACAATGAACAGGAGGCAGTAAACCGGTTTGCAGGCAAGGGACTCGTAGGCTTTATACAAAAGCCCTATGGGATGCAAGAGCTTCTAGAGAAGGTCTACAAGGCTGCAAACAAGCATCAGACCGCCCGTAACAAATATAAGACCATACAGGACAAGGCGCACGAGTAAGGGATATGGTAGAGGCATTGACAATGGGAACGTACCCTTGATCCCTATATTTACCAGATCGTTGTTGAAATGGTGCAAGATAGTTGATAAGTAAAGTATTATTACT
>WFZW01000008.1 GCA_015489365.1 Deltaproteobacteria bacterium | reverse complement strand
GCCTTCTTTTGAAATATTTCTTCCAGACGATGGCTGCCTTATCCGCTGGATTTATGACCGCGGCACTGCCGCCCCTTTTGTGACACTCACCGCACTTGGCAACGAACAGGTCTCTGCCGGCGGACCAAGAAACAGAGCCAGCAAACAAGACGAACAAAAGCGAAAGAATGGCAATTCTTTTCATTACTCCTCCCTTTCTAGAAGACCTTGTTGTATTTCCCGAATGTATTGGTGGCATTTCCTGTTCATGCAGGGATTCATCTGGCTACCTGTGAGACCGGTAGCCTTCCTGTAATCGGCCATTGTCGAAATATCTCCTAGGAGTCCATCTATTTTCCCCGATCGGCAGACTGCCTGATATCCTTAAGGGGTAAAATGAAAAAATTAGAAAACGAAATGTTTCTATTTATCCATGGAACTACAAAAACACACAGGGAGAAGAGACAGTTATCCTAGGCCCGAGGCTGGCAAGGAGAGGATAGGTATGCGCAAAATCCTTCCCTCGGCAGAGACTATGCCGAAGGCATCTGTAACCTTATATGGCAAAAAATTATTGGTATCACAGGCTAGGAAGAGACCCTACGACCAAGTAAGAAGGCGACCAACACCGCAACCAGTGCAGCAATTGCAGTAGCAAAGATGGTAAGACGTATCCCCATGATCTGTCCAAGTCCACCCTGAAGAAGGCTGCCCACAGGGAAAAAGCCCATGAAACTCGTGGTAAACATCCCCATGATCTGTCCCCTCAAGGCATCCCGGGCATGAAGTTGCAAAAGGCTTATGGCACTGGTTGACGTGATAACCATGATGAAACCGCTGACAAAAAGGCAGGCAAGGGCCTCGGCATAGGTCAAGGACATGGAAAGGCCTACCAAGGTGATTGGAAACAGTATGGCACCACTCCACCACCAGCGTTCCCTTGCCCCGCGATGGCCAGTTATGGCCACAAAGATGGCCCCCGAAAGGGCACCAAGCCCGTTTGCTGCACCGAGAAATCCATATTCCTTGGCTCCAAGGCCTAGAACATCCCTGCCGAAGGAGGGCAAAAGAATGGCATAGGGAAGAAGCAATACCCCAAAGGCCACGATCACCAACAGGACATGACCAACTATTGGTTCTTGCTGCACAAAGGCCCTTACCTGTCTGAAGGAATCGAAAAAGCCAGGCTCCCTTTCCCTCAATGCCCTAGCCTGATTACACCAGGGATGTAGATGCATGATGAGAATAAGCACAACGATGACAATGGCAGCGGAAATTGCCTTAAGATAGAAACAGGCGGCGAGCATACCTGAATCCATCAACAGACCGGCAATCGCTGGACCTGAAAAACGAGCAAGGTTGAATGCCGTAGAATGGAGCGCTAGGGCGTTGGTAATGGTCTGCCTGCCGGTCAGATCGAATACCAAGGATTGCCTGGCAGGTACTTCAAAGGCCATGCCGGTACCCATTATAAAGGCCAAGGCCATCACCATTGGCACGGATATGTCCCCAACCTGAACCAGCCAACCAAATACAAGGGCCTGGATAAGGATCAGTGCCTGGACACCACTAAGGAAGGAAACCTTGGGCAACCGGTCTGCCAACCAGCCACCAAAGAAGGAAAAAAGCAAGATGGGTAAACCTGCACAGGCACCGAGCACACCTAGCATGAAGGGGGAATTTGAAAGCTCTAGTACAAGCCATCTCTGGGCAGTTCCCTGGATCCAGGTTCCCTGCAAGGCTACCGCCTGTCCCATGAGCAGGAGCCTGAAACCAGGATGGCCGAGGGCTGCCAACGCCCTTGGCCATCTACCCTGTATGCTCATAGGAGCTTGGCTAGATCCTTGGCAAAGTATGTAATAATGATATCGGCACCTGCCCGGCGCAGGCACGTGAGGGATTCAAGGGCCACTGCCTCCTCGTCAATCCACCCGTTGCCAGCGGCTGCCTTTATCATGGCATATTCTCCGCTGACCTGGTAGGCGGCTATAGGGAGGTTGAATTCCTGGCGGAGCATATGGATGATGTCGAGGTAGGGCAGTCCTGGCTTGACCATGAGTATATCCGCGCCTTCTTCCATGTCGAGGGTAGCCTCACGAAGGGCCTCTCTGGCATTTGCCGGATCCATCTGGTAGGCACGTCGGTCACCAAATTGCGGGGCACATTCTGCCGCATCCCTGAAGGGTCCATAGAATGAAGAGGCATATTTCACCGCATAGGACATTATGGGAATCTGATCAAAATCATGCTCATCAAGGGCCTGCCTGATGGCCCCCACCCTTCCATCCATCATATCAGAAGGTGCAACCATGTCTGCACCTGCCCTGGCATGGGAAAGGGCAACCTTTGCAAGCAGTTCAATGGTGGCGTCGTTATCGACCACACAATTGGATTTGGTCGATCCCTTACCAGAGAGCAACCCACAATGTCCATGGGATGTATATTCGCACAAACATACATCCGTTACAATCATGAGTTCGGGCACTGCCTTCTTAATAGAGGAAATGGCCTTCTGGACAATACCAGACTTTATCCAGGCATGAGAGCCCCTGGCATCCTTCTTCTCGGGCAACCCAAAGAGAATAACCGCAGGAAGCCCAAGGTCATATATACGGGAGCACTCTTCTACTGCCTGGTCAATAGAGAGCTGAAAGCAACCCGGCATTGATCCTATCGGTTCCCTGATCTTTTTCCCAGGGCATACAAAAAGTGGATAGATCAGATGATTGCGACCAAGGTGTGTTTCCCTGACAAGTGCCCTTATATTTTCGCTTCTGCGCATCCTCCTGGGCCGGTACTCCGGATAAATCATGGCAACCACTCCTTTAATTTCACTATCAGCTCTTCCATTGAAATAGGCTCTTCTATACACCCGTTACAACCAGCATCCCTGAAACTTTCCTTCTCCTGGGGGGTGGCCCCGGAGCAGATCACCACTATTGGAATTTCACTTGTATCCGGAGACTGCTTCAAGAGGACACTTACCGAGAGGGCATCAAGGGTGGGACAATTTCGGCGAATCACCACAAGCTCTGGAAGCTCTTCCTTCGCCATATCCAATCCTTCCTGGCCGTCCTCGGCAAATATCATCTTGAGACCATGCCTTTCCCCGATTTCCTTGAACACCTGGACTACCGCTTCATGGTTATCAACGAGAAGAACCGTTGGACTTTCCTTCATGGTTTTTCTCCTAGGTGCCTGAATTGTAACAATTACGGATAAGGCGATTTATGAAAAGCTCAGGATTTTCCACGGCCTTACAGGGAATAGTAAAGGTATCCTGGCCGGTCTTGTCCCTTACTAGGGTCAGACCATATTCCAGGATATTTATGAGCCTCTCGCAATGACGGTAAAGGTTGGAGGGATCATCGTAGCAACCATCCAGTAACTTATCAACGGCCTCATCCTCAAATATGATCTTGACACCGCAGCGATTGAAGAAGGAAACCTCATAACTCTTTACCCGCTCCACCAGGAAAAGTACGCGTTCGCATGCCTCTTCCGGGCTTACATCATCCCTGAGGCAGGCGGATGCCGCCATTTCTAGACGCTTGGGTGTCATGGATACACAGGCCTCATCCCATAGATGGGCGGTCTCCTGCTCCATCTTGCGAAGCAATTCCGTTGTTTCAGCGGATACGATGGCCTCGTAGGTCTGAATTCTGTGGGGATCATCAGGACATTTAAGCAACTTCTCAAGTTCGCCCTCTGGATCCTCCACCATCTTTCTTGTAACCACCAGAAAGGAAATGTCCGTAGAGGGCAACTTTTTCTCAAAGGGCAAGAGCGCCCTTTCCACGACGCTGACTAGGGCCCTTGCCCCGGTCTTTTCCTGGTACGCCTGGTGTGCCAGGAGCCTCAAGGCATCCTCTTCGAATTTTAGATCGATTCCATAGGCCTTGAAGTCATGCTTCTTGCTTACAATCACTGTGCTGTTTGGGTTTCTCAAGATCTCAAACAGATCCTCCTCGTTGAGTTCCTCAAGGAGGGCTATGACCGGTAGCCTGCCCACAAATTCCGTTTCGAAGCCGTATTCTATCAGGTCCTGGGGCTTAACATGGCGCAGCCACTCAAGGTCTTCCTTTACATCGATATCTGCCCCGAAACCGATACCCTGCTTAGTGAGCCTGTTTTTTATGATATCGGCCAGACCGGAGAAGGCCCCACTAACGATGAAGAGCACGTGCTTTGTATTGATGCTCTGTTTTTCCCTCTTACCGGTCTTTCTGTACCTTTCTATGGCCTCTATCTGGGAGATGGGATCGTGAGGTACCTTCAGATCCACCTCGGTTTCCTCAAGGGGCTTTAAAAGGGCACGTTGTACACCGGCACGTGACACATCAGGCCCCTTCATCGAATGGCTCGATGCAATCTTGTCTATCTCATCTATATAGACGATTCCATACTGGGCAGCCTCCAGGTCCCCGTTCGCCTCCTCCACCAGATCCCTGATCAGGTCTTCCACGTCGCCGCCAACATAGCCGGTTTCACTGAACTTGGTGGCATCACCCTTTACAAATGGTACCCCCAGCCTTGCCGCAATAAGCTTGATCAGATAGGTCTTGCCCACACCGGTAGGCCCAATGAGGATAATGTTATTCTTGATATTCCCAACTGGAAGGGCGTCTACATTCTTTTTCCTAAGGTAGGCTATCTTATTAAAATGGGTACATATCTTGGTGGCCAGAATCGCCTTGGCCCTATCCTGCTTAACCACATATTCATCAAGATAGGCCTCTAGTTCCTCTGGTAGCATGTCAAAACGGATTTGCGGTCCCCTTTCGGCCTGGCACCCTGATGGATCATCGGTCTTTGCAGGTCTGAGTTGCTTTGGAAAGACCATCTGGGACACCACCCTTACCTTGCCGCCATACTTCTTGGCAAGATATTCACTTATCTCCTTTTCCAGATCCTCCTGGGAAGGTAGTTGGTTTGCCTTTACAAGATGGCCTGAAGATCCGTCCTCTGTGGATTTGTCAAGTCCACTGTCCTGGTCGATACTATTGTTTTTCTTCTTTTCCATGGGACTAATTTACCAGAATCGGTATACAATCTCAACAAGCATAACTTTTCACCACCGTGGGGTTGTGCTACTCTTCTGCAGATTTATGTCCTTAATATTATTTTTCGTCTTTGCCGCCAAATCTCGAAAGGAGGATCTTCACATGAGTGAAAAAATAGTCATTATAGGTGCTGTTGCCGCAGGGCCAAAGGCGGCCTGCCGCGCCAGACGGCTTATTCCAGGGGCGCATATTACCCTCATCGACCAGGACGACCTTATTTCCTATGGAGGATGTGGCATACCCTACTTCGTATCCGGCGATGTGACCGATGAAAAGGAGCTCAGGTCCACCAGCTTTCTCATGCTAAGGGATCAGTATTTCTTCAAAGAGGCCAAGGGAGTGGATGTAAAGACCCTTACAAGGGCTGTATCGATTGATCGTGACAAACAGCTGGTCCACCTGGAGCATGTCAAGACCGGGGAAAGGGATTCCATCGGCTACGATAAACTGGTACTAGCCACTGGTAGCAGGCCAAACGTACTTCCCATTCCGGGTGCCGACCTGGACGGTGTATTCACCATAAGCAGCTTGCACAAGGCCATCTCCATCAAGGAACGCCTGACCAAGGGAGAGGTAGGAAAGGCCGTAGTGATAGGAGGAGGGGCGATCGGGATCGAAATGGCCGAGGCATTAAAGGACCTATGGGGAATAGAGACCACCATCATAGAGTTCATGCCCCAGGTCCTTCCCAAGATCGTCGACAAGACCATAGCCATGATGGTGGAACAACACCTAAGGGAAAATGGGGTCAATGTGTATACCAACGAGGGGGCACAGAGATTCGAGGGAGACGAAAACGGACATATCCGCAAGGTCATCACGAATAACCGGGAACTTGAAGCCGACCTGGTGATCATGTCCACAGGTGTGCGTCCAAGGAGCGAACTGGCCAGGGAGGCAGGCCTTGAGGTATCCCCCATGGGCGCAATCGTGGTAAACCAGAGGATGCAAACATCCGATCCCAACATCTATGCGGCTGGAGACTGCGTGGAAACACTGAACCTGGTTACGGGCAAGAAGGCCTATGCCCCATTGGGATCGTTGGCAAACCGCCAGGGCCGGGTGGTTGCAGACAACCTTGCGGGCATTCCAAGCACCTTCGAAGGTGTCACTGGAAGCTTCATCATGAAGGTATTCGATGTGTGCGTAGGGGCCACGGGCATAAGCATGGATGTAGCACGCTTAGAAGGTTTCGAGGCCCTAGACGCCATGGCGGTCCAGTCTGACAGGGCGCATTTTTTCCCGACCCAGGCCCTCATGTTCATGCAGATGGTGGTGAACGCCTCTGATAGAAGGGTCCTAGGGGTCCAGGGCTTTGCCAAGATGGGGGACGGACTTCTTGCAAGGATAAACGCCGCTACAGGCATGATTGCCAGGAGGGCATCCATTAGTGACTTCAGCAACCTGGAGCTGGCCTATGCACCGCCGTTTTCCACCGCGGTAGATGTACTCAATACCGCTGCAAACATTGCAGACAATCGGGTCTCAGGCAGACTCAGGACTATTACCGTGGATGAATTCCTTGAATGGATGGATGGAAAAAAGGAACATGGCGATTGGGTTGCCCTGGACGTAAGACATCCCAGGGAGGCCGAGCCATTCCTGGAAAAATTCCCTGACAGGTGGATCTCCGTAGTTTACGATAAGGTACGAAGCCAGTATGAAACCTTGCCCAGGGACAAAACCATCATAATCATATGTAACGCCGGTACAAGATCCTACGAGATCCAGAGATTCCTGGACGAGGTAGGGCTCAACAACAACATGGTGCTGCCCGGCGGCTTGAACGTGATACGTAGGCTGGGGGTTGCCTGGTGGCCTAAATGATAGCCATGAAGGACAAAAGGCCCTTGGCTACCGGAAGGTAGTCAAGGGCCTTACCCCCAAAAACCAATATGGAATACCCTGGCCAACTACCCATGAGAACAAAACTGGGTATATGAAGCCCCTGTCAACACATCGATCACGCAAGGAGAAAAACCTACAATGAAAAAAATCATCTCACTCCTGGTCACATTCTTCTTGGCCGTACCTGCCCTGTCCATGGCGGCTAGCTGCCCGGGCAAGGGCCTGGTTCAGGACGCTGTCAAAAGGATTTTTAGAAGGGATATAAAGGTGGTCAAGATCAAGCCATCCCAGATCCCAGGCCTTTGCCAGGCCCAGGTGAAACTTCAAGGTCAAAACCGACTCCTGTACACGGATTCCAAGGGTAAGTTCCTGGTAACCGGGCAGATATTCAGAATAGCAGACGGTGTGAACATAACCAGAGAGACCATCCATGACCTCAATCGTTTTACCGCTGCGGATCTTGATGCCTTAAAGGGCCTAACCGCGTTTACCGTGGGTGACAAAGGCCCTGTAGTATACTTCGTCACGGACCCCCAATGTCCCTATTGTAAAAAGGCCGAGGCGATATTGATACCGATGGCCGAGCAGGGAGAACTACAGGTAAGGGTCCTTCTGTTCCCACTGCCTTTCCATAAGGGGGCAAAACAGGAGTGTATTTCCATCATCTGTGACAATAAGGGCATTGAGGGTCTTAGGGACCGATACAAATCGGACAACCAGTGCGAGGCAGGAAAGAAGAAGGTCAAAGCCACACTGGACTTCTTGCACAAGAAGGGTATATCCGGGACCCCTACATACATCTTTCCAGATGGCAGGTATCACTCCGGGGTATTAAGGAAGGACTCACTTGAAAAGAGACTAGGCCTCAACCAGAGCACATCCAAGACGAATAACTAGACACCTCTCAAGGAGGAAAGTGAAGAGGAACCCCTTCCCACGCCGATCGCTTTTCGGGGCACTAATACTAGTGGCCCTTGAAGTCCTTTTGTACCTGAGGATCCCGGTCGTACGTGAATTCTTCTATATCCTCGTCTGGTGGCCGTATATAATCCTGGTTGATGGTGCGGTCTACCGATATAGCGGATGGTCTCTCATCAAGGAGAGGCCCTCCGCCTTCTTGTGGTTACTCCCCTGGTCCGTTACCTTCTGGCTGATATTCGAGCTCATAAACCTGCGGCTGGATAACTGGCATTACATAGGGCTTCCTGTGGAAACATGGATAAGATGGCCTGGCTACGTCCTTGCATTCGCCACGGTGCTTCCTGGCCTCCTTGAAACCTATCTTCTCTTGAACGCCGTGGGGACCTTTCGGCACCTCAAGATACGAGGATTCCAGCACCTAACGCCGCAATCTACCGTACTTATGGCCTGGGGCGTGCTTTTTTTAATCCTGCCCATGATATGGCCCAGATATTTCTTTCCCCTGGTATGGGGAGGGCTTTTTCTGATCTTCGATCCGTTGAATTATCGCCTAAAGGGCTCAAGCCTCCTGGGAGATCTGAAAGCCACCACCCCAAGCAGAATCTTGAACATGCTTATGGCAGGACTAATCTGTGGATTCCTATGGGAATTCTGGAACTACTGGGCAACCTCCAAATGGATATATACCGTTCCATACGTTGGAAATATCAAGCTATTCGAGATGCCTGTACTTGGATTCCTTGGTTTTCCACCGTTTGCCCTGGAGTGCTACGCAATGTATCAATTCCTGGTAACGTTGAACATGGTTCCTGCATGGGATCCCTACGCCGAGAAAGGGGCACCAAGGGCCGATCGCAAAACAAATGATCGATGGAAATTGCCAGGGCCTTCAAGGGCATGCATGGCCGCCCAGATGGTGGGCCATATCCCTTTCTGGCTCTTGTGCTTTCAACTCATGGACCATCACACGGTACTTTCATTTCGTTGACGAACAGACAGAATGGATTATAGTCTTCTTACTATTAATTAAGGATCGTTACAGATCTATAGATCTTAACTTGCAAAGATCCAGGGAGAATATGCAGACGAAAGGCAAAAGAGACATGCACCTTGCTCCCTCTGCATCAATCATCCTTAAGACCTGATTGTGTATGCCCCATAATCGCAGACAAGGGGGTCATTTCTTATCAAGTGACAACTGTAAGCTGTTTTACCGTGAAAATACAGACTCTACGGGCTGTATCTTCATGTATTGGGGGGCGGTACCAAGGTACGGGCCGCATGGAAGTTTAGGTGCTTATTTCCTGGAAACTGCTACCTTCATGACCTTGATGCCTGCGAAACAAGGAGAAAGATACATTAAGGCCTATAAAAATTAGGAGACTTATCATGAAAGACATGAAAAAGATGTATAAGAGCATCCTGGGTGACCACTTTCCTATGGACCTTCGCATTTCCTTTGGTGACCAGGAACTGGTCTACAGGAAGCGCACCTGGAAGATCCCCAATGAAAAGACCGGGGAGCTGGAGGAAAAGGGCCTCCGCTACGGGGAAAACCCTGACCAGGAGGCAGCACTCTATGAGCTTGTAAATGGCAACCTGGTACTTGGCGATTGCAGGTATATCGAGCCTGGAAATGGTCTGGTGAGCGCCATAAACGAAAGTGACATGATCCAGGCGGGCAAGCATCCTGGTAAGATCAACCTTACAGATGTAGACAACTCCCTGAATATTTTGAAGTTTCTCATGGATACACCGGCCTGCGTAATCGTAAAACATAACAACCCGTGTGGCGTGGCAAGGTCCGATTCCTTGGATAGCGCCTTCAACAAGGCGTTAAGGGCAGACAGGGTAGCGGCCTTCGGAGGCTGTGTTGCACTCAACAGGCCTGTAGATAAGACTACAGCCGAGGCCATCAACAATCAGTATGTAGAGGTTGTCGTAGCACCTGCATACGAAGAAGGAAGTGTAGAGATCCTGGCACAGAGAAAGAATCTCAGGATCATAGAGATAAGACGCATAGAGGATCTGGCCTCCTACTGGGACAAACGTTTTGTGGATTTCAAAAGCCTTATCGATGGCGGCATAATCATACAGCAGTCTCCGGTCAATCGTATACGCACCAAGGAGGACCTCAAACCGGCTGAATGTGAATACAAGGGAAAGGTATACCGTATCAAGCGCCTACCTACCGACCGGGAATACGAAGACATCCTCTTCGGATGGGCCGTTGAACAGGGAGTCACCTCCAATTCAGTGATATACGTCAAAAACGGCGTAACCGTTGGTATAGGCACTGGGGAACAGGACCGCGTGGGCGTTGCCGAGATAGCAGTATACAAGGCCTATACGAAATATGCCGACATCTTATGTTACGATGAATATGGTATCCCGTACAAGGAACTGGAACGTCTGGTAGAAAGGGGAGAAAGGGACGAGGCACAAAAGGAAGAGATCGATGCCAAGGTCAGGAAGGAACATGGTGGCCTGCCTGGATCGACCATGGTTTCGGATGCCTTCTTTCCCTTCAGAGACGGGGTTGATGTAGGCATAAGGGAAGGTATTACGGCCATCGTACAGCCTGGTGGCTCTCTTAGGGATTGGGAATCCATAGAGGCATGTAATGAGGCCGACCCACCGGTCACCATGGTGTTTACAGGCCAAAGGGCCTTTAAACATTGATATTATGCCTTCTTGTGGCTAGCTAGGGTCCATGATGGTCAGGCCAGCCACTGGGATTCATAAGAACATCCTGGAAGACGATTCCGACGTAACCTCTATACCCTGTATCCCCCTGGACCTTCTGTACGCCACGTCCAGTGGACCGAGGAGTAGAGCGCAAAGGATCGAATCCTTGAAATCGAACACAATTTATGAGGAATAAACCCGTCTTGATGGAAAGAAAGAAGCTGGACAACGGGCTTACGCTCGAACTTTTCGACCTATCCAGGAGGGTTGCCGGGGACCGTTGGCTCGTTGGTATCCTGGCCAGGATTCCCCTGGAGATTACCATGGATGACTTTTCACACGCACCCGATGGCCAAAGTCTCTTTGAAAGATTTGTGGAGTCCGAGGGTAGGACTATATATTTCGAGATCAAGAAGGAACGTAACTTCATTGATGAAAATGAAAGGAAAGGGGTCCTAAATGACCTGTTGCAGGACTTCAGGCTCAACACCCTTCCCTATCTTGGCCATGAATCCCTTGCCAGTGGTATAAAGAAAAAGAGAATAGCACAATTTCAGGAAAGGCAACGATGGTGGAAATAGACTGGTTGACCAGAATGGATACGGAAAAAATAAGTGACCTTCTACTGGATAAGAATTCGTTCATGTTACCCATATCCACCACTGGTGACAAAAGGTCACGGCCTGCCTCTACAAGGCTTCAATTCTTATCGGATGACGGGGTACGACTGAACGCGCGAATATTTGAAGGTATACCTACAGAACCACACATCCTGTTCTTCCCTGCCGAATATGACAATGAAGCCAATCTCATCAGGCTCGCCGCTGGACTCACAGGCGCAGGGATGACCCTGGTCAGCCTGGATTACCGAGGGCTTGGATACAGCGAAGGCGCACCATCGGTAGCCATGCTGCCAACCGATGGCAATTTATTCCTACAGGCCACTAAGAACTGGATGGAAGGTGAAGGAAGAACGGGTCAGCTCGTGATCATGGGGCGCTCCATAGGTTGCGCTGTTGCCCTTGATGTAGCCCTATCCCACCAAGAAGAACTACTCTGCCTCATAATGGAAAGTGCCTTTGACAAAACCGGTGATTTCATGGCGTCCAAGGGACTCCCAGAGCCCGAAATATCTATTTTGAATGATTCGGACCCCTTTGCCAACCGGAAAAAGATGGCCGCCTTCAAAAAACCTGTACTCTTTATCCATAGCTCCGGTGATACAGTCCAATCCCTATTCCAGGTAGAATGGCTAGTTGCCGAAAGCCGTTCCAAGGCTACACAGTTTCAGATTGCCCCTGGCGGTACTCGCGAGGAACTGGCTGCAGGTGTTGAGGAACTCTACTTTAAAAGTATAAAAGACTACATAAACCTCCGGCTTGGAAGACGTCCTCCCTTAAAACCAAGAAGGAGCAAACGGGTCAAGGCTAAGTAACGCCCCTACCAGGCCATCCAATCGACAAGACAGCCTCCAATGTAAAGCCGTCCACCTACTAATGCCATATCCCCTCTATCTCCTCCCCGCATTTTGGGCACCTGCCGTCATCCATGTTATTTTTTACTATCCGGAACCCGTATCTTTCTATGAGGGTTTCACCACAAGATGGACAGTAGGTATTCTCGCCACCCTCTCCAGGCACATTACCCTCATATACGAAACGCAGGCCTTCCTCGAGCCCAATCTCCCTAGCCTTACGCAAGGTATCCACAGGCGTAGGGGGTCTGTCCATCATCTTATACGTGGGATAGAATGCCGTTACATGCCACGGGATGGAATTTGATACCCCCTTGATAAACCTGGCTATCTCTCTCAATTCTGCCTGGCTGTCGTTCCAACCTGGTATGATCAGTGTCGTCACCTCTACCCACACGCCAAGCTCATGCATCAACTTGATGTTATCCAGAACCGGCTGTAACCTGGCCTTGCATACCTCGTGGTAAAATTTATCCGTGAAGGCCTTGAGGTCTATATTGATCCCGTCCAACACGGTCGAAAGATGCCTAGTTACCTCCTCACTCATGAACCCATTGCTGACAAAGACATTCTTGAGCTCCCGCTTCTTGGCTAGTCTAGCGGTTTCAAAGGCCATTTCGTAAAAGATCGTAGGCTCTACGTAGGTATAGCTTATGCTCTTGGCACCATCGGCAATAGCTGAATCCACCACATCCTCTGGACTTCTCTTGTCTCCTGGGATGGCGGCATCCCTATTCAATCGTGGATACTGGGAAATCTGCCAATTCTGGCAATGAAGGCACTGGAAATTACAACCAACCGTGGCAATGGAATAGGACCTGGTACCAGGCAGGAAATGAAAGAGTGGCTTTTTTTCAATAGGGTCTGAATTTTCGGATATCAGCTTGCCATACACTAAGGTATACAACGTACCGTCCCTGTTCTCCCGAACGGCACAAATGCCCCTATGACCTGGTTTTATACGACAATGGTGACTACATAGGTTACATCTAACATTGTTCTCCTTTTCCTTGGAATAGAACATGGCCTCTTTCATATTGGCTCCTCCTTGTATATCGCCGGCTAAAGAAAGGCAAAATCACCCTTAAAAGACAATAAGCCTGGATTATGCAGCTCGCAAGTTTGCCAAGGATGCAAGGCAGGGGATACACAAATGTACTTGGACATTTTAACTGCCTGATAAGGCAACAAATTCTGTAAGATCACAAGCCCGTTGCGACCTTAAGTGCCCAGGATACAACTCTGGAGAAAATAGCACCTTTTGGATAGCCGAAATGTCTGGCTGAATCGTGATTAATCCTCTGATTATTCAATTAAAATTTTCTTTAAGATCTTGAAATGCATAAACCCGGGCTAAGTACTTCCATGGACAATGCAATTTCAGTTACCGCTATTCTAATCCGATAAATTAAAAGAGGCCTTGAATCCTACCTCCCTATCCCAACGTGTCTACCAAGGTTGCCAATTCAAAGACATTCCTGAATTTGGTTCTACCTTCCAGCCACGGGATTACAAGGACACAGGAGGCCTTTTGACTTGAACATAATCAGACGATATGCAACCGTTCACACCTCTCTGGTTAGCAGCAGCCTTTTTCAGGGTTTCAGGAGCATGGCTTGGTGCAAAACACCAGTTTGAACCTCGTTGATCCCATTCAAACAGGCCATGGCCAGGGGGTGTAAAACGGCTACTACGATGACGTAAACGGAGGCCGTCTGCATGAATCCTTACCATGTTACCAAGGGCAAGATAGCCGTCAGCAATGATCCGGGCAGATTGATAGAGGCGGTATCCCTGGGCGCCTGCCTGGCGGTATGTATTAGCGATCCGATCAAATGCGTTTCTGGCATCGCGGTGATCGTAGCCCCACGCCCTCTCCGCAGTGATACGTACAGCAAGGGATATCCAGCCTTCGATGCTGCAAATGGCCTCAAGTCCTTTTTCAACACCCTTTTTGAAAATGGGGCACAGAAGAAAAACCTGCACATATGGCTAACCGGATCTGCACGTTTTTTGACCGAGCCCAATGAATTTTCAATGGGGCTCCAGATCTATGCCGCTGTCACAAGAATCCTTAAGAAAAACCATTTAAGTCCCTCTGGAGAACATGTTGGAGGTCATATCAACCGCTCCGTACGGCTTGAGACAGGCTCTGACCATGTAACTGTAACCCTGGCAGAGGACCGGGAGATCACCATATGACAAGAAATTTCCAGCCTGATTTCACACTGGAATACATCTTTGAGACATTAAACGACCTTCCTGCTTTCCCCAAGGCGGTAAATAAGGCCATGAAACTCTTGGATGACCCCAAGGCCACCATGGCAAGGCTGGCTGAAATCCTAAGATATGATCAGACCCTTACGGCCAACATATTAAAATTTACCAATTCAGCCCATTTTGGCCTGCCGCAGCAGGTGACCAATCTGGAAACAGCACTTGCGCTTCTTGGTGAACAACAGATCAGGCAAATCCTCATCGCCAGTGCCAGCCTGCCCTATATGACAAAGCCACTAGATGGGTATGCCATGACCCCCAAGGATCTATGGTGCCATGCAATGGGCTGTGCCATTGTCTCAGAGGTGCTGGCCAGTTGCTGTAATTACAGCAATCCCCCTGTCCTTTTTACAGCGGCCATCCTGCACGATATAGGTAAGATCGTGATGAATCTCTATGTAGGCCCCAGATTAAAGGAGATAGTGGAGTTGGCCAACCGGGAGGATATAGATTTTACCGAGGCGGAATGGCGGGTGGTAGGAGCCGATCATGCAGTAATAGGTTACAATCTCCTGCGTTACTGGGAATTCCCTCCAGATATAGCCAGGGCAGTCAGGAACCACCACGATCCAGACCTGTACCTGCAAGATGAACTTTCGGCACTCCTGGCACTTAGCAACATCATGACTGTTCAATTGGGCATCGGCGTCGGTGCCGACGGTTTCCGGTATAGCCTTGCACAAGGCCTACTCGAGAGGTTGGGGCTGCAGATAGAAGACATCAATATCTGCATGAGAAAGGCATTGGAGGAATATGACAAGGCAAGGGATATGCTGACATTTTGATCAAAACGGCAACCGGTAGGCATTATATTACTATGAACACAAACCTTCATGCAGTGCGTATCCTCTGCACTGCATGAAGGTCTTTGACTATCTCTGTCTACCTATATCTTGAATTTTCCCACCTCTTGGTTGAGTTCGTTTGATACATGTCTAAGTCTTTCCGCCTCATCCCTTAGATGCTTGGCACGCTGCGCGCCTTGGGCACTGGCAACCGCTATTCCTTCGGTTACCTCGTTCATGCCACCAACCTCTTGGTTGGCCCTCTGGGAAAGCTGACTTATTTCTTCAATGGCCGCGGTCTGCTCGTTGGTAGCCGAGGCAATGCTGTCTGTAAGTTCGGCAACCCTCTCTATGGAGCTTACAATCTGCCTTACGGACTTTGCCGAAAGATCCGACGCCTGCTGAATACGTGAAACCATACCTTCGATCTTTTCCACTGAACTTGCCGTATCGTTTGCAAGCTCCTTTATCTCCCCTGCAACCACGGCAAAGCCCTTGCCTGCCTCACCTGCCCTGGCCGCCTCTATCGTGGCGTTCAAGGCCAAAAGCTTTGTCTGATCGGTGATGGATCCTATAAACTGACTGACCTCGGTAATGACAGAGGAGGCTTCGGTAAGGCTGTTGAGGGCCTCTTGACTGCTCTTGGCCTGTGAAAGGGTCAGCTGTGCGGCCTCCCTGGTCTGCTCTGTATTCTGGGCAATCTCATTAACAGTAGCCGAAACCTGCTCTATGGCCGCAGCCACACCGGAGACGTTTTCTGCAGCCTCCTCGGAAGCGCGTTTGACCTCGTTCGATTGGGTATCGGTCTGTTGGGCCGCAGCTGCAAGCTCATCGGAGGACATGGTAAGTTCTTCGCTCGCCCTGTCTAGATCTTTGGCAGTATCCTTGAGACGCCTAAGTACCTGCCTCAGGTTATCTGCCATCCTGACCATCGAGGCATAAACCCCCTTATGGGAATCGGCGTCCTCGTCGCTAACGATGGTGAGGTCGCCGTTTGAAATCCTCTCGGTGATCCTTGCCATATGTTCAGGTTCTCCACCTATCCGGTTGAGTACCATCCTCGGTATGACGAAAGCGATTATCGTGCCGGCAAGCAGGGCAATGGCACCTATTACCGTAATGATCGCCTTTGCCTTGGCATTATAGGCCTGAAGGATCGGCCCCAGCCCGTCTTGATCCGCCTCTATGGATGCCGCCACCCGATAAAGCTTTGAACTGACCTCGGGACCGATCTTGTCCAGTTTGATATCACGTATGTGGTTTCTCTCGGATATAATCTCCTTGACCTGGTCAAATGCAGCTAGATATTCCTTGTTCAGTCTGTTCGTCTCGTCGAACAACCTCCTCCTGTCAGGGTTCTGGATCTCCTTGTCAAGGGTCTTGAGCATCTCTGTCAGGTTGGCAAACTCCTTGTCAGCCCTGATCGCTGCAGACTCGTTGTTGGTGATAAGATATTTAGCCGCATAGAGCCTGCCAAGAAGCAGGTTTCTAAGCGCCATGCCTGACCAATATGCGGCATTCATATCACCATCCTTTCTGGCAGACACCAGGATGGTTGTAAGGTCCTTTTCCATGATAGGCCCCTTCTTGTCCATTTCCTCCTTCACCTTGACATTGCGTTTTGCCTGAAGCGCAACGCAATCCATGAAGGATTTGTCATAATCCTTCAAGAGCGTATTTACATCCCTTATCAACTTAGCCCTTTCAGGGGAGGTTATCTCCTTTAAGGCCTTGCCCAGAAGGACCTCTGTTTTCTGCCAGTACTGCTTGTATTCCTTAACGTCCTGGGGCCGGTCCTTGATGAGAAAATCCTTGACGTTAAGACGCATCTTGAGAAGGTTTGTATCAAGACTGCTTGCAAGGTTAAAATCCCTTGCCAACTCCCTATATTTTACGAATCCATTGCTCGACCTGTTGATGGCATGCCATCCAGTAACACCTACTACTATCAAGATGAACAGGATTCCGCCAAATGACAGATAAATCTGGCCCCTTAGCCCTAGCCTTTTAATCATCTTTTGCCCTCCATTCTTCGTTTTTTTATGATCTGTTCCAAGGCCATTTAATATCTTGCATCAATGTCATGTCCAGTTTATCGGATAGAGGATTCACTTGCTTAAACCTGAGGGCATGAAAATACACGCCCCAGGGGCAAAAGGATTTTCAGTGTGAATCTTCCCGTGAAAATACATCCTTGGTAAGGGAGCATCTTCATGCCCTGGGAGATGCAGCGCGGAAGATATGGGCCAATGAAGGTTTGTTGGGAAGATTTACCGTGAAAATACAGAGTCTATGGGCTGTATCTTCATGTATAGGAGGTGCGCACCAAGGTACAGGCCGCATGGAAGTTTAGTGTAGATAAAGAAGGAATGGAGAGATGAAGAGGAAATGATACAGGTAAAAAGGGGGATAATAGCAGCTATTATCCCCCTTAATGGTTATCTAGAAGACCTCGTCAGTGGCATGCCGGAATCACAACCCTAGAATGCATAGTGCAGCCTAGCCCAGAAAACCTGCTCATCCCTAGTGGGATTCAAATACCCGTTTGCCTTTTCATCGTCCTGGCTGTAGTAGGCAAAACTCAAAAGTCCACTCAGGTTATCAGTGATCTTCCTGCTTGCCAGAAGGTCTATTTCATCGCCGTAGTTACCGTCGAAGTAATCGTTCTCGGATGTGTCGAAGTAATGGTACACGGCCGTGAGCTTAACCCCCATGTAATCTGTACCCACCTGAACATAGGCATCCTGTAGACCGTCTCTAAGGCCGCCACCATTTGTGGATACGAACTGATCGGCCCAGCCATTGAACTTGTGGGTAGTACTAAACAGGGTATCAAATGGCCTGTGATGCCCATCTTGACCAGACAGATAGCTATAACCAGCCCCGAGATCGAACATTGATACCTTTGCCCCTATAAAGGCATTGAACATATCCGCCCTGTGATCATCGCCATCTTCAAAATCGCTCTGGTGGGCATAATCCAATGCATACTTAAGCGTCAACTCCTGGGTGACAGGCAAGTCCCCCTTAACCCGAAGACCATAGGTAGCAGAATCACGGGATGCCCTCTTCTCCGCCTTGGTCCTTGGATTGTCATCGTCATCTAGAAGATAACAAAATGCACGGATATCAGCCGCCTTTATGCCCGAGTAGTCGGCATGGAGCAGGATGAGCTTATCCAGATCCATGTGACCCAGGTATATGGTGTTAACCTGGTTGATGTAGGAAGCAAAGAGTTTGAGATCCTGGAAGCTTGTATTGGTAATGCTAAGGGCATCAAAGGACTGCCCGTTCTGGCGCCAGTTGATGTTACCGATGAGCCTTGCATCATCAAGGATTATTTCCTGTCTTCCGATACGGAACAGGTGATTGGGCAGGGCCTTGATATCTATGTACGCCTGTTGGACCCGGCTTCCATCCGGATCTTCTATTGCATCGTTTGCCTTATCTCCCTCTAGCTTGGGATGCGTTCCTTCCACAAAGCTATATTGCTCCATAAGATTGGTCACGTTCTGGAGTTGTATGTAGGCGTTGCTGTCGAGGAAATCACCGGTCCTGTAGCCAACTCGGGTTCTCAAATTGATAGCGTTTGCCGGATGTTTGATCTTTCCCCCGGCTGGCACCCGCTCGTGATAATTGGAATATTCGTAACCCATTCTAAGCTCTAGCGTGGGGGTTCCGCTTTTCAATGCCTGTGAAAACTCCTCCACCACGTTGGCCTTTGCCTGGGGCACCCCGGTACAGCATATTGCTGCACTGGCTGCCAATGGCATGAACCATTTCTTTACTGCCTTCCAAATTCGTTCCTTCATTTTAAATACCTCCCTCTTGCGTTGGTTTAGATTGAAGATTCACGCGGCCCGTATATCCGAGACCGCACCCCTGGACACGAAAATAGTCCAGGACACCTGTCACGCACCTGCTGCCCTTATGCAGGCGCCCTCTCACATAAAAGGCACAGCCCCTTATGTGAGAGGGAACGTGATATCTAAATTGGACCAGTCATCATCACTGTACTCAACTCCTCGATCTTATTATGTTTTATTCGCCAATTATATATGTTTTGCATATCCTTGTAGATTTGGAACATCTGGAAGAAACCGTGCCAATGGGCATAATCAGGCCCATTCATGGCAGCCCCCTGGCGTGCCCTGCGACCGGCATGATGCCACAGATAGTACATAAGTTCCTGGAAACCATCCGACCATGCATCCTTCTTAAGAAGTCCTTTAGCGGCAAGTTCCTTTTTCATCTTGACCGCCCCGTCCCAATAGAAATTGTATAGGGCAACAGCATCATCGAGCCCCTTTTCCTCCTTGGCAATCTGGGTGCTTCCGTGACAATTCAAGCAAACCTGGCGCATGAGCTTGGCACCCTTTTCACCATCTCCCCGCTCTCCACTTCTTATGACGCTCTTCTTATGCATGAGGTCCCACTTGAGACGTTCGTTCACATTGTGGGTTGTAGAAAGGTCCCCTATGCCGCTCATGTGACAGGTAGCACAGGTTGGTGCCGTATAGTCACCAGGCTGCCATGTCTCAGGGGCCGAATCCCACTGCCACTCATCTCCATGGGCCTGATATATCTGCCCATGCTTGCTCTCTAGGTAGATCTCGATATCGGGATGGTCAGGTCCAAGATGGCAACTGGCACAGGCCTCGGGTTTTCTGGCCTCTGCAACGGAAAACTGATGTCTAGTATGACAAACCGTACAGGTACCGATCGATCCATCTGGGTATATGGTCCCCACCCCGCCTGGCCAGGTATTATTTATCGGTTTATGATCAGGACCAAGCTCCACCTTGCCCCCATGGCACATCTGGCAACCCTGGGCCCTTGATGCCATGCTGCTTGGCGATCCCTTCTTGTTGCCTATGAATTCGGCACCCTCTAGATAATACATGAGCTTTATGAGCTTACCTCCTGCCTTGCTAGCATCCACTACCGGCCTGCTTGCAAGCCTGGCATGACCGCTTTTGAGAAACTGCTCTACCTCCTGAGGATGGCAACGCGAACAGGTCTTTGATGATACCATGGGAGATATGTATATGTTGGTTCCCCTGATACCATCACACTGGCTGGCCATGGGAGAACTTTTTTCCACCACGTGACAGTCATAGCAGGTGACCGATGCATGGGCCATCTTGCTTAGTTTCCATGAATCTACGATGCCAGGGGTCTTCTTGCTGTGACATTTGATACACTTTGCCGCCTCGGGTGTAACGCCACGCTTGATCACCAGTTCCTTTTCCCCAAGCTTTGGAGGGTTAGCCCCGAAAACGGAGAAACACATCCCAACGAGTAACACTGCAAGACAGCTAAAGAAGACCTTGCCAACCAACCTCATCATTTGCCCCTCCTCTATAATAGAAGACCATTTTTATCATATTGCATTACGTGCCTCTATTTTCTGGAATTCACTGACAAGATCCCCATGCCCTACCTCGTGATGACAATCCAGACACGTACGCGTGGTCTGCTCGACAAGATACGTCTTGTGCGCCGTATAGGCCTTTACCGGGATACCAGGGGCAACAAGCCCCTTGTGGCATTCCTTGCAACCAGATTCATAGGCAGCATGGACATAAGGACCCCGATTCTTCCATATTGTAAGCCAATCGGTCTTTTTACCTGTCCAATGGGCGATTATATCGTGAATGCCTGCCCTGGTCTTGACCTTGAGATAATTGGCAAGGCTATCATGGGGTAGATGGCAATCCACACATCTTGCCCTTATGACCCCCTTGGCATCGCTACCGTGCTTTCCCATCCGCCACGTCTTCTCGAACCGGCCCATTTCATGGCAAGAATTACAAAATTCCACGGTGCTGGTAGACCTTACCTTAACAGCAATGAAAAAACACAATATTATGGCCGATAGGAAGCCTAAGACAACGGCCATCGTACCAGCCCCCTTGGACCTGGAATTATCCATGGAAGCCTCCTGTTCCCATACCGGTTCGCAAGGCAGGAAAATACATAGCAAGGCCTAACAAGATATGCCTGTCTGTGGGGAGTTCCTGTCCATACCCATTCTATTCACATATCTTGGCATCTTTTCTAATATTTGACCAGCAGCAAGTATCCAAACTTTCATGCAGCCCGCACCCTGATGCCGCCCCCCTAGACATGAAAATAGAGCATAAAATTTTTTTACAAATGACCCTATTGATACCCTATACTAAGTCTGCAATGAACGCGCGTCAATTTTTCTTAGAAAAGATTATGGGCGAAAAGATCCGGAGGTCAAGGGGGATGTAAGTTAAAGGACTTTTTTTCTGCCTTTACTATGTATGATGCCGGACTTATCTTTAACAAACGTTCACGTTGCTAGACTATCCTCTAAGGGCAGACCCAGCATGCCCTGGATATGGCAAAAGATATGCTAAACGAATCCCTATGCTAGGTGGTGCAACGCGGAGGATAGGAACCGCGTAAAGGTTAAGGTTTAGGTAAAAGGACAAGGAGGTAAGAGACACATGAGAAAACAGGGCCTGGTAATTTCCTATATACCTTTGCTTTTGGTATTTCTTCTATTTACTGGTTGCTCGTCCTATCAATATCGGGCGGCACCGATCACACTTCCATCCGCCCAACCTGGCCATGTAAACATCGACGGGGTACAGGTGACGGCCACGGCCTATCTCTCCCCTGCCTATGCCAAGGCAAGGTTTGGTTTTGACATAAGAAAGGCTGGGCTTTTACCGGTCCAGGTAGTCATAGATAATCAGAGCGGCAAGAAGGTCTCCATCGATCCACTCCAGACCTTTTTGATCGACAATGCGGGTCAAGCCTGGCCACTTCTGCCCGAGCAGGAGGCCTATAACAGGATAAAGGGACACGTGAATGTTGGGACTGCCTTTAAGGGTACAGCCAAACCCGCCGCAATGCTTGGTGCGGCCGGGGCACTGGTTGGCTTTGCCGTTGGTATCGTTTCCGGCCACAATGTCGGAGAAAGCGCAGGAAAGGGTGCTGTACTCGGGGCCACAGCCGGGGCACTGGCCGGTGGTGCAAGCGCCATGGCCAATGTGGAAGAGCAAATCAAGGAGGATCTTGCCAACAGGTCACTTGAAAACAAGCCATTAGAACCTGGGACATTGGCCCACGGTTTCCTCTTTTTCCCTGGCAAACACGAGGCGTTATCCGCTTCAAGCCTGAGACTAGCACTCAGGATAGACGGCCGTGAAAGGATCGTAACTGTCCCCCTGACGGTCAGGTAAGATCAGGGACCTCCTACCAGGGAGCCTGTCTGCCCAATATCTAGCAAACGGGCTTTCCGGGGTCTTTATCCCTAGGAAGCCCGTTCTATCAACACCTTGAGACTTCTAGGTTTTAATTTGAGAACGTGATCCATTTTCCTGTCCGTTGTTGAGCCGCTAAGCATTATATCATGTGGATAAGGTGCCCCTGTATCTATTGCGATCAACCACATGTCGCGTCTGGTAAAACCAGATGGCAGATAAAATTGTGTTACATGGTCATGGGCATTGAACAACAGGCATAATCTGCCTCCATTGGCCCTATCGTCATGGATTATGCAACCAAGGGCCTTCTTACCCCTATCCTGCCAGTCAGGGGCATGGCCGGATGGCCCGAACCATGTAATATCCCCCTCTTCGTAAAATTGCTCCCTGGAAAGCACCGGATGTTCCTTTCTGAAGGCAATCATCGACTTGAAAAAATTAAATATTTCTCTATTTCTTTCAAGAAGGTCCCAATTGTACCAGGATATCTCGTTATCCTGGCAATAGGCGTTATTGTTACCCTTCTGGGTCCTTCTGAATTCATCACCACCAAGGATCATGGGCACCCCTCGTGAAAGGAACAGGGTGGCTACCATGTTCTTTATCTGCCTGATCCTTATGGCCTCTATCCCTGGATCATCACTATCACCTTCCACCCCGTAGTTACAGCTATAATTCGCATCGGAGCCATCCATATTGTCTTCGCCGTTGGCCTTGTTGTGCTTACGCTCATAGCTGACAAGATCGTTCAGTGTAAAGCCGTCATGACAGGTTATAAAATTGATACTGTTGACCGGCTGTTTCCCCATATGTTTATACAAGTCCGCGCTTCCACATAGACGGCTTGCAAGCTGTGGCACCATTCCAGGATCTCCCCTCCAGTACCTGCGTATGTCATCCCTGTACCTACCGTTCCACTCGGACCAGCGCCTTCCGGGGAAACTACCTACCTGATAGGCACCACCCAGGTCCCATGCCTCGGCGATGAGTTTTACATCCCTCAGTATCGGATCTTCAGCTATGTGCTCCAACACCGGTGGATTGCTGATGATATTGCCCTCTGTGTCACGCCCAAGGATTGATGCCAGATCGAACCTGAACCCATCGACATGCATCTCGATTACCCAATACCGGAGGCAGTCCAGGATGAAATCCCTGACCACGGGATGATTGCAGTTTACCGTATTCCCACACCCTGAAAAATTCCTGTATCGTCTGCCACCGTCGGCAAGCAGATAGTAAATCGTGTTATCCAGGCCACGCATATGTAACATGGGGCCAAATTCGTCACCCTCGGCGGTATGATTGAAGACCACGTCTAGAATCACCTCGATGCCAGCGTCGTTTAGTTCCCTTACCATCTCCTTGAACTCGAGCACCTGTGATCCATAACCCCCGGAGCAAGAATAGCCTTCCTTGGGGGCAAAAAATCCCACGGTGCTGTAGCCCCAATAGTTCTTGAGCCTCTCACCGGTAAGGGGATTGATCCGGGTAAGCTCATTTTCATTGAATTCGTGTACGGGAAGTAACTCCACTGCCGTGATACCCAGGGATTTTAGATAGGGTATCTTCTCTATAAACCCCTTGTAGGTACCCGGACATTTGACCCCTGAGGATGGATGAATGGTGAAACCACGAACATGGGTCTCGTAGATAATGGTCTGGGACCACGGACGCCTAAGGGGTCGGTCATCCTTCCACTCAAAGGGATAGTCATTAAGCACCACCGATTTCGCAGCCCATCGGCCATTATCCTCTGTAGAGAATGAAAGGTCCATCAGAGGTGAGTCTGGATCATAGGCCTTTGCCCTGTGAAAATCCCAGCTAGACACCTCTGACAAGGCGCAACTATATGGATCTACCAGGGCCTTATGGCGATTGAATCTGAAACCTGTCGCTGGCACGAATGGCCCATGCACCCGGTAGGTATAGCACCATCCAGGCCCTATCCCCTTGATCCATATGTGCCATATATCACCTATGCGATTGTGGTCTGGATCGAGCTCTAGGACTACCGTGGGTTCCTTGTCCTTGCATGCTCTGTAGAGATATATCCATACCTTTATGGCGTTACGGCTGAAAAGCGCAAAGTTGTAGCCACCCTTATAGCTGGACAGGCCAAGGGGTTCAGGCCGTCCCCTGTCGGTCTCAAAAACGAATTTTCCAGATGTCACAACACCCTTGCCAACCATTTGATAACCAGCCCCCTATTTTTGTAATCTTCTTACAACCTACTGTTATTACGGAATTAAAAACCTCTTGGCTGAAAATATGCCAGGTGTTACTCTCTAGCACACAAATAATCTAAACTTCCATGCGGCCCGTACCTTGGTGCCGCACCCCCAATACATGAAGATACAGCCCATAGACTCTGTATTTTCACGGTAAATGTAACCAATGACCCGCCAGGATCCTTGAAAATTACCAGGTGAAGATGATCGATTGGATCCCTTGGGCCTGGTATTTTCCCTGGAATGTCTATAGTCTCTAACAATAGGAGTCCATATGTCAACCAAAGAAAAGATACTTATACTTGATTTTGGCTCGCAGACCACCCAGTTGATAGCAAGAAGGGTCAGGGAGGAAAAGGTCTACTGTGAAATTCACCCATTCAATATACCTATTGACCGGATAAGGACAATGGATCCAACTGGAATCATATTTTCCGGCGGCCCTGCCAGTGTCTATGATCCAGGGGCCCCATCGGTTCCAAAGGAGATATTCGAGCTTGGGCTTCCGATACTGGGCATATGCTACGGTATGCAGCTTACCTGCCATATATTGGGAGGTGTAGTGGAAAGATGTGCCCAGAGGGAATACGGGCCAGCAAAGCTCACCATAGACGAGGTGGATGAGATATTTTACGGGCTTGCCCCTCCACCCGTGACTCACCAGGTATGGATGAGCCACGGGGACAGGATAGAGAAGTTGCCTCCAGGATTTAAGACCATCGCCCACAGCGAGACCTGCCCAGTGGCTGCCATGAGGCATGAGAGCCGCCCCGTCTTCGGCGTCCAGTTTCACCCCGAGGTTGCCCATACCGAGATTGGGGCAGACATTATCTCAAACTTCCTGTTTAGGATCTGTGGATGCAGCCCATCCTGGGACATGCGCTCCTTCGTAGAGACCACCACCAGTCAAATCAGGGAAAGGGTTGGGGACGGCAAGGTCATCTGTGCCCTTTCAGGGGGAGTAGACTCCACGGTCACGGCACTGTTGGTCAACCGGGCTATTGGCCGAAATCTCATATGCGTGTTCGTAAACAACGGCCTGCTCAGAAAGAATGAAGCGGAAACGGTCCTTGCCTTCCTTGAACAACTGGACCTTAATGTCCAATACGTGGATGCCTCGAAACGCTTCCTTGAGAGGCTTAAAGGGGTAGATGATCCTGAGAAAAAACGCAAGATCATAGGTGAGGAATTCATCCATATATTCGAGGAAGAGGCCAAGAGGGCCGGCGAGGTACACTTTCTAGCCCAGGGTACCCTTTATCCCGACGTTATCGAAAGCGTATCCTTCAAGGGGCCGTCTGCCGTCATAAAGAGCCATCACAACGTGGGTGGCCTTCCAGAGGTAATGAAACTCGAGTTGATCGAACCCCTCAGGGAACTCTTCAAGGACGAGGTACGAAAGGTGGCAAGGGAACTCGGCATGCCCGATGAACTCATAAACCGCCATCCATTCCCTGGTCCAGGGCTCGCTATACGTATCCTGGGTGCGGTAACCAAAGAACGCCTTGACATCCTAAGGGAGGCAGATGCCATTGTACTTGAGGAGATGAAGGCGTCGGGATGGTATTACAAGGTATGGCAGGCCTTTGCAGTGCTCCTGCCTATCCACACGGTTGGGGTCATGGGAGATGAACGTACCTATGACAATGTGGTAGCCATAAGGTGCGTTGAAAGTCTTGATGCCATGACAGCCAACTGGTCCAGGCTACCCTACGATCTCATGGGTAGGCTCTCAAACAGGATCATAAACGAGGTAAGGGGGATAAACCGGGTCTGTTACGATATAAGCTCTAAGCCCCCGGCAACCATTGAATGGGAATAACATGGGCTTTGTTCACCTTCATCTTCATACCGAGTACAGCCTCCTTGATGGTGCCATAAGACTCAAGGATCTGTTCCCAAGGGCCAAGGAATTTGGATACGACACAGTGGCCATGACAGACCACGGCGTAATGTATGGGGCGCTCAAGTTCTACCAGCAGGCGCTGGCCCACGGCATAAAGCCCATCCTGGGATGCGAGGTCTACGTGGCCCCCAAGGGTAGATTCGACAGGAGCGCTAAAAGTGCAGGGGATGCGGCCTACCACCTGGTACTGCTCGCCATGGACAATACAGGCTATAAGAACCTGCTCAAACTGGTTACCAAGGCCCAGTTCGAGGGATTCTATTACAAGCCCCGGATAGACATAGAACTCCTTGAGGAATTCAACCAAGGACTTATCGCCCTGTCTGCCTGCCTGCACGGGCAGGTACCTGCTGCCATATTGAAGGGTGATGAAAAGGGGGCACAGGCCCTGGCAGAAACCTATGCCAGCATCTTCAAGGACAGGTTCTACCTGGAAATACAAGAAAATGGCATACCTGAACAGACCGAGGTAAACAAGGGACTTGTCGATCTTGGAAGGCGAATCGGTATACCGCTCGTTGCCACAAATGACTGCCATTATCTGACCTCTGAAGATGCCAAGGCACACGAGGTACTCCTGTGTATCCAAACGGGTAAAAGCATTAAGGATAAGGACAGAATGCGCTTTTCGACCGAGGCCCTTTACTTTGCATCACCGGACGAGATGGAAAAAAGGTTCGAGCAATACCCTGATGCCCTGAACCTCACCGCAGAGATCGCCCAAAGATGCAACGTAGAGCTTGAACTCGGAAGACACCATTTCCCCAAGTATCCCCTAAAGGCTGGAGAGACTTACGAAGAGCGCTTCGAGTCCCTTGCACGCCAGGGACTGGAGATCAGGCTCAAGGAGTTGAAGCTTGGTCCTGATCAGGAAAGGATATACAGGAAACGCTTCGAGACCGAACTCGAGGTCATAAAGACAAAGGGTTTTGCATCCTACTTCCTCATCGTATCCGACTTCATAAACTGGGCCAAGTCGAAGTCCATTGCCGTAGGTCCTGGCCGCGGGTCGGCTGCTGGTTCCCTAGTGGCCTATTCCATGAGGATCACCGACATCGATCCTGTGCGTTATGGCCTATTCTTTGAACGCTTCCTCAACGTAGAGCGCGAATCCCTCCCGGATATAGACGTGGACTTCTGCATGAGCAGGCGCGATGAGGTCATCCGTTACGTGGCTGAAAAGTACGGTGGGGAGGAATTCGTGGCCCAAATCATCACCTTTGGCCAGATGAAGGCAAAGGCAGTGATACGCGACGTGGGCAGGGGACTTGGGATGCCCTACCAGGAGGTAGACAAGATTGCAAAGCTCGTTCCTGACCAGCTCAAGATGACCCTAAAAAGGGCACTTGAGATGGAGCCCAAGCTTAGGGACCTGGAAAAAAAGGACCAAGGGGTAGCAGAACTCCTTACGATAGCAAGGGCACTTGAGGGCCTTCCACGCCACTCCTCTACACATGCAGCAGGGGTGGTCATCTCGGATAGGCCCATGGTCGAATACCTGCCGCTTACCAAGGGCCAGCACGATGAAACCGTCACCCAGTTTGATATGAAGGATGTGGAAAAGACCGGTCTCATTAAATTTGATTTCCTTGGACTAAAGACCCTTACCGTAATAGACACGGCACTCAAGTTGATCAAGGATCAGACGGGACAGTATATAGATCTTTCCACTATCCCGCTAGATGATCCTGAAACCTTTAAATTACTTTCAAGGGGTGACACCACCGGCGTCTTCCAGCTCGAAAGTAGCGGCATGAAGGACCTCATAAGACGGATGAAACCATCAAGCTTTACGGACATGATCGCCCTTGTGGCACTCTACCGGCCAGGGCCGCTCGAAAGCGGCATGGTGGATCAGTTCGTCAAGGCAAAACATGGAGAGATAGAGGTCAGTTACCTGCTCCCTCAACTTGAACCCATACTCAAGGAGACTTACGGGGTCATTGTCTACCAGGAGCAGGTGATGAAAATAGCCCAGGAACTGGCAGGCTACAGTCTGGGTGAAGGAGACCTGCTAAGGCGTGCCATGGGCAAAAAAAAGCCTGAAGAAATGGCGGCCCAAAGGGAAAGATTCATGTCAGGGGCCAGGGAAAGGGGCATACCTGAAGACAAGGCCCGGGTCATATTCGATCTTATGGAAAAATTTGCAGGCTACGGGTTTAACAAGAGCCATTCTGCAGCCTATGCCCTAATTGCCTACCAGACCGCCTGGCTTAAGACCCACCATCTTGTCCCGTTCATGGCCTCCCTTCTGACCAACGAGCTTGGCAACACCGATGGTGTCGTAAAATTCCTCACTGAGTGCAAGGCAAGGGGTATAAGGATACTTCCGCCTGACATAAATTTCAGCCGCACCGACTTTACCCTGGAGGAAAACAATATCCGGTTTGGCCTGGCAGCGGTCAAGAATGTTGGGACTGGTGCCATCGAATCTATTGTAAGCCAAAGGGAAAGAGGTGGAAAATATAAGGATTTCGAAGACTTCTGCTCCAGGGTAGATCTCAGGAAGGTCAACAAAAGGGTCATAGAAAGCCTGATTAGGTGTGGTGCCTTTGATTCCCTAGGCTGCAAGCGCTCACAGCTCATGGCCATATTGGACAAGGCCATGGAGGCAGGTCAGGCAAAGAGAAAGGAAAGGCTTGCAGGCCAGAGATCCCTTTTCGACTTAATGGGTAAATCCGGTAATGACGATACGGCTATAAAGGGATTGTCCCTTCCAGATATCCCTGAATGGCCGGATTCTGAGAAACTTACCAATGAAAAACTGGCCCTTGGTTTCTACATTAGTGGCCACCCCCTGGACCCATATAGGCAGGATCTGGACCGACTGTGCCCTGTTAACACCAAAAACCTTGCAAGGGTGCCTGATGGTACCACTGTAAGCCTTGCAGGGGTGGTAAGAAGCAAAAAGGAAATTGCCACCAGGAAAGGAGATAGGATGGCCTTCATTGTCCTTGAGGATCTATATGGATCGGTAGAGGTGGTATGTTTTCCTGAAATTTACTCAAAGGGTCGAGAACTCATTGACAGCGATGCACCTTTATGGATAGAAGGAGATTTAAAGAAGGAAGGCGGGACGGAGGAAACCATCACCTACAAGGTACTTGCGTCGGATATACGCCCGCTAGAAGAGATACGTAGGCTCAGGGCATCAAGTCTTGTCATCGAACTTGAGGCCGACCGTGTGGATTCTGGGATACTTAAAAGGATAAGGGATCTTCTCAATGAAAGCCCTGGAGACTACCCTGTTTCCATGTCGATAGTGGTTAGACCTCACGGTAGGGTCTTCCTGAGTCTTCCGGATAATTTCAAGGCATCCAATACCCCTGAACTCTCTACTTCAATTTGTGAATTATTGGGATATCCAGGAATCAAGGTTGAATATCAAAGGCATTGACAACCCTCAAGAACAGGGCATGGGATATTCAAGATCCCTATCCATGAAAAGGGGCGGACCTACCCGATCAGCAAGGGATATTATTTAGTCCTTGTCCACAATATCTCCTGGAAATCCTATCACGGGAAACACGCACCATAGCGGCATTTCGTGTCAGACACACCATGGGTGTACATGTAAGCCATGGGAGGAAAATATATCAATTTCTAGGGAGTTTTCACATGGTTGTAGAACATGGCTTCTAACAAACATGAAAGATGGACTGACCTGGCCTATGTGAAGGGGCTTGAAAGGCAGGTCAGGCATCTCAAGGAACAGTTGGCAAGGCTTGAGGACCTTCAAGGTGCCCTGCAAAAAAGTGAGAGCAGGCTCAGGGAGGCGCAACGGCTGGCCCATCTTGGTTTCTGGGAATTGAACCTTCTGACCGGTGCGCTTTACTGGTCGGATGAGACCTTTCGTATCTTTGAGGTGGAACCGGATACGTTCAAGGCCTCCTACCAGGCATTTCTTGACCTGGTTCACCCGAATGACCGAAGGCTCGTGGATGAAACCTATAAAAAATCCGTTGAAGAAAAAACAGGCTATGAGATCGAGCACAGACTCCTTCTAAGAAATGGCAAGATAAAATACGTAACTGAAAAGGGCCATACTGAAT
>WFZW01000007.1 GCA_015489365.1 Deltaproteobacteria bacterium | reverse complement strand
ATCTTCATAGAGTCCCTCAAGGCTCGAAACGATTTCCCTGTATCGAAGGTTTATCTGTCTTGCCCTGGTCTCGTTTCGATAAAGCCCAGGATCACCAAGAAGTGCCTCGAGTTCCGTCTTTTCTCTTTCCATGGCCTCTATCCGGGCCTCCAATCGGTGGATCTTTTTTTCTATATGCCTGGTCTTTTCCTTTAACTCCTGTCGTCTTAAGGCAGCCTGCCGTCTCCGCTCTCTGGCCTTATGTCTTGAAGGACGTACCCTTCGGCAAGACCTTTCCACTACAGGATGCGGAGAATGTCTTTCCAGATAATCCTCAATACCGCCGGGATATTCGCAAAATCTTCCAGAACTTATCTCCCATACCTTATTCACCAGTCCCTTAAGAAATGCCCGGTCATGTGACACCACCAAAAAGGACCCGGAGAAACCTGACAAGGCACGTTTTAAGACCTGCCTTGAGATTATATCCAGGTGATTTGTGGGCTCATCGAGGATCAAAAAATTCGCTGGCCTGATCAGGATCCTTGCAAGGGCTAACCTGCTTTTCTCACCACCTGAAAGACATCCCACCTTTTTATTTACCTCATCCCCGGTAAACATAAAGGCCCCAAGGATATCACGTATCAACTGGGGCTGGGCACCATGGCTGGCCTGAAGTAGGGTTTCCAGCAATGTCATAGACTGATCCAGTTCAACGGCCTGATTCTGTGCAAAATAGGCCATACTCACCCCGTGGCCACGGACCAGCCTGCCGTCGAAATCATCCTCGGTACCGGCTATTATCCGCACGAGGGTAGACTTGCCGGATCCATTGGATCCTACAACCGCAATGCGTTCTCCCCTCATGACCCTGAAATTTACATCCTGAAGGACTACACAACCACCATAGGATTTTGAAATACCTTCACCGACCACCACGTTCTTCCCGCCTTTGGCGGGTTCGGGGAAACGGAAGCATGGGGCCACCATGTCCTGCACAAGCGGTTCATTACCTATATCCATTTTCTCAAGCATCTTGAGTCGACTCTGTACCTGCCTGGCCTTGGTGGCCTTTGCCCTGAACCGCTCAACGAATCTTTCAAGTTCTTGTACCCTCTTCTGGCGATTCCTTATACTGGACTCCTGCTGCCGGACCATCTTTTCCCTAGTTTCCAGGTAGGCCGAATAATTGCCCTTGTATTTATGAAGCCGACCGCCGCTTAACTCGAAGATCCTGTTACACAGGCCGTCAAGAAATGCCTTGTCGTGGGAGACCATGAGCAAGGCCACATCCTGTTCACGAAGCCAATTTTCCAGCCATCTGATCGAGTCGATGTCCAGATGGTTCGTAGGCTCATCCAGCAGCAATATATCCGGGCCAGCAAGCAGGATCTTGGCCAGCTCGACCCTCATCAACCAACCACCACTGAACTCTGAAAGGGGACGTGAATAATCCGTTGGGACAAAACCAAGCCCGCTCAGAACCATGGATATCCTGGCCTCTATTTCATACCCACCAAGCCTTTCTGCCATGTCGAACAGGCACTGATATTCTTCAACAAGCCTAGAATAGGCCGTTTGATCACCTGGTTTCATCCCTGATAGTCGTTCGCTTACCCTTTCGAGCCTAGCTTTGACCGATTTCAAATCATTAAAGGCGGTTTCCACCTCCTCCCATAATGAACGCCTCTGGACGGTAAGCGAAAGCTCCTGTGCCAAATAGCCTATCATTGAATGCCTAGGGCGTATGAAGTCCCCCGCATCAGGGGTAGCTATTCCCGCCATTATCTTTAATAGCGTGGTCTTGCCCACCCCATTGGGCCCAACAAGGCCCACCTTGTCACCCCTGTTGATGGTAAAATTCAATTCTTTGAAAAGGATTCGGTCACCAATCTGTTTCTTTAGATTGTTTACACTGAACATGGCTGCAATAATAAATTCCTGTGGCACACATTACAATGCTCGAAAAGGCTCCCTGACCAATCGACCCAAACCTTCATGCAGTCGGCTGCACCCCCAGTATATTAAGATACTGCCCTAGTCGGGATGTATTTTCACGGTAATTTTTCAGGTGGCCCGAACCTTGGCGCCGCACCTCCTGGATATAAAACACAGCCCTTACCCAGGATGTATTTCACGTTAACTTCTATCAAACACTTTGACTTACCGGTATATGATCTATTAAATTCCCGTTTCAAAGACAGCATTCGTTGTATGAAGTTATCCCTGGAAGGAGAACTACGACAAGATGGGAATAAGAATCTATAACAGCTTCAGCCGTCAAAAAGAGGAATTCGTGCCACTTAAGCAGGGTAAAGTAGGGATGTACGTATGTGGCATAACGGCCTATGATCGCTGCCACATAGGCCACGCTCGTTCTGCCGTTGTCTTTGATGCAGTGGTGCGTCATCTGAAGCACAGGGGATATCGGGTATACTTTATTAGAAATTTTACTGACATAGACGATAAAATAATCAACCGGGCAAGGGAAGAAGGGATAGATACCAGAGAACTCACCACCAGGGAGATTGCCCATTTCTACGAGGACATGGACGCGCTCGGGGTACTGAGGGCCGACGTTGAACCAAAGGCCACCGAGCACATACCGGAGATAATAGCCCTGATTGAGACCCTGATCGCCAAGGGTAATGCCTATGAGGCCGACGGGGATGTTTATTTTTCCATAAGAAGTTTTTCATCGTATGGCGCACTTTCAAGGAGAAACGTGGACGAGATGAGGGCTGGTGCCAGGGTCAGGCCGGGAGAAAAGAAACGGGACCCATTGGATTTTGCCCTTTGGAAGGCATCGAAGCCAGGCGAGCCTGCATGGGAAAGCCCGTGGGGCCCGGGAAGACCAGGTTGGCATATAGAATGTTCTGCCATGAGCATGAAATACCTGGGACCCACCATAGATATCCATGGAGGAGGGCTGGACCTGATCTTCCCGCACCATGAAAATGAAAGGGCCCAGTCAGAGGCAGCCACCGGAAAGACCTTCGTGCGTTACTGGATGCATAATGGATTCGTAACCATAAGGGGTGACAAAATGTCAAAGTCCCTTGGAAATTTCATCACCATCCAGGAGATATTAAGGGAGCATCCCCCAGAGGTCTTGAGACTCTTTCTTCTTTCAAAACACTACAGAAGTCCTCTTGATTACAGCCCCGAAGCCCTCAAGGAGACCACTGCGGCCCTCGATAGGTGCTACAGTGCACTGGACGAGGCTGCCCATCTATCTTCGAGAAGCGTGAAGAAGCAAAGACCTCTCCCTCCTGAACTACGAGGGGCAATAAGGACACTGGAGGACCTGCCGGAGAAATTCGATCAGGCAATGGATGATGATTTCAACACGGCCCAGGCCCTTGGCCACATATTCGATGCCGTAAGGGCACTAAACAGGTTGAACCAACAGGCTGTCCAAAGGCCCTCTGCCCTGCTTGCCAAGCCGCTGGAAAAGGGCCGCGAGGCGTTGGTCAACACCGCGAAGGTCCTTGGCATATTACAAGAAAAGCCAGGGGAGTATCTTAGAAGACGAAACCTACAGATGCTCAAGGCAATGGGCCTCAAGGAAGAAGACATCCTCAGAGAAATAGATCGTAGGAACCAGGCAAGGATGAAAAAGGATTGGAAGGCAGCGGACCGAATAAGGGAAAATCTCCTTGAAAAGGGGATCAGGCTGAAGGATAGCCCGGAAGGCACTACCTGGTCTGCATCCATTTCCTAAACTTCATATGGGCCCGTACGAAGCCACAATCCTGGACATGAAATAGCCATGAAACGTATTCAGTTATTGGTTAGGTTGTATCAACGTTGCAATAACGTAACGCTTTCGATGTGGTAGGTTT
>WFZW01000006.1 GCA_015489365.1 Deltaproteobacteria bacterium | reverse complement strand
GCACGGACAATGCCTGCCATCTCCCATGCGTAAGGATGAAAACCCCAGCGTTGCAAATGGACCTGGTTGGCATAGGCATTTAGCAAGCAGTTGCTGGAATTGGGATCCGTATCAGGGGTCTCCTGCCAGCCGAGGTTTCGAATGTGTGCCTTTATACCCTCCTCATCATAGGGATGGAAGGCGAGGGGATGCACATTCACAGGAAAATCGGTAATCGGCCTGGAGAGATCCTGGCTGGAAAGATAGAAACGTGACAGGTCTTCCCCTGCCACCTCCTCTATCATTGGCCAGAATCCCCTCTGTGTCAGGGAGACAAGGCGTGGATTGGTCTGCATAACGGACGACTGGACAGGTGCCTGCCCTGGTGACCAACCAAAGCCCACGAAGGGTATGCCCTTCTCTATCGCCATCTTGAGAAGTATTGACTTTACGAAGCCTATGCAGGATGTGCATATGGAACTTGCACGTTCCAGCGCCTTTGGTGGAAACAGATCCTTCCTGGCAGCAGCGGTAAATATCCTCTTTAGAAGGGGGAAGTTGGGACGCAGGAATACGTGATCTACACCAAGCTGGTCTGTAATACGCTGGATATTCTCTATGGCGAAGGGAGAAATAAACCCGTTGTCAAAGGTAAGGGCCAACACCTGCAAACCATATTCATTGACGAAAAGGTCAAGGGTATAGGTGCTGTCCTTGCCCCCACTGTAGGCCATAAGGACGTCATAAGGTCCCCTGCCTCGACGCTTCTCTAGAAGGGCCTTGAACCGGTCGCGGTATTGCGACATCAACGAGGCATGTTCTTCAAAATTATGGGCCCTTTGACAAAGGGAACATATGCCCTGGTCATTAAAAGTAATACCTGGAAAATTCTCATCAAGTATACATTTCTTACAAATTTTCATCCGCTTGCCTGAAATTTCTTTTTTACTTATCTACTTGCCAAGGGCACACATGAACCAATACCTTTTGTCATTATGGGCCCTTGTGGGTCCATGGCTGGGTAAAATTTTTCTCCTTTAAAAGAAACTTCTTTACCTTTCCTGACATAGTCCTTGGGAGTCCAGCCACCGCTATTATTCTGTGGGGCACCTTGAAAGAGGCCAGGTTCCTGCGGCAATACCTTAAAACCTTCCTCTCATCGAACCCTTCCCCCCTTGGTACCACGAAGGCACATATGGATTCCCCGAGTATATCGTCCGGCATGCCTATTACCGCCACCTCGTGGATCTCTGGAAGCTCGCTGATCACCTCTTCTATCTCCTTTGGGCTTATCCGGTGGGCCCCGCTCTTTATCATTTCGCTCTTCCGGCTTACTATATAGAAGAATCCGTCTTCATCCACAGTGGCCAGGTCCCCGGTATAGAGCCATCCATTCCTAAGGACCTTCTCGGTCTCTTCGGGCATGTCCCAGTAACCCTTCATTACATTTGGACCACGGGCGCAGATCTCCCCGGTCTCCCCGGGCATCACAGGGCGTCCTGCCCTATCCACACACCTCAATTCAACGCCTGGGATGGCCTTACCTATGGAGCCTGCCTTCTTGAGTATTAGCTCCGGGGGCAGGTAGGATAACCTGGCGGTGGCCTCTGTCTGCCCGTACATTATGAAGATGTCCGTATCCGGTAGGGCCTCTTTCAGTTCCCTTGCAACCGCAGGGGGCATTGGACCACCTGCCTGGGTCACGTAACGAAGATGTGGCCATTTCATTGCCTTGAAATTTGAACGATGGAGCAACATGGCAAAGGTAGACGGAACACCAGCAAAGCCGGTAACCTCTTCCCTTGCCATCCTCTCTAGCGCCTTGTTTGGATAGACAAAGTTGTTCTCTATGTGGATGGTCCCTCCCACGGCCAGGTGGGTATGTAGGATTGAACTACCGTAGGAGTAAAAAAAGGGCAGAACAGCCAGGATACTGTCTAGATCCCCGAGTCCAAGATATGAGATGATGGATTCGGCATTGGCCCTGAGGTTCTCGTGGCTCAACATCACCCCCTTGGGCCTGCCCGTGGTGCCCGAGGTATAAAGTATGCAGGCGAGATCATTGCCAGAAGACGTGGGCAGGTCCTTGACAGGCCCCCCTAGGAGGTCGTCCCAGGTGATTATACGTCCATCATGGGCCGGGCAATCAGCCCCTGTGCCGGCTGAAACGATCAACAGCCCTTCCGCCTCCGCCAGGCCCCACAAATCATATTTCTTTATGAACCTGTGGCGTCCTATAAGGGCCTTTGCACCACATTGATTCAGGACATAGGACAAATTTTTCCGCGTATTGTCCGTATTTAGCGGCAAGGCCACACAACCTGCACCGAGGATCCCCAGGTATGCCACCACGTAGTGGGTCGAATTCTCAAAAAGGAGCCCCACCCTGTCACCCATGGAGATCCCGCGCATCAACAGACCACGGGCTACATCATCTGAAAGCCCGATGAGCTGGCTGTATGTCAATTCCCCTGATGAATCCTTTAGTGCAACACGGGATGGGAAACGTAGGGCCGCTTTCCGTATGAGGTCCAACAATGTCATCCCTTTTTCTGTTCCAGGTAACGGGCAATATTATCTATGGAGTCAAGATTCTCCGGAACGAGTTCCTCGTCTTCGACCCTTATGTCGTAGGTCTCCTCAAGAAATCCCACGAGCTCAAGGACACCTGTAGAATCAATGATACCCTCTTCAAGAAACGATGTATCGCCCTTGAGCGACGTAGAATCCTCTCCCATCAAAAAATTTTCCACTATGAAGGCCCTAATTTCATCCTTGTATGCCATATCATGTATCCACCTTTCCCATGCCAGGTTTGCCTATCCCCCTCCCCCGGCTCACTAGTCTACGTCCCTACCGTAATGATCCTCGAACCTTACTATGTCATCCTCCCCAAGATAGCTGCCTGACTGGACCTCTATAAGTTCCAGGGGAATCACCCCTGGATTCTCCAGCCTATGTACCTGTCCCAGGGGGATGTAGGTCGATTGATTCTCTGTAAGGATCAGCGTTTCATCACCCCTCTGTATCCTTGCGGTCCCCTTGACCACTATCCAGTGCTCTGCCCTGTGATAATGCATCTGCAGGGAAAGGGAGGCACCTGGCTTCACGGTTATCCTCTTCACCTGGAAGCGTTCGGCCCTGTCTATACATTCATAGGAACCCCATGGCCTGTATACACGCCTGTGAAGGATGGCCTCATCCCTTCCAGCACCGTTCAAGCGGGCCACGATCTCCTTTACATCCTGGGCATTCTCCCTGGATGCAACGAGCACCGCATCGGCTGTCTCAACCAGCACGAGATCGCGGACGCCTGAGGTGGCCACCAGACGATTGCTGGAAAATATGATGGATCCCTTGGTATCCCTCGATACCACGTCCCCCTGGAGGACATTCCCGTTATCGTCCTTTTCGCCTGTTTCCCAAAGGGTGGACCAGGAGCCCAAATCACTCCATCCACAGGACACCGGAATCACTGCTGCAGAAGACGTATGTTCCATCACGGCATAATCAATGGATACGTTCGGGGAGGATAGAAACTCGTCCCTGCCAAGACGGACAAAATCCAGATCTGACCTCCTGCCTGCATAGGCCGCAGAAGCGGCATCTAGGACCTCTGGGGCATAGCGACCCAATTCTGAGACGAAATCATCACCTCTGAACATGAATATGCCACTGTTCCAGAGGTAACTACCATCATCAATATATCCCTGGGCAGTTTTCCTGTCTGGCTTCTCCCTGAATTCATCCACCGCAAAGGCATCCGGAAACCCCTCAAGGGGTGCCCCCTTCTTTATGTAACCAAATCCCGTATGAGGATTATCTGGAACGATACCGAAGGTAACCAGGCGTCCAGCAGATGCCACCTCTGCCCCGCGGCACATGGCATCCCTGAATGCATCCTCTCTAGATATCCTATGATCAGCTGGCAGCACCAGCAGTACAGGGTCATCATTCCACTCGTCCTGCCCCAGCATGGCACCTATGGCCACCGCCGGGGCCGTGTTCCTACCGGCAGGCTCGAGGATTATGCGGGCATCTTCCACGCCGATATCCAGAAGCTGTTCCGCCACCAGAAACCGATGCTCCTCGTTGCAGATTACAAGCGGGGCAAGTACGGCATCCATCTTAGCGAGGCGAAGTATGGTTTTTTGCAGGAGGCTCCTGCCATCATCGGAAAAGGAGATGAGTTGCTTTGGATACAATTTCCTGGAAAGGGGCCACAGGCGGGTTCCCGATCCGCCGGCAAGGATAATGGGCAGTATCATAGAGAATGCGTCCTTATTTACCGTGACAATACAGAGTCTATGGGCTGTATCTTCATGTATTGGGGGCGCGGCACCAAGGTACGGGCCGCATGGAAGTTTAGAAAAGGTTTTTTTCATGTCCGGCCGGACATGAAAAAAACCTTTGGCCGCCTGAGGACGTGGCGTTAAGCCGGCAGGATGCTAGGAAGAGACCTCTTCTATCTCCTGCCTTAGCTCCTCGATCTCCCTTTGCAGAACCTCGTATTCTGCCATCTTGCGCCTGAGAAACCTCAGCGTGACCTTGGCCTTCTCCTCAAGGCCCTTGGGAGTGAGAATATAGGAATAGGCCCTCTTGTTCCCTTCCCGCGAGAACTCCTTGACCTTGATCCAACCCTTTTCCATCAGGGCGCGAAGGCAATAATTGGTCTTCCCAAGGCTTATGCCCAGAGAATTGGCCACTGTCCTCTGGCTTATATCTGGTTTGGAGTAAAGAAGGTTAAAAAGTCTATATTGAAGGCTGTCGTCCAACATTTACGTAACCGTTCACATCCTCCGGTCAGCTATCGCCGGGGGATGCGGACACGCTACCGCCATTAGGGTGAAGGGGATATTTTTAAAAAATCACCCTTACCGGCACCTAAACAGGATAGACCAAGCTGGAGAGAATATACCTTGAAAAGACATGTTCATTCATTGAACATGCCTTAAATAAAACTATATCTGTCGTTTCCTGTCAAGCATGGGATGCGAGCAGGAGCCAGCTTACTGCGCTGGCTCCAACGCGCCTAGGTCTACCACGGTGGGTATCTGTCTCTTTAGCAGATCGAGCAGGACAAGGGCCCGGTCCTTGCCCTTTAGGCCCTGAAATATCCCCTCAATCTCCGTCATATCGGCACAGATCACCTTGACCCGCAGGCCTGGCCTCAGGCCGGTCTTTTGTTCCAGGGAAAGGCGGACAAACCCATCGCCATCCTCCCTGTTACGCAACATCTCGATGAACCATGCCGGGACCGGTGGAAAAAAATTCCCAAAACGCACCGGTCCCACCGCCCCTATGGTGCTGCTGATGGTTGTCCAATCCTCCTGGTGACTTTCAAGATTCAGGAATAGGTAACCAGGAAAAAGGGGACGGGGAACGAAATCCACCTTCCTGGCGTGTCTTCTAAGCTTCAATATCCTTGGAAAATAAACGTGAAACCCCTGACGCTGGTAATGGGTACGCGCAAGATGCTCCCGCCTTGGCTGTGTCCTTATGGCAAACCATCTCCCATTCAAGCCGTTTACCTCCATGAAAAACGACAATCCGACTACCGACTGGCACCCTCCTTACTCGACCCAGGAACGCGACCTTTCTCAAGATATCGACAAGATGGCCCAGATGCTTTAACTAAGTTCTCAACAAGCCCATACCCCGGCATTGCAGTCCCAAACATGAAGAAAGATTTTTGTCTACTCGTTATTTGTGTCCTGGTGGATACATGGTTAATTAAAATAATGGGGTGTGCAGCGCCAAAATACAGGCCGCACGAAGGCCTGGGATAATGATATATCTTTTTGGCACCCCACTTGCAGGACACAAGGGGCTGTATCCAGGCTAATCAGTGCGTGGCGTGGGGCTCCTCCTGTGGCTGGGGTTCCCTTATATCGAACCAGTTGGGGGACTCACTCATGGCCAGATCATTGAACAACTTATCCGGGTCTTCAAACTCCATGGCATGTCTCAACACCTGGTCCATGTGGTCTACGAAATCGATCTTGACTGCCCGGAGTATCTTTGCAGGAATCTCTTTCAAATCCTTTTCGTTTTCACTGGGTATCAACACCTGCCGCATGTCGCTTCTCCTGGCGGCAAGGAGCTTTTCCTTAAGCCCGCCGATGGGAAGCACCCTGCCCCTTAGGGTGATTTCCCCGGTCATGGCCACATCATGCCTTACCGGCACTTTCAGCAGGGCAGATACCAATGCAGTGGCTATGGTTATGCCTGCCGATGGCCCGTCCTTGGGGATGGCACCCTCAGGGACATGTACATGGATATCCACCCTTTGGTAGAAATCCCAGGGCAGACCGAATTGATGGGCCCTGGAACGGACATAACTCATGGCCGCCTGGACGGATTCCTGCATCACGTCGCCCAGTTTTCCGGTGATGGTAAGCCTGCCCTTTCCAGGCATGACCGCTGCCTCTATCTGGAGCAAGGTTCCCCCGGTCTCCGTCCAGGCAAGCCCTGTGGCAACCCCGGTCTGTGCCTTGTCCTCTGCCTGGTTGTGCCGGTACTGCGGGACCCCAAGGTATTTATTCAGGGACAGACGACTTATCCTGATAAGGCGCCTCTTTTCCCTGTCCTTTACTATCTCTCTTGCCGCCTTTCGACAAAGCGATGCGATCTTCCTCTCCAGGTTCCTGACCCCGGCCTCCCTGGTATAGGAACGAACGATCTCAAGGATGGCCCCATCCGTAATCTGCATCTGTTCAGGCTTGAGGCCATGGGCCTTAAGCTGCCTGGGCACCAGGAAACCCTTGGCTATCTCCAGCTTCTCTTCCTCGGTATAGCCGGGTATCTCTATGATCTCCATCCTGTCCTGGAGCGGAAGTGGAATGGTATGCAGGGCATTGGCAGTGGTTATGAACAGGACCTCGGAAAGATCGTAGTCAAGGTCCAGGTAATGGTCATTGAAGGCAAAATTCTGCTCCGGGTCCAGCACCTCCAACAGGGCGGATGCCGGATCGCCCCGGAAGTCAGAACTCATCTTGTCCACCTCGTCCAGGCAGAATACCGGATTGTTGCTCTTGGCCTTCTTCAGGGATTGGATGATCTTTCCTGGAAGCGCCCCTATATAGGTACGCCTGTGACCGCGGATCTCGGCCTCGTCCCTGACCCCACCAAGGGAAAGCCGCACGAAGTTCCTGCCCATGGCCCTTGCCACGGATCTTGCCAGGGAGGTCTTGCCCACACCCGGAGGGCCTACCAGGCACAGGATCGGCCCCTTCATCTTTTTTACCAGGCTCTGCACGGCCAGGTATTCCAGTATCCTCTCCTTTGGCTTTTCAAGGCCGTAATGGTCCTCGTCCAATATCCGTTCGGCTTCTACTATGTCGTGCTTGTCCTTGGTCTTCTCATGCCACGGAAGGGCCAATATCCAATCTATGTAATTCCTTACCACCGTGGCCTCGGCAGACATGGGGGCCATCATCTTCAATTTTTTGAGTTCGGATTTGACCCTGGCAGCGGCCTCCTTTGAAAGCCTTTTACGCTTGATCTTCTTCTCAAGTTCCTGTATCTCGCTCAGGGCATCATCCTTTTGGCCCATTTCCTTTTGGATGGCCCGGACCTGTTCATTCAGATAGTAATCCTTCTGATTCTTTTCCATCTGTTTCTTGACCCGGTCCTTGATTCTCTGCTCCATCTGGGCGATCTGTGCCTCTGATGTCATCAGCCCATAGAGCCTTTCGAGCCTCTTTCCAGGATGAAGCTCCTCGAGTACCGACTGCTTGTCAGACACCTTAAGTGATATATGCGACGCTATCGTGTCGGCCAGACGCGCAGGATCGGTTATAGAGGATATGGACAACACGACTTCCGGTGGGATCTTCTTGTTAAGCTTCACATAATCTTCAAAGGCGGAAATAGTAAGCCGTATCAACGCCTCGATTTCGTGGCCTGCCACAGGTATCTGGGGAAGGGGCTCCACATCTACCACGAAGTACTTGTCTCCAGAGGCAAAACGCTTGATCTTCGCACGGCGCTTACCCTCGATAAGGGCCTTAACCGTACCATCAGGAAGACGCAATAGCTGCAGGATATTCCCTATAGTGCCCACCGGGTAGATATCCTTTGCCTTAGGATCGTCCACCTTTGCATCCTTCTGGGCTGAGAGAAATATCTCTTGGTTTTCAGACATTGCCCGCTCGATCGCCTGGACGGACTTGTCCCGGCCAACAAAAAGCGGCGCAACCATATGGGGGAACAGGACTATGTCCCGCAAGGGTAACAAGGGTAACGTTACGATTTTTTGTTCTCTATTCATAAAATCCTGTTTCGTACGCCGTAGGCGCCTGACTCTCTATCTTTCCTCTTGGGGGTAGACCTAGGATGCCTTTGCCTTGGCCTCGCGGTCTCCCTCAAACAGGAGAATGGGTTCCGATTTGTTCAAGATAACCTCTTCACTTATTACACACTCCCTTACCCCTTCCCTCGATGGGATCTCATACATTACATCGAGCATGGCCTGCTCAAGGATCGCCCGCAGGCCCCTGGCCCCTGTCTTACGCTTTATCGCCTCCCTGGCAATGGCACGCACGGCATCATCCGTAAAATGAAGCTCAACGTTGTCCATGGAAAAAAGTTTCTGGAACTGCTTTACCAGGGCATTCCTGGGCTCCCTTAGGATCTTAACCAGATCCTCTTCCTCAAGCTCCTCCAGGGTGGCCGCAACCGGGATACGTCCCACGAGCTCGGGTATGAGGCCATATTTTATAAGGTCTTCGGGTTGCACCTGTTTTAGTACCTCGCCAAGGGAAAGGTCCCTCGCACCCTGGACATCGGCGCCAAAGCCAATGGAATACTTTCCCAACCTGGTCTTTATGATAGAATCAAGTCCCACAAAGGCGCCGCCAACGATGAAAAGGATATTTGTGGTATCAACCTTCACGAAATCCTGTTGAGGGTGCTTACGCCCCCCCTTGGGCGGCACGTTTGCCATGGTCCCCTCGACGATCTTGAGAAGGGCCTGTTGAACCCCCTCTCCGGAGACATCCCTGGTTATGGAAGGACTATCAGACTTTCTGGCGATCTTGTCTATCTCGTCTATATAGACGATCCCACGGCTTGCGAGCTCTACGTCGTAATCGGCGGCCTGGAGCAGGTTCAAGATGATATTTTCAACGTCTTCACCCACGTAACCGGCCTCGGTCAGGGTAGTGGCGTCGGCAATCGTAAAGGGGACATTGAGTATCCTGGCAAGTGTCTGGGCCAGAAGGGTCTTTCCACTTCCGGTAGGACCTATGAGAACGATGTTGCTCTTTTGAAGCTCCACGTCCTCAAGCTTCAGGTTGGAATCGATTCGCTTGTAGTGATTATGGACCGCCACCGAGAGGATCTTCTTGGCCACCTCTTGACCAACCACATATTCATCTAAAAGAGCCTTTATCTCGGCGGGCTTTAGTATGCGGGAGCCCGGGGCCCCGCCTTCTTCCTCGCCTTCGTAGTCTTCGGCAATGATATCATTGCAGAGATCTATACATTCATCGCATATGTAGACATTGGGTCCGGCGATAAGCTTTTTAACCTCGCCTTGACCCTTGCCGCAGAATGAACAGCTTAGATCCCCCTGGTTTTCAAACTCCTTGTTGTCATTAGCCATCCGGTTTGTCCTCCTGGCTGCTAAGCTCTCTTTTCTCAATGACCTGATCTATCAGGCCATAGTCCTTTGCTTCATGGCTGCCCATGAAATAATCCCGCTCGGTATCCGCCTGGACCTTTTCCATTGGTTGGCCGCAATGCCTCGAGAGGATCTCATTGAGTCTCTGCCTGAGCTTCAAGATCTCCCTGGCGTGGATATCGATGTCCGTTGCCTGACCCTGGAAGCCCCCCATGGGCTGGTGGATCAATATTCTGGAATTGGGTAGGGAATATCTCTTCCCCGGGGTACCGGCAGCCAGCAACAAGGCACCCATGCTGGCAGCCTGACCCAGGCACAAGGTACTCACATCGGCCTTTATGTATTGCATGGTATCGTATATAGCGAGCCCTGCTGTTACCAGTCCTCCTGGAGAATTTATATACATGGTGATATCCCTCTTGGGATCTTCAGCCTCCAGGAACAAAAGCTGGGCAATAACCAAGTTTGCAATTTCATCGTTTACTGCCCCTCCCAGGAAGATAATCCTTTCCTTGAGAAGGCGTGAATAGATATCATAAGCCCTTTCACCCCTTGGGCTTTGTTCTATAACCATAGGTATTAACGGCATTTTTTTCAACCCCTTGATCTAAACTTCCATGCGGCCCGTACCTTGGTGCCGCACCCCAATACATGAAGATACAGCCCATAGACTCTGTATTTTCACGGTAAAATCGTTCAGGCCAAGACCCTAAAAAGGCTAGGATGCATCCACCTCTTTCTTCTCGGCCTCTTGCCCCTTACCGGTCTTTATATCTGCCTGTTCCAATAAAAAATCCACAGTCTTTTGTGCCTTGAGCTTGGGGATGACGCTATCAAAGACCGCGGATTGGAGCTGACGCTTATCCACGTGCAGGCTGTCATAGTGGCTCTCCACGTAGCTGGAATATTGTTCAAGTTCCTCCTGCGGTATGTCTATACCTTCCTTTTCGGCTATCTTATCAAGGATAAGTTCCACCTTGACCTGGGCCAGGGCATCTTCCTTCATCTTTTCCCTTAATCTGCCTTCATCAAGACCTGCCCTCGCAAGGTCCACACCCCGTTCCTGGAGATGGCCAGCCACATTGTCGATCATCTGGTCCAACTTCTTTTCCACCAGACGTTCAGGTACTGGGAAATCCGCCCCCTTGAGGAGCTTGTCGAAAAGTTGTTTCCTTAGCGAACTTTGGGCCGCTTCCTCCTTGTCCTGGAGAATCTGCTTGCGAAGCCTCTCCCTCACATCCTCTATGGTCTTGAAACCAACACCAATGGACTGGGCGAACTCATCATTCAACTCCGGCAGCTGCCTGACCTGTATATCCTTCAATTTGACGTGATATTTCACCGTCTTGCCAGCAAGTTTTGCATTTACAGCGTCTTCTGGATAGGTAACCTCAATATCCTTTTCGTCACCTTTTTCCATTCCAATCAGCCCGTCCTCGAAGTCCTTGTTGAGGTTGCCAGCACCGACCTCTACATAGTAGTTCTCCTGAGACAGGTCTTCGGCTGGCTTACCATCCACCTCGGCGCTGTAATCTATCACCACCAGATCACCCTTTTCCACAGGACGATTCTCCTCAATGCCCTCGATGGAACCAAAATGGCGTCGAAGGGCCTCTAGTTGCTCGTCCACCTCCTCGTCCGCCACCTCGACCACGGGCCTTTCAAGCTTGATACCTTTATATTCCGGTAGATCGATCTCTGGGGCAAGATCCAGGAGTACCGAATAGGTAAAGGACTTCTTGTCCTTTAACTCTGAAGCCGTATCGAGCTGGGGATCAAGAAGCATGACCACTCCTGCCTCCTTGATGGCATCCGGCAGGCTCTTCTGGATCAATTGTTCTAATACCTCGCTGTTTACGTGGGGACCGTATTCACGTTCAAGTACACTTCTTGGGGCCTTGCCCTTGCGAAAGCCCTTGACAGTGGCATGACGCTTGAGCCTGTTGTAGGCTGCGTCAAATTCCCTGGATACCATTTCCGGGGGTATCTCCACCGACAGCCGCTTTTGGATAGGGCTTACATCTTCAACCGTAACCTTCATAAGATTTTCGACCGTTCTATATCGTATATTTTTGAAACCTCTGCAAAAATAGAGGGAATACTCTCGACTGGTGCATCTTCATGG
>WFZW01000005.1 GCA_015489365.1 Deltaproteobacteria bacterium | reverse complement strand
TTTGGTAACGCAGGCAGGTTTCAATCCCGCATCTATCCTGTCCATGCAGTAATCACACTTAACCGCCTTGCCGGTATCTGGGTTGAACTGTGGGACATGCCATGGACATGCACCCTCGCAGGACATGCAGCCGATACATTTGTCATGTTCTATGAATACTATTCCGTCATCACGTTTTTGCATGGCCCCTGTGGGGCACACGGGTACACAATAGGGCTCTTCACAGTGGTAACACGACCTGAAGCGAAACTCGGTCTTTGGCACTCCCTTTATGGCTATCAGGGGTTCATGGCTGATTTCGCAAAGGATTGGTCCTACTGGAAGTCCCTTGCTCGTCTTGCAGTGGACCTCACACCCATGACAGCCTATGCAGCGCTTGGAATTGAGATAGATGGTATACTTGTTCACAGCTCGACCCTCCTTCTTGGATTCCGCGGGCTACGACGAATGATTACGAATTTTTCACACAGACACAGGCCTCCACCTGCTGGGTCCATGAATTGAAGCAGTCCTTCCTGCAGTTTTTGATCGCTCATTCCAGAGTGATAAGCCCTGCTTTGCAAGGGTACCTGTCTTCCGAAACCGTGTACCGTGTAGACTGCCTCAGGGTGGATAAATTCTGTAACATGGGCCTTGACAGTGCCCTTTTGGCTGTCACCTATGACATCTATCCAGTCACCAGGTTTTATTCCCAATCTGTTGGCGACCCGTTTGTTGATCCACAGGGTATTTTCTGGCATGAGCTCATGGAGGAGGGGATTGTTTATTGTGTGGCCGTGTGCATGGACAGGTGATCGGCCAAAGATGAGCCTGACTCGGCCCTTTGGGGGCCTTTGCGGGCTTTCATATTCTTTGAGGGATGGAAGGCCTGCCTCGGTGAGTACCTGGCTGACAAACTCGATCTTTCCGGAAGGGGTCTTGAACTTGCCATCGAGATTTTCCCTATCATACATTATTGGCTTGTCTGTCAGGGGAATAAAGCCGTCTTTTTGAAAGTCCTCGATATCGTAGCCAGTTGGCTCGAGCTGCCACTGCCATAATTCTTCAATGCTATTGTAGGGGAAATACTGGCCTATTCCCAATCTGTCTGCCAGAAGTTTATAGATTTCCCATCCCGGCTTGGTGTTGAACTTTGGATCCACTGCACGTTGCCTGAGTATAAACCTTGGCTTGGGACCCTTTTGGGTAACTATCTGGGTTTCCCGTTCAAGGTACATGGATTCAGGAAGTATCACGTCACTGTACCAGCCAAATTCGCTGTAGTGGGTGTCTACCGATACCAGGAGTTCGACATTTTCAAGTGCCTCTTTCTGTGCACTTATGTCAGGGAAACATGTAAAGGGATCGTGTCTGTGGCAGATCATTGCCTTGATAGGGTAGGGCTCACCGGTTATCATGGCATCATAAAATAGATGAAACAGGCCTGGCCCCTTGTCAAAATGTTTGTAACGCCAGCCTACCCCGTCGGCCCTTTTTTCATCCGGTTTTGGTACCTGGGCGTCAAGGCTTCTAAGACCCTTTACACCGCAATCCGCTGGTCCCTTTGTAAACTGTTGGCCTCCAACCACCTCTATGTTGCCCATGAGCACATTGAGTATGTGGATAGCCCTGCTGGCGTAGAAGGAATCCTTGTATCTAGATAGCATCCATCCCGGATGGAAGATGACCTTGGGCCTCTGGATGGAAATTTCCTCTATAAACTGCTTGAGCTTGTTTAATTTTATCCCGCATTCCTTGGCTGCCCATTCCATGGTATACGGCTCAATGAATGCCGCTAGCTCGTCGAAGCCCGTGGTATAACGTTCTATGAAGTCCTTGTCATAGATGCAATCCTTTATGATGCCGTGTATCATCCCAAGCGCCAGGGCATAATCGGTGCCTGGCCGGACTTGGAAGAACCGTGTGGCCTTTATTCCCGTAAGCGTTTGTCGAACATCGACGTATGTGAGGCTTCCGCCGTTGTCCAGCATATCCATAACCTGGTTCGCTTCTGCTATCCTCAGGGAGGCCAGGATGTTCCTTCCAAAAAGGACCAGGTGCCGTGCGTTCTTGATGTCGTAGATGAAGCCTTTTCTGCCAAGGCCATAAAGGGACTTGCTGGCATGGTGGACGTTTCTGCCGCAACCACTGTCATGGTTTGTGAAATTGGGAGATCCCAGGGCGTGAATAAATGCCTTGTAGAGATCCATGAAAGGCCCTCCACGGCAACTCATCATGATGCTCCTGGCGCCATATTTTTCCTTTATCTTGTTCAGCTTGTCCGCTACGTAATCAAGGGCCGTGTACCAACTTACTGGTTCCCATTTGCCAGCACCCCTTCCCCCCTTTCTTATCAAGGGTTGCTGTGGCCTTTCGGCGTCTTTTAGAAGTGCTAGACCGGCGGATCCCTTGGCGCAAAGCGCCCTGTCAAGGAGCTTGGGGCTTCCCTCGATCCATTTTACCTTTCCATCTTCCACTTCCACCCTTATGGGGCAGCGTACGGAACACATGCCACACATGCTCCAAACTGTTCGCTTCATGTCGTATCCTCCAATAATCTTGCAAATCAGGTTATGTGTGCGATCACTGGGCATGCATCTACCGTGCCTTGAGACACTTGAGGTGCGCGGGAGTATGTCAGCGTGCCTTTTCCCGTGTCCAAATACCCTGTGCCCGCATCCAGATGGCAGATCTCGCCATATTTCAGCTTCTTAAATAGCCCTGTAATCAGTTAGTAGGTTATAGGTTAAACAATTAACTAATTAAGAAAGCTTTCTAGATAAAAGTAGAATAGAGC
>WFZW01000004.1 GCA_015489365.1 Deltaproteobacteria bacterium | reverse complement strand
GGGGGTGCGGCACCAAGGCACGGGCCGCATGGAAGTTTTATCCGAAAATACATCTTTTTGCTTAGCCATGGGCACAAAAGGCCATTACATGGACAAAAGACAAACAGCAGGAAGGATAAGGGTTGCATAGGACTTGTGATGACCATGAAACAGGCTGATATCCATGTAGTAGGAATAGGTCCCTTGGGTCCTTCGCGCAGGGCACTTGAAATTATTGGAAAGGCCAGGACATTGATTGGCGATGCAAGGCTTGCAGCCCGCCTGTCGATCACAGACGTACCTGCCATAAGGCCTATAAGTCCTGTAAGGAAAACTATCGAGATGCTCGAGAACAGGAGATACGAAGAACCAGTGACCATACTGGCCTCAGGCGATCCGCTTTTTTTTGGAATCGGAAGGATACTACTTGAACGACTAGGGCCGGGCCACATCTCCTTCCTTCCTGCGGAGACCTCCATCCAATGGGCATGCGCCCGTCTAAAGCTGCCATGGAACGACCTCGTAACATGCAGCCTTCACGGGAGGGATAAGGCCCTGATAGAGACGATATATCCCTTTATTGCAGGCAGAGATTCGATTAAAATCGGCCTTCTTACGGATCGGCACAATGACCCTGCACGGATAGCAGCAGACCTGTTGGAGGCTGGGTTCAGGGGGCTGACCATACACGTTGCCGAAGACCTAGGCGGAGAAAACGAAAGAATATCCTCTCTTGACCTGGAACGTGCAACTTGCATGGATTTTCATCCGTTAAACGTGGTAATCTTGACAGGCAGGGTTGATTGGCCTGCCGGACAATTTGGTCGTAACGAAGAGGTATATCAACACAGCGAGGGGCTTATCACAAAGGCTGAAATACGTTCCATCATACTGGGACTTTTGGAACTCCCGGCAACCGGGGTTTTGTGGGACATCGGGGCCGGTAGCGGTTCTGTCTCCATAGAGGCGGGCGGCCTAAGAACTGCCCTATCGATATTTGCCATAGAGAGAGACAAGTCACGCGTGATGCAGATACACAACAATGTCCTAAGGTTCAAGACGGCCAATGTCCGGGTCGTTCAGGGTGACGCCCCAGGGATCCTTGGAGGGCTTCCTGCACCTGATAGGATATTCCTTGGAGGAGGCGGTGGCAGGCTTGCTGAAATACTCGAGTTTGCAGCAAGTCGACTAAAAAAACAGGGAATACTTGTAGCGTCGGCCATTACACTCAGGTCCCTCAACATATTGACAACCGCAGCAGAACGCCTGTTTGCCGGCATGGAGCTTTGTCAAGTAGGCATATCAAGATCCAGATCCATAGGAAAAGACCTGTTTCTTGCCCCTTTGAATCCGATTTTCATCCTAAAGGCATGGCTATAAGACCCAGATCCCTCCTTTTTTATAATCTAGGGCAATTTATAGGCGCTCCAGCCATTGCTCTACCGGCGATCGTGTATCTTCTTTCCAGGAAAAAGTACCGGGGCCAACTAGGACAAAAACTGGGCATCTCCATCCAGGGCCATCCAGTCCATGGCAGGCATCCAAACATCTGGGTCCACGCCCTTTCCGTAGGTGAGGTTACAGCCGCATTCCCCCTTATAGAAGGTATTGTCAAGAGATGGCCAGGGCTAGAATTGATCTGTTCTGCCTCGACCGCTACAGGCCTCAAGACACTAAGGGCCAAGGATCTTCCTGCATCGGCTACCATAACCTGTCTGCCCTTCGACTGTCTCCCCCTGGTGAGGAAGGTTCTTGACCGACTAAAACCTGATTGCTTCGTACTGGTTGAGACCGATATCTGGCCCAATTGGATCTGGGAGCTCAAAAAAAGGGGCGTAGCCACCCTACTGGTAAACGGGAGCATATCCTCCAGGGCGGCTGCAAGATTAAGGCGTTTTCGTCTGGTCAGGGAACTACTGTATAATGGATTTTCAAGGATAGCCATGCAATCAGAGGAGGATGTCGAAAGACTGATCATGACTGGCATGGAGAAAGACAGGGTGACATGCCTGGGAAACCTCAAGTTCGACGTCACCCCAGCCAACATTGATGCAAGAAAGAAACAGGACATCAGACGCCTTCTGGGGCTTACTAACAAGGCGCTATCCTGGATCGCAGGCAGTACCCATCCAGGAGAAGAGGCCTTGGTGCTCCAAACGCACAAAAGGTTGGCAAGATTTTTCAGGGAAATACAGTTGGTGATAGCCCCCAGGAACCCTGCAAGGGGAAGAGAGATCCTTGATCTGTCCCGTTCCATGGGACTTCAGGCAAGGCTTCGCACGGATCAAGGATATACTGGACATGCGGATGTCACGATCCTAGATACACTTGGCGAGCTAAACGACTGTTACGCGGTTTGCGATGTCGCCTTTGTAGGCGGCACCCTTGTTGACATCGGCGGTCACAACCTGCTCGAACCGGCCTGTCACGGCATTCCGGTCCTATATGGTCCATACGTCGAAAGTTGTAGGGATATGGCAAGGCTACTTGAAAGGACCGGTGGGGCCTTACCTGTCAATGGTCCTGACGAACTATATGCCAGACTCAGGCCTCTATTCAATGATCCAGACCTCAGGCAAAGGATAGGGAAACGGGCAAAAAGGGCCTCGGAATCGAACCGGGGGGCCGTATCCCGCTACGTTGAACTCATCGAAGATGTCCTCTAGACATTCCCTAATATTCACCCTTGGAAGACCCCTTGGCCCCATCTATGGCCTTATCATGCGAACCAGGAACACCGCATACAGAAACGGGATCCTGCGTACCAAAAGATTGCCCTGCCCTGTCATCAGCATAGGAAACATAACCCTAGGCGGCACGGGCAAGACTCCCCATGTGATTGCCCTTGCCAGATGGCTGACAGCCAGGGGGATCAAGCCTGGCATCATCAGCAGGGGATATGGGGGAAAGGCTGGTAAAGGACCATTGGTGGTATCTGATGGGAAAAAAATCGTTGCCCGGACAACCCAGGCCGGAGATGAACCCGTCATGATGGCAGATATTCTGGGCAATGTGCCCATAGTCGTTGGCTCTGACCGTTACAATGCCGCCCTACAGGCAATCAGCAGGTTTGGCACCAGGATAATCATCCTCGATGATGGCTTCCAACATCTGCGTATCTACCGGGACATGGACATAATCCTGATGCCTGCCGCATCCCCTACGGGAAACTCGAGGATATTTCCGGGCGGCAACCTGCGGGAACCCTTAACCTCTGTTTCCAGGGCACACGCCATATTGCTAACCAGAAGTGAACAGCTCCATCCATCTGATCTGGCTATACAGAGAAAAGGGATACAGGGGATTACGAAGGATAGGCCAGTGTTCACAAGCAAGACCGTTATATGCGGCCTGAAAGATCAGAGAGGGAAAAGGCTACCCGTTACGACCACCGAAGGGATGCGCATATTTGCCTTCTGCGGCCTTGGGGATCCGGACACGTTCTGGCACACACTCAATAGGCTGAAAACCCTGGAGGTCGTTCGCACCAGGGCCTTCAAGGACCACTTCAGCTATAGGGTTCCGGTCATGGAGGATCTATTCAGGGAAGCACTGGAAGCAGGGGCCGATGCCTTGATCACCACCTCCAAGGACCATGTCAAGGTACTTGATCTCCTGGGATCTAGTCCTCATAAGAGATCCCAGCTCCCGATCCTAAGCCTTGAAATCGATGTCCAGATAGAACAAGGATTTTGGAGGCTTCTTGACAACATGCCCTTTATGAAAAAACTTCCATGTGATCCGCCTATTCGAAGCAGTACCACAGGGTATGTATCTTCGTGATAAACTTCCATGCGGCTCGTACCCTGGTGCGCACCCCCACATGAAGATACAGCCCATAGACCCTGTATTTTCACAGTAAAATATATAGGGATTTATTTAGCTTTCCTGGTTATAAAAGACCACCAAAAATCTCGGAGGAAACAGGCTCATGAACACAGATCTTCTCAAGGATCTCACACACACCCCAGGCATCTCCGGGCAGGAAGAATTGGTAAGGGCGCTGGTAAAAAAGGCCTTACTCGACCTGACGTTTTCCGTCACCATCGATCCGATGGGGAATCTCATAGGTCACCTGCCTGGCAAGGGCCCAAAACTATTAATAGACGCCCACATGGATGAAGTCGGTATGATGGTTCAATATATCCATGATGAGGGTTTCATAAGATTCATTTGCATAGGGGGGATAGATCTTGAAACCCTTTATGGACAACCGGTCACCATTTGGGGTTCCGAAGGGTCCATACCCGGGATAATAGGGGTCCCACCTCCCCACATGACCAATCGCAAAGGAGATGAGAAGGGCCCAGGTATTGATCCTGATACCCTTTTCGTAGATACCGGACTTTCCGGCCCAGAGGTGAAAGAAAGGATAGCCGTCGGGGACCAGATCACCTTCCAAGCACCATGGTATGACGACGGTCATGTAATTCAGGCAAAGGCACTGGATGACAGGTTAGGGCTGTTCGTGATGTTGGAGGCACTAAGTCCCTTTAAGGAAATACCTTGCGATCTATACGTGGTTGCATCGGCCCAAGAGGAGATAGGGCTCAGGGGGGCAGCCCCGGTGGCAAGACGGATCAAACCGGACTTGGTCATATCCATTGAGGCCACTGTGGCAAACGATCTTCCCGGGGTCCCACTGGAAAGGCATCTTTGCCGGCTAGGTAATGGGCCAGAGATAAGATTGAGTGACGGAAGATTCCTGGCCCACCGAAGGTGGAGTGAATTTATTGCCGCAATCGCCAAGGAATCCAGTATAGATCATCAAATCATAGTAAAGAAGATAGGAGGTACCAACGCGGCGGTGTTGCAAAATGCAGGTATAGGTGCCCAGAGTGCGGTCATATCCATCCCTGTGCGCTACATCCATGGCCCACTCGGAATTGCAAGGCATGCCGACATCAAGGCTGCAATCAGGCTACTGAACAAGGTAATTACCAACATAGGGCGCTACGAACCTATCCTGGAGCCCTGATACGGATGTTCTTCTAAGCTCAAAAACACGGCATTGGGTAAAAGGGGCGTTTCTCAAGGGCCTCGCATCACAAAAAGGAGGAAAAGAGGCATGGGGTTTCTTTCTGCTTCTGTAGGCTTTTCCAGATACAGGGTGAATGACAAGTTACCTGAAAATTTCTGGGGTTGGGCACTGGAACGACTACGTACAGCGGCATTTACAGACAACGTGGCAGGTGTAACAGAATGGACCTTTGGATGGGTCTCACCTTTAAATCCCCTTGAGCCATCAATCCTGACAATGGAGGACATAGCATTCGGGGAGTACCTCCTGGTCACCCTAAGAGTGGATCAAAGGAAAGTCGCCCCAAGCCTGCTCAAGAGGTATTGCCTAATGGAAGAAAAAAGGATATTGGCCGAACGTGACATCAAAAGGCTACCGGCCAGGATGAAAAGGGAGATAAGGGAGCGCACCAGGCTCCAACTGCTGGCAAAGACCATCCCTGTACCAAGTACCTATGACCTTTTCTGGAATATCTCAACCGGGCAGGTGCTCTTTTGTTCCCAGCAGCAAAAGGTCCAGGCAGTGGCAGAGGACCTGTTCAAAAAGACCTTTGACATGAGACTTGAGCCATTGATCCCCTATACCCTTGCGATCGGTCTCGCATCCACGGATGAACAGAGGGAAAAAATAAAGAAACTAGAGGCGGACATATTGATATGAATGATCATCAGGACATAGTTGATCTTCTAAAAGAAAAACAATTCCTGGGCAAGGAATTCCTTACATGGGCATGGTTCAGATCGGAGTTGGAGGGTGGGGTATTCAAGGCCGGAAACGGCCAAGAGGCACTCATAAGCTTTGAACGATTCATGGTACTTGAAAGCGGGGACGGCGACGCCAGTGAAACGGTTACTTGCAGGGGCCTTTCTACCGATCTTTCGGAGGCGAAGAGTGCACTTCGTAAAGGTAAAAAGGTTTCCAAGGCCCATGTCAGGCTTTCAAGTAGAAGCAACGAATGGCAATTGAACATAAATGGTGCTACCTTTGACATATCGGGCCTCAGGACACCCAAGGGCATAGGCCAGGAGGAAGATAAATCCGACGATCTTGCCCAGGAGGCCAGAATACTTGAAAGGGGAGCACTGATAGAGGAAGCAATAGGCATCATCGACGCAATGTTTCAAATCTTCCTGTCTATACGGACCAAAAGGGATTCATGGGAGGCGGAAAAAAAACGGCTCCGGGAATGGATATGGAAGTAGCCTAGAAGAAGGAAAAAAACTGCCATGGATTCAAACCTCTCCATTGCCATTGAACTCATGATGAGCTTTGCAAGGCAAACAGGGCTCCTTCCAGTCTCCACGTCTCCAAGACGTTACCTTTGGACAGATGCCTTTGCAGCATGTAATTTTCTCGGCCTTTACACATCCACAGGTGACGGCGGGTATAGGGAACTGGCCTTGCAACTTATCGATCAGGTTCATAACGTCCTGGGCCGCCACCGTGATGACGATCAACGGCACGGATGGATAAGCGGTCTGGATGAAGAGGCTGGCAGGCGACACCCTACTATTGGGGGACTGAGGATTGGCAAGCCTATTAATGAACGCCGTCCATCAGAGCCCTATGATGAACGCATGGAATGGGAGCGGGATGGACAGTACTATCATTACCTGACCAAATGGATGCATGCCCTCCATCAGACAAGCCGGGTCACAGGAAACAGGATATACAACCAATGGGCAATAGAATTGGCAAGGACTGCACATGCTGCCTTTATCTATACCTCACCTGCAAATGGACAAAAACACATGTACTGGAAGATGAGTGTCGACCTTTCCAGGCCGTTAGTACCCTCAATGGGTCAGCACGACCCCGTGGACGGATTTATTACATATCATGAGCTTCAGATGCATGCAGAGAAGTCGGATAGTTTAAGCAAGGAAATCCAGGAGATGGAAAATATCTGCAGGGGAATTGACCTTGTCACCGATGATCCCCTGGGTATCGGCGGCCTTCTATTCGATGCCTACAGGACGGCCCAGATGATTGTCACCGGATATCTAAGAAAGAAGGGGTTGCTCACAGATCTCCTAAAGGCAGCACTGACAGGAATGGAGTATCCTGGCAAGGTATTAAATGGCCTCAGGCTCCCAGCAGACTACAGGCTTGCCTTTCGGGAACTTGGACTATCAATAGGACTGCACGCCGCAGAAAGATTAAACCGCATGATGAAAGACAACCAAGGTGTATTCAACCAGGAGCAGAACCTGAGAAGTCTTGTCGACTCGTTGATGGAACATTCATCCATAGCCTGGATGATCGAGGAATTCTGGTTGGATGAATCCCACCAACGCTCCATGACCTGGACGGAGCACCAGGACATAAACGGGGTTATGCTTGCAACAAGCCTGGCACCCAAAGGCTTTTTGGAACTATAGGCTACGGTTTAAAAATCGTTTAGTAGAATCTCCTTGGTTCTGCGACAGAGTTCCTTGCCATACTCAGTCCATATCCCCTCTCCCCAGTAACGGAAACAGCTCGTTTGGGAGCACATTAGATGAAAAAGGGCATTGCGGTACCGGTGCTCTGAGGATGGAATACCTGGACGCAGGACCTTTTCGAAAAAAAGCGAGCTTACCTCCTCTAGAGGCCCAAGGAGATCCTGGTATCCCCTGACCCAGGAAAGGTTATTCGTCCAACTTCCTCCCTCCATGGTGAAACGACCATCCTCTTTCTTGAGCTCTTTTATAACCTGTTCCAGCCGTTCACGCCCCTCACCAGGCTTGAACCGTTCCCATATAGCCTTCTGAAATACCGGTTGAATGACAGGTAGGTCCCTTTCCGTTATACCGTTGGTAAATAGATGCTCCAGGTATTCGGTACCATTCATGGCAGGGGTGTCGGACCAATTGCATTCCCTGATTACTTCGAAATACTTGGGCGGAAACTCATTCATCATCACCCCTCCATTTTCGCCATCAGATATCTGGGTTACAAGTGGAGGGATCTTCTTTCCATTCAGCTCCAAGGGGGTGAGGCTCTTTGCCTCATAATAAGGTTGCATCTGGCCAACCAGCTTTGTATCGCTCCCCTGGGTCTTGATTAGGGCCACAATGCTAGCGCTCTTGCCTTCCGAATTGGTGCATACCAGCAGGTGCGGTATATGGGGCCGGTCTGGATGGTGCCCGTTTTCAGGTAATTCAACCGTATGTTCCTGGACTAATACCCATTCATAGCCGCATTCCTTCAATGTACTGACGAACTCATAGGCCACATCGGGATGATTGGGAAGGGCCATCTCTGCAGGCGAAAACCCTCGCACTCGCTTCAGTGCCTCAAGTCCAAATATACCGGCAAAGTGCTGCTGCCATGCCATTACATGGAGCCTATAATCCTGAACCGGGGTGGATGGGGCCACTGGATGTCCCCATGCAGATCCAAGCCATTCTATGCACCGGCGATAGTCCTGATTACAGGTGATGGTTTTGAGGCTGTCTATTACGTCATTAGCCCCCATATGACGTAGTCCATGTAGTAGTGTGCCCGAATAGTCCAACATAACCCTAGGCTCTGTTCCTTCTGCACATAGATCCGGGATGAATTCCCCCATGCGTTTATAACACCACAAAAATACAGGGGCATTGTGGTTGTCTCCTATATCCTGGTGCTCCATCATGTACTGGAGATTGCTTATGATCTCTGCGGTGTGGAGATCGTCTCCCCCGGCAGGGATGAGCGGTTGATGCATATGAAGGGCTATGGCAAAGGCACTCTTAATCCCGTCGAATTTTACAGGGCTCTCCTTGAGAAACACAGGCGTCTTGCTAGCCTCCTCTAGGGCTTGTTTAACCTCGTTTTCAAAACCTGACACATTGGGCAAACCGTTTATGTATTCTGGCAACTCAATCATTTCTTATGATCCCTTCAATCCGTATCGTTCAATCCAAACTTTCATGCAGCCCGTACCTTGGTGCCGCACCCCCAATACATTGAAGATACAGCCCATAGGTAAACTATCATGCAGCCCGTATTATCTGCGCTACATCCCAGGATATGAAGATACCGCCCTTACCAGGTATGTATTGTCACGGTAAAGTATGGTTAGTGCGGTATAGAAATTAGACAGTTTCCTTGTTACTTGCGCCAAACAATATTCAAAAAACCTGAAAGGCCTGGCGATGACCGAGGTCCATTATAGTGGACCCAATGGAAATGGACAGGACACTACGGGCTCGCTGTAGTGACATCAAAAAATATTTCCTGGTCAACCTTCAGGCCCTGATATATTCGTATATATTCAAGTAATCTTGTCCAGGCCGATTCCACGAAAAATCATGTCGCATGCCATTTAAGACGAGCTTTTTGAACTCCAAGGGGTAAAGATTCCACAGGCCAATGGCCCTTGACATGGCGGATTCTATACCCTGATAGTCTGGATTGTTGAACACGAAACCATTACGCTCCTCTTCAGGCCTGTCAGAATAATCCTTATCAAATACCGTATCGACAAAACCACCTACTGCCCTGACAATAGGGACCGTGCCATACCTCATTGCGATCATTTGTATCAGGCCACAAGGCTCAAACATGCTGGGGGCAACGATCATATCGGCTCCAGCATATATCAGATGGGCCAATTCTTCATCGAAACCGATCTCTAGGTGACAATCGGGATTATCGTTAAGGTAATGCTTAAGATGCCAGAAATAATCATTGATTCCTCCCTCAGGGCTGGAACCAAGAAGCACGAACTGTGCACCGTTCCATATGGAATAGAAAAGCGCATGCCTGATGAGATGGACCCCCTTCTGGTAATCCAGCCGCCCAACATATGCTATAAGTGGCTTGTATTCCTGCCGCAAAAGAAGCCGATGCCTTAATGCTTCCTTGTCCCGGTACTTACCTTCAAGGTCATTGACATTGTAATGATGCGGTATATACCGGTCTATTTCGGGGTTCCAGGTATCATAATCCAACCCATTCAAAACCCCCCCAAATTTATTGCGATGCAGGTAGAGGGTATGACCAAGCCCGTATCCCATATCGGTATTTAAGACCTCCCAGGCATGGTGTGGGGAAACCGTGGTAACGAAGTTGGAATATACGATACCGCCCTTGGTAAAGTTGATGGCCTGGTGATTGAAATCATCCCCCAAGCGATCCTTGGCGTAGTAATAGTCAGGACGCCCAAGACCAGTGGCCCATAGTATGTTTTCACCGGCTACACCCTGATGCTTGAAATTATGAATGGTATGACACACCCTTTGATTGGCCATGCCATGATACTTATATATCTCGAACAACAATACCGGGGTAAGGGCGGTCTGCCAGTCGTGGCTATGTATCACATCCGGACGCTTATTGGTCTTCAACATGAATTCGAGGGCAGCCTTTGTAAAAAAGGCCATCCGCAAGGCCTCATCCGTAAAACCGTAGTAGGCTCCACGGTTGAAAAAATTGTCACCCGAATGGGGATCTATAAAGAAGCACTTACGCCCATGGACAAATCCAAACCATACTGAACAGTGGATTGCCCCATTGAACCATGGGACCCATAGGTCCTGATATGTGACCTGAAGCCCCCAAATTTGATCATATCGCATGCAGTCATATTTTGGCAGGATGATCTCAACTGCATTTCCCCTGATCTCCAGCTCCCTACTCAACCCTGACACCACATCCGCCAGGCCTCCGACCTTTGCCACCGGAGCACATTCCGAGCTTATCATTACAATGTACATTATGTCACCTCAAGTGTTCTGCTCCAACCCTCGTTCAGCCAAGATGCATCCTCACCTCGTTCATAAAGTGCCATGTCTGGTCAAGATCCGCATGACACTTAGGCACCCATGTCTCGCCCCAGTAAAAGTTGCAACTGGTCTCCGACCTCAAGAGATGCCACATGGCATTTTCAAGACCACCCTGGACTCCAGGACCATTTCCTGCTTTACCAGTAGCCTCTTCGATCAACGTATGCAGGGCCTTACTCGTCTCATAGACCCTTTTCATGGCATCCTGCTGGGCCTGGGAACCCAGCCACTGTATAAAATCCCTACCATGGTGCCAACCTGTGTTCCACGCACCTTTATCAACAAAGACCTCACCATGGGCCCCATATCTATCGAGATATTCATGGATGAAAAGCGGCCTCAGATGTGTCTGCCCACTGGCACATCTTTCCATAAATTCCCTATAAAACACCCCCCAGAAATTTGCCTGTGATGAGGTATTCCTGAACCATCCCCCATTATCGCCATCGGTACATGTGACCACTAGTGGTGGAAAATCACATCCCTTTGTACGTTGCCTAACCTCCTTCTCAAACCAGGGAAATCCCATCCCGCTTTCCTGGGCATCGGAAAGCTCTCTGTCCCTTACCACAACTACCATCTCTTCCCCGCCATACCTTGCAATATGCGGCCTGTAGCGCAATTCTTCCCAACTCATCGGGGTAAGGGGCCTGACATAGGGGCTGTCAACCAGTACATAGCGATATCCATGGCTCTTTATGAGCGGGATGAGCTCCATGGAAAAACCCATCTCAGGGGGCCAAAAGCCATGGAAGTCGTTCCGCCAAAACAGGTGGGCGGCTATGCCCTGCCACCGGGAAAGATGTTCCGGACGATCATCCTCGGGTATCAATGGAAGTACCGGATGATAGTATGCACTGCCAAGGATTTCAATAATCCTCCTGTTTTGCAGGTACCACAACAACGAGCCGCAATCTACGATCCCGTAAACCCTTCTCTGAAATTCCGGGTTGGCAAGGGTCTCAAGAAGGGTGCCTGACAAGGAAAGATGGACCTTGCCCAGACCTTCATACCTCCAAAGTGATCTTGGTACACGATCAAGGGCATAGAGTACCTGATGGGCATCCCATGGCATATGATCGAGCATGTATTCCAGGTTGCCCGCCGGCTGATGGAAGTTGAGGACCAGGGCATGAAAGGTATCAGTATTCATCGATGCTTCACCCAAATATTATTGTATTAAAAAAAACCACTCTATATAGTGCTATTAAAAATAGCTGCATACTTCATACAGTATTAAAAACCATGTGAGGAATCTTTTTAGGGGACCAGGATACATCTTCATGGTCAAAGACTATATATAGATGAAAAGGACGACGATATATCCAACAGGGCATGTAGGAAGATACCGCGGAGGGCATATTTGCCTGTTTATCCCATTGGACCACCAAATTGAATCCCACCACTAGTCAGGGAATATATCAAAACCTATACATGATGAATGCACCCCGTACCAGGGGTATATTCCCACGGTGAAACCAAATCAATTTTTGAAGTAATATAATTTTACTGGGCCAATTCAGTCAAGAAACATAAAGGCTGCAAAAAGATAGCATACTACGCCCTTATGATCGCATGCTCACCAGGGATTGTACAGGAAACATTACATTTTTTTAATCGTCCATTCATAGGAGGGTAAAGGAATTGTACTAGGTTCTTTTGAGTCTTCGTGAAAGGATGAAAGCTTGACGATAAGCCCCAGGGCTTAGCATATCCTTCCAGCTGCCGTTCAACCTAAGCTTTAGTGTAGCCTGGTGGGTCCGGGCCGCATTAAGGTTTGGGTTCAAAAGATTCTTCTTACTCAAGAAAATATCCTGGCACCCTCATTATGCTGCCTATCAAATCTTTTCCATTCAGGCCCTTGGCCCAGGGTCGTGTAAGGTTTATTTTGTATGTAAAATATTTTTTACTTATTCTTTTCTATTCTAACCAGGAGGACACGTGTCGGTAATCTTATGCGGATACCACAACATGGGCTGTATTGCCCTTAGGATATTGACCAAACTCGGCATAACCGTCCCTGCGGTCTTTACCCACCTGGACGATCCAGAGGAAAATAGGTGGTTTAATTCCTTGGGAGAGCTTGCAAAGGAAATAGGCATCCCTGTCTATTATCCCGAGGACATAAATTCAGGACCTTGGCCCGACATGATCAGGGATCTTAGAGCCGACCTGTTATTATCCTGTTACTTTCGTCAGATGATCAAGGAAGACATCCTTTCTAGCGCCCGTATTGCAGCAGTCAACCTGCATGGCTCTTTGCTGCCTAAATACAGGGGGCGATGCCCGGTGAACTGGCAAATCCTCAATGGTGAAACCAGGGGCGGTGTGACCTTGCACCATATGGTAAAGCAGGCCGATGCAGGGGACATAGTAGCCCAATACGCAGTGGATATAGATGAAAGGGATACCGCACTTAGCCTTTTCAAAAAACTGGAATATGCAACTGCACAGGTACTCGAACAATATATACCCAGGTTGTTGGATGGCACTGCACCGCGAATCCCCCAGGATCATTCAAAGGCCACATATTTTGGAGGCAGGCGCCCCGAGGACGGAAGGATAGACTGGTCCGTAGGGGCAAATACCATATACAACCTGATTCGTGCGGTGACATGGCCCTATCCGGGGGCCTATAGTTTCTTGAGGGGAAGACGCTTGATGATATGGGAGGCCGAACCAGTGGAGTCTGAAGGAGACAGCGATAAGGCCCCTGGCACCGTAATCTCCAGGGGAAGTGACCGCCTTGTACAGACAGGCAAGGGAGTCCTGCGGCTTCTAAAGGTTTCGTGGGAGTCCTGTCCGCCAGTCGATGGAATCCCGCCACATCGGATATTGAAAGAGGGAGAAATCCTTGGATGAATTCGATACCTCCATCCATGTTAAGCATCATCACATCTTATATACAAATTGAGGGATATAAAATAATCAAATGAAGATCTTAGTATTGGGTGTAAATGGATTCATAGGCAGTCACCTGGCCCACAGGATCATAGGGTCAACCGATTGGGAAATCTATGGGATGGATCTTGCCTATGACAGGCTTACCAGGGTGATAGACCACCCCAGAATAAACTTCATAGAAGGAGATATCTCGATCAACAAGGAATGGATAGAGTACCACGTAAAAAAGTGTGACGTCTGTCTTCCGTTGGTAGCGATAGCCACTCCAGCCACATACGTGAAGGACCCGCTCAAGGTCTTTGAACTAGATTTCGAACAAAACCTTCGCATAGTTCGGCAGTGTGCAACCTATGGAACCCGGGTCATATTCCCATCCACCAGCGAGGTCTACGGCATGTGCCAAGACAAGGAGTTCAACGAGGAGACCAGCAAGTTGATCTATGGTCCCATTCATAAACAGCGGTGGATATATGCCTGCGCAAAGCAGATGATGGACCGGGTCATATGGGCCATGGGCCGTCAAAGAAACCTACAGTTTACCATCATACGTCCATTCAACTGGATAGGTGCTGGACTCGATAGCCTATCTGCACCAAAGGAGGGGAGCTCACGGGTGGTCACCCAGTTTCTTGGCCATATACTTCGTGGTGAAACCATCAACCTAGTTGATGGTGGCAGGCAGAGACGTTGTTTTACCTTTGTAGAGGATGGCCTGGACTGCCTGCTCAAGATACTGGAGAACAAGGACAACCGTTGTGACGGGCGTATCTTCAATATAGGCAACCCTAATAACGACCATTCTATAAGAGAATTGGCAGAGATCATGCTGGAACTGGCAAAGGAGTTTGATGAGATCGCGCCCATGGCCGAAAAGGTCAGGCTCAAAGATGTCCCTGCAAGCGAATATTATGGACCGGACTACGAGGACATTGGATACAGGGTACCTGATATAGGGCTGGCCAAGAAGATCCTGGATTGGGAGCCTAGGACCGGACTCAAGAAGGCCCTTAAGAATACCATCGCCTCATATGTCGAAAGCAGTAAAGAGGCATCTGCACTACTTGGGAGCCCTGCTGAGCTTTGATTCTTTATATAGCCTACACCCCTTGACGTAAAAATACCCACTGATACGGGATATATCTTCATGCACCAGGAGTGAAACGCGGAAGAATATGGGCTGCACAAGGTTTGAATTGTGCCAGGCGCATAAGGATCCAATGAATACGATGCATACGACTTCCCCTTCAACTAATCCCTGCCTTGGCATTTCACGGCGGCGATGGACCATACCTCTACTTCTTTTCCTTGTGGCCTTGGCCGCCGGGTCCATCTTCCAGGGAAGCAGAGGGCTCTATGATAGGGATGAAACCAGATATGCTGAATGTGCCAGGGAGATGCTAGAGACCAGAAATTTCCTGGTACCCCAAAGGGATTTCAGACCTCATCTCACCAAACCCCCTATGACCTATTGGGCAATCGCAGCGGGGATGAAGATATTTGGCAAAAATGAATGGGGGGTGCGTTCCCCCAATGCCTTGGCATTTGCCCTTACGGTCCTATTGGTAGCCCTCATTGGACGACTCCTGTGTGACAAGGACCAGGGATTAATGGCCGGTGTGGTCTATATGAGCATGATTTTCCCCTTTGCGGCCTCATCAATCGTCACCACGGATACACTACTGGTACTATGGGAGGTTGCAGCCATATGGGCCTTTCTGGCCGGCTACAAGTCCAATACCCCTAGCCAAGCGACTCGGTGGTTTGTCTTAATGTACATATTCTGGGCATTGGGCTTCCTTACCAAGGGAGTGGCTATATTGCCGGTGGCCTCTGCCCCTGTAATATTCTGGCTTTTAAATAGAAGGAAATTCGTAAAATCACCGCTAACATACACGGGCATGCTATTATTTACGTTACTTGGCATGGGGTGGTACATAGTACTTGCATTGTCCCATCCAGGCGCCTTTTCCGTGTTTGTAAATGAACAAATCATCGGCAGGCTCTTCTCGAACAGTCTACATAGGAACAGCGCATGGTATGCCCCCTTCTATCTCTACCTACCCATACTCCTATTGGGTCCCCTGCCATGGTCCTTGCTATGGCCTGCCATGATAAAAAATATTCCCCCTGGCCACAATGGTAATAGAAGGAATATCGACACACGGAGAAATCATGCCGTAGCGGCCATAAGGCGGATCCATGCAACGATCATAGAGGCATTGAGAAACAAGTCCGGCCTTCAACTTATTGCCCTGTGGTGGGCCATTCCACTGATAATTTTCTGCCTGGCAAGGTCCAGGTTACCCCTCTACATACTGCCGCTTTTCGCACCCATGGCACTTGTAACTGTCATGGGTCTGGAATACCTTCCTGGGAGAATAAAGGGACTTTGTAAGCCAACACATGGATACACACCCCTTATAGCACCTTGCCCTATATTCCTTTGGATGGTCTTTTTGATAGTGCTAAAAGGGGCATCGGCCACTGTCACAATGCCGCAGAACGCCCGTACATTGTACGAAAAGGTAGCCTCTCACCTTACCAAATCCACCCTTATACTGGCGGATTGTGACCTCAACCTGGATGGTTTGGCGTTCTATAGTGGAAAGAACATCGAATACCTGGCCAAGGATGATACATCGTGCCAACGTACAGATGATACCTGGGCGAACGAAATGGCAGAGATGGCCAAGGATGGTACACCAAGGATATTCATAATTCCGTTAGATGAACCATACGCCCTATCCCCCAAGGGATCTAGCAAGGGAATTCCGGGGGGTATAACAGGTACAAATCTACCTAACGATATGTACATGGTCTACGTGCCAGCGCTTGCCCCCAAGAGGGTTACTGACAACGATCTGGCCATGGACAACATCAGGGGCTGGAATTCGATAATGGTAAGCGGAGAGCAGGTATCTAAACAACACATGCGATATTGACATGGCTGGGTCTTCATCCCCAAACCTTCATGCAGCCCGTATTATCCGCGCTGCAGCCCATATCCCCTGGGGTGCAGGCTGTATGAGGGTTTGGATGGGCACCAGATAGAAGTAATCCAGGAGAGGGAATCAACCCTTGATGAATGATTCGAATGCCCCCTGCCCACGAATCTCTAGTCCAATAATGGGTAGTGCACTGGGTGTCTTGACCCTTGTTGCATTGACCTTTGCCCTTGGTTTCAGGGATCTTTACGGTCTCGAGGCAAGAAATGCCCTCATGGCAAAGGAAATGCTTATGGATGGCCTAAAGGTCATACCTACGGTGCTAGGGCGTCCTTATCCAGACTACCTGCCGCTCTATTTCTGGTTGGAGTATTTCTTTTCCCTGCCCACCCATAGAGTAACTACCTTAAGCGCCGTCCTTCCAAGTGCACTTTCCGCCTCTGGTATGGTCATCATTACCTTTCTGTTGGGAAGTCGCATCTCCAGACAAACAGGTATCATATCCGCCTTTATCCTCATGACCTTTCCAGAATTCTGGCTCAAGGGCAGTAGGGCCACCATTGACATGTTGCTTGCAATGGAAGTAGGTCTGGCCGTCCTTTTATTTTTTATCAATCACCAAAGGAACCATGGGCAACTCCTTAGCCTGCAAACCCTTGGCGCTCTTAGCGCTTCCTTTCTTGCATTCTTTACCAAGGGGGCAATAGGATTGGTATTGCCGGGTACCATATGGGGCCTTTATCTGCTAAGCGGTAGACATTGGGGAAGCCTGTTTCGATTTTGTGTACTTTTCCTTGTCTTCTGTCTGGGTTGTCTTACGATAGAGGCGTTACTCGTTTACAACGAAGGAGGAATGCCGTTTCTAAGAGAAGTCATGCAGAGCCAGGTCACCCGAAGGGTTCTTGGACAAAGGGATTCCTCCCCTTTCTACTATCCGTTTTACCTACTCAAGGTAGGGGGAATATGGTGGCCATGGGTCGTGGGCATACTGTACCAGCATTTAAGGAATAGGGACACCTTCTCATACATGAAAGACATGGCACTACGCCCTGTAACACGGCTCGCCTTGATCTGGTTTCTTGCAGTATTTGCCATATTCTCGCTGGCAAGCACCCAACATGGACGTTACCTATTACCACTTTTCCCAGCGCTTGCCCTGTTAATGGGTAGCCTTATCTCTGATTCTATAACCCAGCATACCAGGTACAGTACCCATGGAGCAATCGGGCTCACCGTGCTATTCGTTTTAACTGTATCGGGTTTTTGGATCTTCTTTGGATTTGGTCCATACCCATGCCGGGTCCCACTGAAATGGCTGCTGACCTGGAGTGCCATTTCGGTGATCCTGTATGCCGCCTTTTCGTGGAGACCCTTATCGCTAATCTTTAAAAACCTACCGGGACAACACCGTTTCCTGAGATTCCTGGCCGGTTGTCTACCCTCTGGAGGGAGGCAGAGACTCTTTGCATACTCGTGTCTCTTGAGTGCGACAATACTCTCAGGTGCGAGCCTTTTCCTGGAACCTGCACTCTCTGCCAGGGAATCCGGGAAGAATTTCGTACTCAGGGTAGAACGGGCTATACCAGGTGACCTCCCCATAGTTTTTTTCCGTATACATGAGGACGGAGATGCTATCAAATACATCCTTTACAGCGACCGAAAGGCAAAGGATTTTCGATTCACCGGCTCCGTGGACAGGCTTTCGAAATATGAACCGCCATTTATTCTTATCCTATATTCCAGAGACAGGAACCGGTTGCTACCGTTACTCCACCATTTACGTACCAACAGGATTGGCACAGGCCTAATCCACGGAAAAGAAATGGAGGCGTATCTCCTCAAGTAAGAAAGAGGGATGTACCCTCTGTATCCCTAACAGTGCATCTCCACATACTGTATATAGTATATATATAAGAACCATAAACTAG
>WFZW01000003.1 GCA_015489365.1 Deltaproteobacteria bacterium | reverse complement strand
GGTTCAGTCCATGCGTTTGCGGGAATTTTTCCGCCTTGACGAGGACCCCATCGAATGGGTCAAGGGCGAAAAATGCTATCGCTGCCGGTTCCGTATCCTGCCCGAGAGTGCCGAAGATTATTGAGACTCCCCGCCCGGAAATCCGGGTTAATTCCACTTCTCAAATCCTGCGAGGGACTTTTGGTTCGAAAATTCGGGTGCTTTTTCGCACCACAAGCCGTGTTTCCAAACTTGCGAAAACGGCTGGCTGGCTCAATCCATTGATATAAAAGGGATTGCCCAACCGGACGAGCTTCGGACTTCGTCCGGAGAAAACAGAGAATCTGGGGGCAAACAGAGAATGAAAGGCGGGAAAAGAGGGAGAATCAGGCGGGTGGAGAACGGGTCTGGAACGATGTGAAACTGGCGCAAGCCCTTTGAAAACAAGGGGAAATAGAAAACCCGTCGTCCCGGAGAATGACCCCGGAGAGACGGGTTGTCTTTTTTCAAATGGTGGAGGCGGCGGGAATCGAACCCGCGTCCGGAAGCATTCCACCCAAGCCTCTACGTGTGTAGTCCAGATATTAGGTTTCGTCTAACCAGCCCCATCTGGACAGGGGATGATCAGACTAGCTTGCAGATATTTAACCTTCCAGGAGGCAAGCACCCCTGGAAAGCGATCCTGCTTGAATGACGCCTGATCCCGGATAGCAGGCGGTCCAGGTCAGACGTGGCCGATTAAGCGGCCAGTGCGTACTCGTATTCAGAGTCGGCGTTTGTGTTTTTTCCTGCCTTTTTACGAGGTTGCAGGTCCCCGACACGCAACTTGGGCTTCCATACCCCCGTCGAATCCGGTTCGCCCCCATTTGTTGAGGAAATTTATGGAAGGAAGTAGTTACAAATGAAAGATAAGCAGGTACAGGTGGTTTGTCAATGCATGGGACATCTACTAAGGATTTGACTACCTTATCTTGTACCTTTTTTGAAGTTCACGTTCCATGGTCCTGCGGCGCATGGTTTCACGCTTATCGTAGAGCTTCTTTCCCTTGGCCAGGGCTATCTCTGCCTTGGCCTTGCCATTCTTAAAGTATATGCGGAGGGGTATCAGGGTATAACCCCTTTCTTGGGTCTTACCCTGAAGCCTTTTAAGTTCTCTTTTCTTGAGCAATAGCTTCCGTGTCCTGGTGGGGTCTATATGGCCGGCGTTAACTGCATAGGGATAGGGAGAGATGTGAACATTATGTAGCCATGCCTCTCCATTCCTAATATCCACATAACCATCGGTTAGGTTTGCCCGGCCCTCCCTGAGTGATTTTACCTCAGGGCCCAGCAGGGCCATGCCCGCCTCATAGGTGTCTTCTATGAGGTATTCATGCCTAGCCTTACGGTTTTGGCATACGACCTTTATACCTTCCTTTGTCTTGGGCACGGTTTTGTCCTCTATCTTGACGTTGTTTTCAGGGGGACCAATAGAAAGGATTACCAATCCACAGGCTTTGCAAGGATATTTCGGATCTTGAGATCAAAAAGCCTGTTCGACGGCGCTGGTTTTATAAGGGCAAGGGTATCTGCCCCCCTGGCAGTACCTGCAACGGTAAGTATATCATTTGTCCCTATCAGGCCAGCATCAGAGGCCATGAGTGCTATTTCAACACAGACCTTAAGGCCTTGTCCCAGCATTCTTAGCGTGTTCGCCACCAGATCCTGTTGGGAATAGCCCATTGTCTGCCTGATTGCGGTTCCAATGTTACGAAAGGGCATGGTGCCAGTATAAACCTTCGCACCCAGTGCCTCTATCTCAGATCTGGTCTCAGGGGACATCTCCAGGCTGCCGGCCTCTTTGAAACCGAAGTTGTGGGTTACGACGATAAGCTTTGTGTCAGGAAGGTCCTGTAACACCCTTGCCGCTGCAAGGCCTGTGGTGCCATAGGTAGAGGCAAGTACGATTTCCCTTATGCCGTAATCCTCGCAGGCCCCTTTTAATATCTCCAAGATCCTATCCGTATTTTTATAACCAGGTTTTTCAAACGTATACATAAGAAACCCCATCTATAAACCCAGACTTTCATGCAGTCCATACCTTAGTGCCGCATGAAAGTTTGGGATAATTTACCGAACGATGCCCCGGGTGTGGTTATTTCCATTTGTTATTGCAGGGCTTGTCAAAGGGTAATCAATCCCTGTCGAGAATCTGTCTGATCTTAACGGCAAGCAAGCTGGGCACTAAGGGCTTGTCGATAAAGTTTATGCCCTTTTCAAGAATTCCGTGCCTGGCTATTACGTTGTCGGTATAGCCCGACATGAAAAGGACCTTGATCTCCATTGCAGAACCAGAAAGGGCGTTTACCAACTCCATGCCGTTCATCCCAGGCATTATGACATCTGTCAGGATAAGATCCAACTTATCGCTTTTGAGTACGATCTCAAAGGCCTCTTTTCCTCCGCTGGCGGTAAATACCTTGTAGCCCAAGGGGACAAGGGTATCACGAACAAGATTTCTGATACCAGGTTCATCATCCACTACAAGGATGGTTTCCGAGCCCCTTGGCAAGGTGCCAGTGACCGGGACCCCAATCTGGTCATCTGGTACGTCTTCTTCTGCCACAGGTAGATATATCTTGAATGTGGTTCCAACACCAAGTTGGCTATAGACGAATATCTGTCCCCTTTGTCGTCTTACTATCCCATATACAGTAGATAGCCCAAGGCCGGTTCCATGTCCTTGTTGCTTAGTAGTAAAGAATGGCTCAAATATCTTGTCTAAGTTTTCAGGCGGTATCCCAGAGCCATTGTCTGTCACACTGAGCATGACGTATTTGCCAGAGGAAAGCATTCTGCCCCCTGAGTAGTAATCACACTCGAGTTCTATCTGTTCTATGTCGATTATGAGCCTGCCACCATTTGGCATGGCGTCCCGTGCGTTTATACAAAGATTGAGCAGAACCTGTTCCATCTGTCCAACATCTGCCTGGATATTGTTTATCTCGGTGTCTATGTTGAATTCTATGATTATGTCTTCTCCCATCAGCCGTTCCAGCAGGGAGGAGATATTGGATATGATGGTCCTAAGATTGACGATCCTGGTATCTATAACCTCCTTGCGGCTGAAGGCCAGAAGCTGTTTTACAAGGATCGAGGCCTTTTCTGCTGCCTCGAAGACCGCCTTGACATTTCCCTTTATGGGATCATCATCTGTAAGGCTGATAAGGGCAATTTCCGAATAGCCGAGGATGGTAGTAAGAAGATTGTTGAAGTCGTGGGCAATGCCACCGGTCAGTCGGCCCACTGCCTCCATTTTTTGGGATTGTCGGAGTTGTTCCTCAAGCTCATGCCGTTCAGTAACATCCCAGACGATCCCCATGGATCTTATGGGGTTGCCCGATTCATCATATTCAGTAT
>WFZW01000002.1 GCA_015489365.1 Deltaproteobacteria bacterium | reverse complement strand
CCATGATACATTCTACACATCCAGTACCGAAACCGCCAATAAGGGCATTTTCCTCCACTGTTATTATCCTGCCGGTATCCTTGGCCGCCTTCACAACGAGATCCCGGTCGATAGGCTTGGCAAATCGTGCGTTTATGACCATGGCCTTTATGCCCGAAAGCTCCAGTTCTTGGGCAGCGTCCATGGCCGTGTAGACATGGGGACCGATGGCGATGATTGCTATATCCTTTCCCTCCCTTTCTAGGTTTCCCTTTCCAATAGGCAGATTCTTTAGCTGCCAGTCAAGACTTGCACCCATACCATATCCCCTAGGATAACGAATGGCCACAGGCCCATTGTGATTGAGCGCTGTGAAGAGCATGTGTTGAAGTTCGTTTTCATCCTTTGGAGACATCAGGAGCATGTTAGGGATTATCCTTAAGAATGAGAGATCAAAGGCCCCATGGTGTGTTGGGCCATCATCCCCGACCAGGCCGCCGCGATCTACAGCAAAAACAACGGGCAGGTTTTGCAGGCAGACATCGTGGATTATCTGATCATAGGCCCTTTGAAGAAAGGTAGAGTAGATGGCCACAACCGGTCTTAGGCCTTCAAGGGCAAGACCAGCAGCATAGGTTACCGCATGCTGTTCAGCAATCCCGACATCGAAAAAACGATCCGGCAGGGTCTTCTGGAATGCATCCAGGCCGGTCCCTGCAGGCATTGCCGCCGTTATGGCGACGATTCTGGGGTCGTCTTTGGCGAGGCGAATAAGGGTTTGGCTGAATATCTGGGTAAAGGTTGGTGGCTTTGGGGAGGAAGATGCCACGGGCTTACCAGTGGCTATATCGAATGGACCCAATCCGTGAAAGAGATCTGGGTGCCTTTCCGCTGGTCCATAACCCTTGCCCTTTTTAGTCAACACATGAACCAACACGGGCCCTGGTATGTTTTTTACGTTTTTGAGTGTCTCTATCAAGGTATCAAGGTGGTGGCCAGGAATAGGACCTACGTATTCGAATTGTAGGGCCTCAAAGAGCATACCAGGGGTCAGGAGGCTTTTAAGGGAATCTTCACTCTTCTTTAATACTGCCCAGATATTCTCACCAAGATCGGAACGCTTGAGGAAGGATTCCATCTCCTTCTTTAGCCTGGTTGCCAGGCGGCCTGTAAGCTTGCGGCTCAGGAAGGAGGATAGAGCACCCACATTCGGTGAAATGGACATCTCGTTGTCGTTTAGAATAACGATTAAATCCCTGCGCAGGTGGCCGGCGTTATTTAGTGCCTCGAAGGCAAGGCCTGCTGTCATGGAGCCGTCTCCTATGACGGCAATAACCTTGCCTTTATCACCTTTCATGTCCATGGCCATCGCCATGCCAAGGGCCGCAGAGATGGATGTGCTGCTATGGCCGGTATCCAGTACGTCATAGGGGCTTTCACTGCGTTTTGGAAAGCCGCTTATCCCATCTTGTTGCCTCAGGGTATGAAACCGGCTGGCCCTTCCCGTAAGCAGCTTGTGGGCATAGGCCTGGTGACCCACGTCCCAGATAATCTTGTCCCTAGGGGCATCAAAGACACGGTGGAGGGCGATGGTTAGCTCCACAACACCAAGACTGGGTGCAAGATGTCCACCGGTTTTGGCCACGGTTTCAACAATTTTTTTGCGGATCTCTCCTGCCAATTGGTTCAGTTTTTCAAGCTTAAGATCCTTTATGTCCTTGGGTGAATTGACCGTATCTAATATGCATCCCATGGTTGTCTGCTCACCTATCTATTTCTGTCTATTACATACCGGGCAATGGCCCTTAGCGGTTCTGCCTTGTGATTAAAGGGTTCAAGAAGGGATATCGCCTCATTCAAGAGTTCCAATGCCTTGGCCTTTGCGGTCTCGATGCCGAACAGCGATGGATATGTCACCTTTTTTTGTCTTGCATCAGAGCCCGTGGGTTTCCCGATGACATTCTGATCCCCCTCTATATCCAGTATGTCATCCTTTATCTGGAAGGCAAGGCCAAGGGCCTGCCCATATCTTCTCAATCTGATGATATCCTCTTCACATCCCCCACCTAGAATTGCCCCAATTTCCACAGAGGCACCAAGGAGAGCGGCGGTTTTGTGGTAATGGATATAGTGCAATACCTGTGCTTCTACCGTCTTGCCTTCATTGAGGATGTCGGCCGCCTGTCCCCCTACCATTCCGCTTTCTCCAGCGGCCCTTGCCAAGACGAAGACTGCCCTGTTGATCCGCTCTGGTTGTATTTCAGACGTGAGTTCAGGGTTTGTCATGAGCTCGAAGGCAAATGTCAGGAGTGCATCACCCGCCAGGATGGCCAGGGCCTCCCCAAATATCTTGTGGCAGGTGGGTTTCCCCCTGCGAAGATCGTCGTTGTCCATGGCCGGAAGGTCATCGTGTATGAGTGAATACGTGTGAAGGCATTCCATGGCACATGCCGCAGGGAGCAGAAGGTGATCGCTTGCCCCCACAACTTGTCCCCCTGCCAGTATCAATATGGGCCTTACCCTTTTCCCACCGGCCCCTACGCTATATCTCATTGCCTCCTTGACAGGGGCCGCATGGCCTACAGCATATGGCAGCCAACGCTCCAATGCCCGGTCAATCAAGGTCCTTTTAGTTGAAAGGTAGCCTTTGAGGTCAAACTCTTTCGGGTTCAAGGTTCTTTTCCTCAGTCCGTCCACTCCGAAGGTGTCAAGTCGCCATCCTGGGTAAGTATCTGGATCCTTTTTTCTGCCTCGTCCAGGCGCTTGTTGCAATATCTTGACAGCCTTATTCCCTCTTCAAAGGTCTTTAGTGCCTTTTCAAGGGGTATATCCTCATCTTCAAGTCTTGAGACTATTTGTTCCAGTTTCTTTAGTGCCTCTTCAAAGCTGAGATCCTTGTCCATTTGTTTCATATCCTAGGGCTGTGTCTCATGTTCGGTGGTGCCTGCTGCACAAGAAAAAGGCTGCAGGTATGGAGATGTTGAGTATGAAGTATACCTGCACACTACCTGGCTTGCATCCAAGGGTTAACCGCCCAAATACCAGATGTCTTCTAAGGGCTCAGGTGGCGGACTTTTACAGGAATATGGTGCCTTGTCGGTTCCCGTTTCGTTAAGATCTTAAATACAGTCGCCTGCAAGTAGATCAGATACTTGATCATGTGTAATCACCATGTTACCTCATGGCTCACAAAAGTGCGAGATCTTATGAAAGAGGAAAACTATAAATCAGCAACAGTGAAAGCCGGTCTTGGTTACGTCCTTGCTCTTAAACCATTAGAATTGTGGTTGGCCTCCTGTCGACTCGTGGTAAGGGGAGATGAATATTTCCGTTCCCTCCGTGAGAAAGGAAGGCCGGCAATAATCGCGCTATGGCATTCAGGCCTGATTTATACACTTTTCCATTTCAGAAAATATCCTGGTGCCATTATGATAAGCCCAAGTTCTGATGGCGATTGGGTCGCCAAAGCCGTTGCTGCATGGGGGCAGATCCCGGTCAGGGGGTCAAGGCATAAAGGAGGTCTTCAGGCAATAAAAAAGTTGTCTGAGATAGTCAAGAAAAGGAGAGCCAATGTTGGCATAGTGGCAGATGGGTCCAGGGGGCCGGCGATGAAGGCCCAGAAGGGTGCGGTGGTCCTGGCTAGACTGACCGGCATCCCCATTATCCCCACCGGTTTTGCCGCTAGATATGCCATATATTTCAATAGCTGGGATAAAATGGTATTACCCTATCCAGGATCAAGGGTAAGTATGATCTATGGAGAGCCTATGTTCATAGAGCCTGACAGCAAGGGGATGATGATAGAGAAAGCAAGGCGGGAGCTCGAGGAGAGATTGAATGATGCATCCCGAAATGCCCGACACGTATTAGGGCTTTGATCGGGCATAATATACCGTGAAAATACATCCTGGATAAGGGCTGTATTTTTCATGTCTAAGGGGTGTGGCGCCAAAAGGTACTGGCTGCACATGAAAGTTTGGGATAAGGAAAGTCTATTATGGATGTAATAACAGGTTTTCTCCATTTCAATTGGTTGGACGTGGTCATATTGTTATCCATGATCGTCATAATTGTCAGGGGGGTCTGGGTTGGTTTCAGCAGGGCGGTTTCCGCCCTCCTTGGTGTGATTCTAGGCTTCTGGTTTGCAGGCAATTATTATGGCATTGTTGCCCATAGATTATCCCCGTGGATCAAGACAGCACCATGGCAAGGCATTGTAGCCTTTATTTTGCTCTTTTTCTTGGTATATCTAGTTCTCATGGTGGCTGGCATTCTGGTCCAGGGCTTTTTCCAGGTCCTTAGGCTCGGATGGGTTGATCGATTGCTAGGAGGAGTGGTGGGCCTGATCAAGGGCCTGATACTTGCCGCTGTATTGATCTTTCTATTGACCGTTTTTTTGCCATCTGATAGCAAGCTGCTACGGGAATCGGTCCTGTACCCGGCCCTTGGTAAGGCAGCACAATCCATAGGGATATTGGTTCCAAGGAATTTCCAGGGACGTTTCATGTGGAAGTGGCGCAGGTTTTCCCATGGAGGCTGTAACCCAGGCCAAAAGGAGGCCATTTAAAGCCACAAGACACTGCTAAATACCCCCTGTTGAGGGCCTTGTTTTCATATTCAAGGGATGCGATGCTAAAGGTGCAGGTTGCTTGAAGGCCTAGGGCTTAGATTTTTAGGACTTTAACCTTGCGATCGATAGAAAGAGTTTTTATGGATACAGCACAAGAGGTCAGAAACCATATCGAGGCACACGACAGGTTGATCAGGCTCTTCGATATGCAGATTCAAGAGGTTTTACCCGGCACGGCCAGGGTCTCCATGAAGGTGGGTCCAGGTCATCTTAATGCTGCGGGTATTTGTCATGGGGGCGCCATATTTTCACTGGCCGATGTGACATTTGCCCTGGCAGTGAATAGCCTTGGTGTCATGGCCCTGGCCCTGGAGGTCAGTGTTAACTATCTGCGTCCCGCAAGCGAAGGCACTATCTTGACCGCCACCGCCGAACAGGTGCATACAGGTAAGTCAACTGCACTGTTCGTAGTAGAGGTCAAGGATGAATCCTCCCAAATAATTGCATTCTTCAAGGCCACGGCCTTCCGGCTCCATGGGCGTTCTGTGGCCCAGTCCTAGATTTCTAGTCGGAATATATCCAAGGATTCCTTGGTTTTTTTAGGCTTGTTTTGTTAATGATTCTCAATTAGAATGAGACGGACGGATTTTTCAGGCCCGTTTTGCGGGGAGATGTCTCTTATGGAGTCTCCAGAAGTAATCTTGAAAGGTGATAAGATGTCTAGTGATTTGACCGTTGCCTTGGCAGGAAATCCAAATGCCGGCAAGACCACAATATTCAATTTTCTCACAGGTGCCAGGCAAAAGGTTGGTAACTGGTCTGGTGTCACCGTTGAGAAAAAGGAAGGCTACCTTACACACAAGGGAAGGAAGATAAGGGTTGTAGATCTTCCTGGTATCTATTCCCTTACCGCCTATTCTGTGGAGGAGATCGTAGCCAGGGATTTCATATTGGAAGAACATCCCGATGTGGTGGTAGACATCCTGGATGCCTCCAACCTTGAGAGAAATCTCTATCTCGCAGTTCAATTGATAGAACTCAATATCCCCTTGATATTCACTATGAATATGGTGGATGTGGCAAGATCCAGGGGAATATTTATAGATTATGACCAGCTTTCAAGGTTGTTAGGTGTGCCGATTGTACAAACGGTCGGGACAAAGGGGGAGGGGCTTGAAGATCTCCTCGATACGGCAATAGGGGTGGCCTCTGGAACCGATTCGGTATCCAGGCATATACATATCAATTATGGCCAGGAGATAGAGGAAGAGATAGCAAAGATCCTTGTAAGACTGGGTAAGGATCCTGATTTTGAAAAACGTTATTATCCAAGATGGATAGCCGTTAAGCTCTTGGAAAGGGATCCAATGGTGACCAGGAAGGTATCAGGGCTCAAGGTCGGGGATGAGATAATAGGGCAGGTGGAGGAGAGCCGGGCACATCTCAGGAGGATTTTCGAGGAAGATCCAGAGACCATCATAGCGGAGGCAAGGTACGGCTTTATCTCTGGTGCCCTCAAGGAGACTGTGAAACTGTCTGCTGCGGCCAAGAAGACGATGAGTGATCGCATCGACCAGGTCATGACGAATCGTCTTCTGGGTTTCCCTATATTCATACTGCTCATGTACCTGTTATTCCAGGGAACCTTTTCTTTGGGGGCATACCCGGTGGAATGGATAGGCCTTGGTGTGAATTTCCTTTCCGAATTGGTCCAGCGGGTAGTGCCCGAAGGGACGTTAAGAAGCCTACTTGTTGATGGCATTATTGGAGGGGTTGGAGGGGTCATAGTATTTTTGCCCAATATACTCCTGTTGTTTCTGGGCATAAGCCTTTTTGAGGATACAGGATACATGGCCAGGGCTGCCTTCATAATGGACAGGATCATGCACACCCTGGGGCTCCATGGCAAGTCCTTTATACCGTTGTTGATGGGGTTTGGATGCAATGTGCCGGCTATCATGGCTGCCAGGACGCTTGAGACCAGAAGAGACAGGTTGCTAACGATCCTGATCAATCCACTTATGAGTTGTTCAGCACGGCTTCCGGTTTATGTTTTGATAGCAGGTGCCTTTTTCCCTGGAAGGGAAGGGAATATCATCTTTAGCCTATATTTTCTAGGTATTGCCCTTGCAATCTTTATGGGTCAATTATTCAGCAAGACCATATTCAAGGGTGAGACCGCCCCCTTCGTGCTGGAGTTGCCACCTTACCGCTTGCCGACCCTGCGTAGCGTGCTCATACACATGTGGGACAAGGCAAAGGTGTATCTGCAGAAGATGGGTGGCGTGGTGTTGGCCTTCTCGGTGATTATCTGGTTTCTGGGAAATTATCCCCGAAATATTACCTACCAAGGGGATTATCAAACGCAAATAACGCGGTTGGAAGGCCAGATACAAGAAAGTCGGGCCAGATCAGATGCCTTGGGCAGTAATGCGACGATTTCGACCCTTGAGGCACAGCTCAATGATCTTAAGAGGACATTGGAGGAGAAAAGGCTTGCAAGGAGCTATATAGGTAGGATTGGCCATGCTATAGAACCGGTCCTAAGGCCCCTTGGGTTTGATTGGCGCCTGGGTGTATGCCTGATTACCGGTTTTGTTGCCAAGGAGGTAGTTGTCAGCACCATGGGGGTGTTGTACCAGGTTGGGGATAATGAATCGGGAAGCTATGGCCTGAAGAACGCACTCAAGAAAAGCGGGCTTACCCCGGTTACTGCGTATGGATTCATGGCCTTTGTCTTGATATACGTACCTTGCCTGGTTACGGTCGTAACGGTATGGCGGGAGACAGGTTCGGCGGGCTGGACAGCGTTTTGTGTGGGATACCTTATGCTTCTTGCCTGGTTGGTGGCCTTTTTCATAAGGTGGGGTGGAAACATCCTAGGGATTGGAGGAGGATAGTAAGTGTGATTATGTGCCCTCCTTAAGGATTTGGCGACCACGTCTCCTTTTCTTGAATCCCTGATAACTGAAAAGACAGATCAATGACAGCAGATACGCAGCAAGAAAGACCGCTGCGACAGATAGCCCCTGTATACCAGGTATCTTGTTCCCCAGATCGATAAGTAATGGAGATCCGGTTTTTTCAAATAGCAGCGTTTTGGGAAAGGCGTTCTGGATCCAAGCCATGGCCACGACCGCAGGAAGGAGGTAGGCCGTTGCATACCTGGAAAAGTAATCCGCCATGAAGGCATTATACTCCTCATCGATCTCCTCATCACTTACCCTCAGGAGGGCATCTCTTGCATATTTATTATCTATTCCTTTAGCCAGCATTCCCTGCTCCTGTTTTTTCCTCTGGAAAAGTCGCCTGAATGCCTCCGTCCTTTCAGGGATCTTTAATATTGTCCTGAGCCTCCAGGACAACAATGCCGTTAATATTCCCAGGAGGAATACCTGAAGTGGCATGGCAATGTGTAAAAAATCCATCGGCCTGATCAGAAGTATTACGAGCCAGTTGGAAAGATGGAGGAATAACGGGGTGATAATGTGTTCAGATATGAAATTAAGCACCAGAAATATTGTTTCCATTATTCTTTCAACCTGGAGGTCTCTGTTCCAATGTTAGGGAAAATGCCTTGGTTATAGGCCTTTGCAGGATGCCCGTATAGATGGGTGCACCCTGCAAAGGCCTTGATTGGAATCTGCTAGAGATTATTGTTTCTTTTTTCTTTTAGCGCATGAACGGCAGTATCTTTGTATATTTCATAAAGACGATGATCAAGGCGAGGGCCAACATCCTCTTTAGGAATATCTCTGGGAGTTTTTTCTGGATCTTGGGCCCGACCATGCCACCACCTATCGCTCCGGCGGCTATGCACGCAGCCATTACCCAATCCGGGGAGTAGCCCATGAGGATATATTTTGCGATTCCACCCACGGAGGTGGCAAAGGTCCCTGACAAGGCTATTGGGACTGCCAAATACATTGGATAGCCAGCAACCGATGTCATGAAGGGCATGAACATGAAACCACCACCTACTCCGAAGGATGCGGCTATTGCCCCCATGAGGATTCCGCCTATGAGCATCATGAGGGGCCTGGCCACGAAGGTTTCCCCCCAGAACCTCATATTGAACTTAATGAAGTTGAACTTATCGAATTCCACCTTGCCCAGTTCGGCGGCCTTGCCGGTCTTTTTTGCCTCCCTTACGGCCTGATTAAATTTCTGGATAATGGCCTTCATCGCCTTCTTCTTTTCTATCGAGCTAGGCAGGCTTTCATAGAAAAGTTTTATTCCTATTAGCAGACACACTATACCCAGGTAAAACTTGTAGGCCTTCATAGGAAGATATTTGGCCGAATATTCCGGGCCGATGTAAAAGGCACCAAAGAGTATGCCAAGGGCAAAGAATATAGCAAGAGGCCAGGCAAAGCGTTTCTCCTTTGCATAGGTATAAAGGCCGGTGATAGGGGAGCAAAGCGTCAGGAACAGGTTCGTGGGCTTGATCGTGTTCGCTGCATTGACCCCGATTGGACCCTTTGTTCCGATAACGGTGATCTGATATGCTGCTGTAAAGAGCCCACCGGCTGCTCCCATGATTACAAAGAGCACGCCTATGATGAAGGCCCCTATGAAGACGATCAAAGGGTTCATATAGGTGCAGCCCGTCTTGAAATAATAGCCGGATTTTACGACCTTGAACCCGGCCATCTTGTTACCATTTACATAGACCGCCATCCTGGTATCAGGGGCAAGGTTCTTGTAGGGCGTCATGGTTACGGAGAATGTCCCTGTTTTTTTGTCCAAGGTAAGGGACACTCCCTTGTTCCATGCCTCGGCCTGTTTTCCGTAATCGGTAATGATCATCCGGGAATTTCCCCCGCCAATGGGGCGTTCCTTGGTAATGGTATTTATGCCGAATTTCTTTTCATGGGTATAGATCAAAAAATCCCATTGTCTTTTAGTGGTTATTGGGCCCAACATTTTCTTGACGTCGTCAGGGATCTGGTCCCATGATTTGATCTTATTTACCCTGACCGTGTACTTGAAGGGAGGAAAGGCAAAGGGCCCCTTGGTTTGTCCCTTGGCAGCCTCCTTGGGAGAGGCTAGTTTTTCAGGAGCCGTGGTAATTACATAGTAAATAGGGGGAATGGCCGTATCGCCAAATAGCTTGACAAGCTTTTTCTTCTCCTTGGCACCGGGAGAATCGGAGGGCTTGAAGAGTTTCTCGTTACAGATTATCAGGAAAAGATCCTGCCCAGGTTCAATGGTACCTTTGATAGTAACGGGAGATCCTGCCTTGATTTCATTGGCAGAGACACTTACCTGCGTAGCCCATGAGGTGGCATTCAAAAGGAAGGCAGAAGTAAGGATGAAA
>WFZW01000001.1 GCA_015489365.1 Deltaproteobacteria bacterium | reverse complement strand
GCATGAAAAGATATGTAAGCGGGGGTAGATCTTTTAGATTGATGTCGAACAGGGCGTCACGATGCCATGAGGGTGATCCTTAGGGGCCTTGGCATGGGGAATTTTTAACTTGACAGCCTGCCAAGGCATCTTTATGTTATCGATCTCGATTGATCGTGGTCCCATCGTCTAGCGGTCTAGGACGCCGGCCTCTCACGCCGGAAACAGGGGTTCGATTCCCCTTGGGACCGCCACATGAGAATCATGAGCCCACCTTGGCTACCTTGAATCCTCCATATTCCATTTCTCATCATACATCGTAAGTGCTCCTTACTGGATGGCAACCATGGAAACGCCTTGCCTCTTGTCCATGTATGTCCATGGTTAATCAAAAAATGCGTTTTCGAATAAAAAAATGTCTGTAGGCCTTGTTCTTGAACGAAATAGGTGTTTTTTTCAAAGGCCTTCTATTGTGTAATGGTTGATTCCTAGCTAAAAACATGAGAAAATGAATATATGGTAAAAAAGTATAGATTATCAAGCTTGGTTTTTGCCCTTGGTATTTTGGCATGGGGGACCATCTGTTTTGGTTATGATCCATCCGCAGTCGTCAAGATGCTCCAGGAGCGTTACGAAGACACAAATGACGTTACTGCACATTTTGTTCAGAAGACCTGGACAGCAGGGGCCAAGGAACCGGTGGTGGCCCAGGGTGTGGTCTATTTCAAGAGACCTTGTTTGATGCGGTGGGAGTACGAAAAACCTTCTCCCCAACTCATTGTTACCAGTGGGAAAAAGGTATATGTATACGAAAAGGATGCGCACCAGGTTATGGTGCTGTCAAGGAAACGGTTCCTGTCGTCTGAAATCAGTCGCGCCTTCTTCTTGGGTAAAGGTGATCTTGAACGCTATTTCCGTGTGGAGATGGATGGCCCGTCTGGAAGTGACCGGGAGTGGAGCTTGTTGTTGATTCCCAGGAAACCGGTGCCACAGGTAAAGTCCATGCGGCTGTTATTAGACCCTGACAGTCATCTGATCAAGGAGATATTCATAGAGGATCAGTTGGGTGGTAGGACCCATCTGGTTTTTAGCAACATACGGTTGAACCAGGACCTGTCAGACCGTCTTTTCGATTTTAAACCACCTGAAAACACAGAAATTTACAAGGGGGATTAGAAAGATTATGTCCAGTGGAAATCCAGAGATGACAGAAAAGATCCGCAGACTTGCCAAGGAGAAGAACGCTATTATCCTCGCACACAACTATCAGGTCCCTGAAGTCCAGGACGTTGCGGATATGACAGGAGACTCCCTTGCCCTGAGTGTGAAGGTCTCAAAGACCGATGCGGACCTAATAATCTTTTGTGGTGTCCATTTCATGGCAGAGGCTGCAAGTATCCTGTGTCCTGACAAAAAGGTTATCCTGGCAGTGGAGGATGCCGGATGTCCCATGGCGGATATGCTGACCGCTGAGGAACTCAGGGAAGAAAAGAAAAACCTGCCAGGGGTGCCGGTCGTTACCTACGTAAATTCTTCGGCAGAGGTCAAGGCGGAAAGCGATATATGCTGCACCTCGGCCAATGCGGTCCAGGTTGCCAAGTGGACAAAGAGCCCAGAGGTGTTGATGACGCCCGATAGGAATCTAGCTATGTGGGTCCAGAGGCATACCGATCAAAAGATCCATTTCTGGCCGGGTTACTGCCCTGTGCATAATAATCTTACCGTCAGGGCCGTCGAAAAGGCCCGGCAGGAACATCCAGAGGCGATATTGATGGCACATCCTGAGTGTCCCCCAGAGGTCCTGGATATGGCCGACGTGGTTCGTAGCACCGGTGGTATGCTCGATTATGCCAAGAATTCTTCGGAAAAGAGGTTCATAGTGGCAACAGAGGTGGGACTCCTCTATCCACTCAAAAAGGCCAACCCCGAAAAGGAATTCTATCCGGCATCCCCTGAAATGATCTGCCAGGACATGAAGAAGACCACTCTGGCAGAACTGCTTCGTGCCCTCGAGACAGAAAGGCCGGTCGTAAAGGTACCTGATGACATAAGGGTCAAGGCCTTGAGGGCGGTAGAGCGGATGATGGAGGTGCCAAGGGACTAAGTTCCCCTGTGTTCGTATTGTATCGGAGGATTGGCGGGGTATCCTTGAGATAAGGTACGATGGTCCTGATTTCCACTGGCTTGATACGGCAAGAAATGCCCGTTGCCTCCTTGAATGCGCTTTCCATCTCCCTTATCCAGTTATGGAGCTGCGGAAGGCTCCCTGAGAATATCTCTTCATCAATGGCTATCCAAAGCTCCAATCTCGTAAGATGATCCTTGTCAGACAGTACCATCAGGAAGGGGAGCCTCTTGCCGCCTGCCCACCTGGCGATAAGATCGCCTGTGCCTGCAGGGTCGATCAGGACGCCCCGGATTGCCAGAAGCCCGTCTGTACGTCCCTTGACCGGCGCCATTCTCCATGTGGTGCGGCCGCATACGCATGGCTCCATGTCCAATTTAGTGATATCCCCTGTCCTGAACCTGATCAACGGGTTTGATCTGTTTGTAACGGTAGTAAGGACCAGCTCGCCCCAATGGCCAGGTCCGAGTTGTTGCCCGGAGTAAGGATCTATTACCTCCGGTATTACATGATCAAGGGAAAGGTGAAGGCCGCACCTGCATTGGCATTCATAGGCCAGGCCCGGCCCGGTGATCTCTGATATTCCGTATCCGGCCCTGGTCTCCAATTCTAATTTTTGCTCGATTTCCCTCCGGGTTTCCTCCTTTAGGGTTTCACCCACCAGGATGAGCCTTTTCAGTGAAAGACTTGCCAGGGACAGGCCGTTTTGGAACAGGCGCCCCATCAGGTGCTGGGCATAGGAAGGGGTGGTTATCAGGACACTTGTCTTGAAATCCATCATGATCTGGAGCCTGGTCCTGGTAGACAAAGGATCTGGGGGAATTACCAATGCACCCAGCGTCTCGGCCCCTTCCTTGAAATCCTGGCCAGGTATCGCCATGCCTGGGTCGAGACATATTTGGACGATATCTTCAGGTGTTACGCCGCAGGTTGCCAGGAACCTTCGGGTCAAGGATTTGCGATTGCTGAGGTCCTGGAGGGTATAGCCAAGGACTATCGGATTGGCCGATGCCGATGTGCCGAGGCTGTGGATCCTAACGATGTCCCTTAATGGTACCGCGAAAAAGCCATAGGGATAATTGGAGGCCAGTTCCATCCTGGAGGTGAACGGAAGTGCCTTGAGATCTTCCATGGATTCGATCTCTTCCGGTCTTATTCCGGCCTTGTCCAGTGCCCTTTTGTAGAAGGGCACCCGTTCATATACCCGGTTTACTGTGCTTTGAAGCAGTTCTATGTGCCATTGTCTCCAGGCATCCTCAGACAAGTATTCAACCCTGTTGTTTTCCATGGACATGTTTCCGTTGCCTTTTCCTACTCCTCTTTGATCAATGCCTTTCGGAGATTTCCTTGTAATCCTTTCCAAGATATGCCCTCTTGACCTCAGCGTCTTCGCGCAGGTCCGATGCCTTTCCTTGGAGGATTATCCTTCCGGTTTCGAGTACGTAGCTCCTGTGGGATATCTCAAGTGCCTTTTTTGCATTTTGTTCCACGAGCAATATGGTTATACCCCGGTCGTTTAGTGCCCTTATGGTATCCATAATGGTATCCACAAGCCTTGGTGCAAGGCCGAGGGATGGCTCATCTAGAAGAAGCAGCCTGGGGTTTGCCATGATTGCCCTGCCAATGGCAAGCATCTGTTGCTCGCCACCGCTCAGTGTTCCCGCCATTTGTTCCTGCTTTTCATATAACCTGGGGAAAAGGCCGAAGACCTCATCGAGATCCCTGGCGATATTTTCTTCCCTGTCCTTGCCATGCCTTTGAAAGGCACCAAGCCTGAGGTTTTCAAGCACGCTAAGAGGGGCAAAGATCTGCCTTCCTTCAGGGGCCTGGCTTATGCCGAGCCTTACGATTCTTTCCGGACTCATTCCACCAATTTCATTGCCATCGAACACGATCCTTCCACTTGAAGGCGTGATCAGGCCTGATATCGTAAGAAGCAGGGTCGTCTTACCTGCCCCATTTGCTCCTATGAGGCATACAATCTCGCCTTCATCCACGTGTAGCGAGACATTTCTGATAACAGAGATGGGGCCATATTTTGTGTGTAAATTCCTTATATTGAGCATTATTATCTTTTTTCATCCGTTCTTATGTCTGCCAGGCTCCATGGGCAGATTATTTCCGCATGTACCGAATTAGGATTATTCCATAGGCCTGGATAAGTTTCCAGGCCTTTTGTTTTGGCTTGGTCGTATAACGCATTTTCTATGCCATAAATGGGCGATCCTTGACAGTAGCTGGTAATCTCCTTAGGATGCCGCAATAAAACTTTAGGAGGCAAGGAGTTATGAAAAGATGTAGCTTGTATGGTTTGACAGGCCTGATTTTGATCTTTGTAATGTTTGTCAGTGTGCCGACCTTCGGGGCAGATACCCTGAAGATTGGTTCATTTCTATCGGTTACCGGGCCTGCGTCGTTTCTTGGAGACCCTGAGCTAAAGACACTTCAGATGTATATCGATGATATCAACTCCAAGGGTGGAATCGATGGTAAAAAGATAGAATTTATCCACTACGATACCAAGGGAAAGGCCCAAGAGGCAAAAAAATATGTAAACCGCCTAATAAAAAAGGATAGGGTAGATGTCATCATAGGGGGCACCACCTCTGGGAATACCCTTGCTGTGATAGATATCGTGCAAAACGCCCACGTACCGCTCATCTCCTTGGCCGGATCAGTCAAAATCATAGAGCCTGTAAAGAAATGGGTCTTTAAGACCCCCCATACAGATCGCATGGCCGCTGCAAAGATATATGAGGACATGAAGAAGCGCGGGATAAGCAAGGTGGCCCTTATAACCGGTAATGGAGGCTTTGATAAATCAGGTCGGGCCCAATGCCTGGCCCTTGCCCCCAAGTATGGCATCACAATCGTTGCAGATGAGCAATATGGCAATTCAGACACGGACATGACTACACAGCTTACCAAGATCAGGGCCACTGATGCCCAGGCAATACTCAATTTCGGATTTGGTAAGGCCCCTGCAATAGTTACAAGGAATGTACGCCAGTTGGGAATCAAGCTTCCCCTCTATCAGTCCCATGGAGTGGCCTCCAAGAAATTCATAGAGCTTGCCGGAAAGGCTGCGGAGGGCGTAAGGCTTCCAGCCGCTGCCCTCCTGGTAGCAGACCTGTTGCCCGATTCTGATCCCCAGAAAAGGGTTCTTATAGATTACAAAACCAAATATGAGGCCAAATACGGTCCGGTCTCGACATTCGGTGGGCACGCCTATGATGCCCTTTTCATAACCCTTGGTGCGGTTAAGCGTGCACATTCTACCGATCGGGCCAAGATTAGGGACGAAATTGAGAAGACCCACGGTTTCATAGGTACAGGTGGCATTTTCAACATGAGTCCCAAGGACCACCTTGGCCTGGGATTGGATGCCTTTAAGATGCTGGAGATAAGAAACGGCACCTGGACCCTGGTTGACTAGTGTTACGTCAAGCCTGAAACGTTGCAGGGTTATGCGCAACAGTCTTTCATGTTTGCGCATAGCCCTATCCGAAAATGCATTTTTTGTTTAGCCATGGATATACGATATGGGTGAACAAAGGGCAAAATATCTCCAGGGGCGCATTTTAATGTTTTGTTGCGCCTGCCTCGGAAATGACTGTTGCCGCGTCTGAATAGGTGCATGGTTTTAAGTTGTCTCAAGGATGTTAGACCAATTACTTCAGTTCTTGATCAGTGGAATAACCGTAGGGTCTATCTATGCCCTGGTAGGACTGGGATTTGCCATCATATATAATGCCTCGGACGTGGTAAACTTCGCCCAGGGTGAGTTCGTTATGATCGGGGCAATGAGTACTGTCTTCCTCGTGGGAAAGGAGGTACCCTATCCCCTGGCCATACTTTGTGGCGTCATGATCACTATTCTGATCGGGTTTGCCCTTGAAAAATTTGCCATAGAACCTGCCAAGGATGCATCGGTGGTTACGACGATCATCATCACCATAGGGGCATCTATATTCTTGAGGGGGGCAGCCCTGCTTATATGGGGAAAGGATATCTATGGCCTGCCTCCCTTTAGCGGTGATAGGCCCATATCCATAGGACCAGCCACCATTCTCCCCCAGAATCTTTGGGTGATCGGAGGCACACTGCTGTCAGTGATAGCGGTTAAGTTCTTCTTTGACCACACCCTCACAGGCAAGGCGATTCTGGCCTGTTCCTTCAACAAGAAGGCCGCTTACCTCGTGGGGATAAATGTAAGGAAGATGCTTCTTATAGCCTATGGGCTCTCTGCCGCCCTGGGAGCGGTCGCTGGCATACTCATAGCTCCCATCACTTACACATCCTATGATGCCGGTGTGATGTTGGGGCTGAAGGGTTTTTGTGCTGCTATCCTGGGGGGGATGGGAAGCTCCATGGGTGCGGTGGCCGGCGGACTTTTACTAGGGGTGCTCGAAACCCTGGGAGCAGGTTTCATATCCTCTGGATACAAGGATGCGATTGCCTTCGTGATCATTCTGCTCGTATTGTTCTTCAGGCCCAGTGGTATCCTTGGAACGCAGGAGGCGGATCGGGTATAGTCTATGCGTCTGGCCGGGTTTTATCTGTTCGCCCTGTTTACAGGGATATTGCCCGTGCTTTTCCCGGATAGCTACTATGTAACCGTTGTAGGTGTAACTATATGCACCAACGTAATCCTTGCGGTTAGCCTCAATCTTTTGATGGGGTATGCGGGCCAAATATCCCTTGGTCATGCAGCCTTTTTTGGACTGGGTGCCTATGCCTCTGCAATCCTCACTACCAGGTATGGGCTTGATCCATGGGTTGCCATGTTCATTGGCGCTGTATTGGTGGGTATCTTTTCCCTTGTTCTTTCAAGGCCCATACTCAGGCTCAAGGGCCATTACCTTGCAATGGCCACCCTTGGTTTTGGGATCATCATACACATCTTTTTTGTACAAATGGACAATTTGACCGGTGGACCAGACGGTATGTCTGGCATTCCGGTCCTGAGCCTATTTGGCATACCGATCGACAGTGACCTGAAGTGGTATGTGGTCATGGCCTCTGCCATGCTCTTTAGTATCTGGTTGTCTCTCAATGTGGCGGATTCACGTGAGGGCAGGGCCCTTGCCGCGGTACATGGCAGTGAGGCAGCGGCCCAGACCATGGGAATAGATACGGCCAGGGTCAAATCTCACGTGTTCGTCCTCTCTGCGGTCATGGCCGCCATTGCCGGTAGCCTTTTTGCCCACCAGCAATCCTTTGTGAGTCCCGAGTCATTCAGTTTTTTCTTTTCCATAGAGCTCGTGACGATGGTGGTCTTGGGTGGCCTGGCGTCTACCTTTGGTGCGGTGTTCGGGGCCATCATATTGAGTATCCTGCCTGAAATTCTTTTGGTTTTCGAGGACTTCGAGGTTGTTATCTATGGTGCTATCCTCATGGCCATGATGATATTCCTTCCCCAGGGGCTTTTTGTGACCCTGAGCCGGAGGCTTCATTGTATGTTTGCATCGAGGTTCCAGAGGACAAAATAATATGGTCTGTGTCGAGGTTGAACACCTAGATAAATCCTTTGGTGGGGTAGCCGCTATCAGCGATCTTACTTTTAAGGTCCAAGAGGGCATTATATTCTCTGTGATTGGTCCCAACGGGGCGGGTAAGACCACATTGTTCAACCTTCTTACCGGACTCTATCGTCCCAGCGGAGGAGCTATAAGAATAAAGGGGAAGGATATCAGGGGACTTAAACCCCATGAGATCGCCTCTCTGGGTGTAACACGTACCTTTCAGAATCTTCAGGTCTTCATGAACATGACGGTTCTTGAAAACGTAATGGTCGGTTGCCACATGCGCTCAAGATCGGGGCTGATCGCAGGGGCGCTGAGGCTACCTTCTGTTTTAAGGGAAGAGAGGCGGGTAAGGGAAATGGCCATGGAGGCCCTGGAGTTTTGTGACATGGCCGATCTTGCTGGACGTGACGCCGATTCATTGGCATATGGATTGCTTAAAAAACTTGAGATTGCCAGGGCCCTGGCCGCTGCCCCTGGACTTTTACTTATGGATGAACCGGCTGCCGGTCTAAATGATACGGAAACCCTAATGATGGGCCGGTTGATCGAACGGATATGTAAAAGAGGTACCACCGTCCTCCTTGTAGAACACAATATGGGATTGGTCATGGGCATATCACATGGTGTGCTAGTACTGAATTATGGAAGGTTGCTTGCCCAAGGCAGCCCCGAGGAGGTGCAACGCAATCCTGAGGTCATAGCGGCCTATCTAGGGGATGAAGGCTGACAGACAATATCACAGGTAGCCGGATAGATCTAGACAGGGGGGATAAGTGCTTGACTGGAATCCCTTGGCCGGTTTATCGTATTTTATTCGAAAATGTATTTTTGGGTTGGCCATGGACGCACATGGACGCAAAGGTTTGGGATTATACAGCTCGATGCCTGGCATATTACACTAAGGGGAGGTATCTTTGCAGGGACGCGGTGCTAAGAGGACTGTGCGATATGGCGCTTCCTCCCGCCAATCTGGATCTAGATTGAAATTTTGGATAGTCGTGTGCATTATATTCGGCATGATGCTGTGGGATGTTGCCGGGCCATATGGCATATGGAAGCTTCACAGGCTGAAGGTGCGTCGTCAAGAATTATATCAAAAAAATGTGGAACTGGTAAAACTGAATACAAAACTCAGGAACAATCTTGCCCGGTTGGAACATGACAGGCAGTATCAGGAAGAGGTCGTGCGGAAGGAACTCGGCTGGGTCAGGGATGGGGAAATACTTTATCAATTTGTTGGGAAAGATAAATAAGACGTGCTCAGGACAAAGGATATACAGGAATTCAAGGACTACCTTTCCAGCGGGCGTTGGGAAGAGGACTTCGACTACCGGACAAACGATGGCCAGGCTGAAATGTTGGATTTTATAGAGGCCTTGTTCGAATTGTGCGAGTTGGCTGACGAGATACTAACCAAGAAGTTATACAAGAATATGATGGGGGAATGATCGGTAACCGATATTGTATCCATCTGCCAGGAATCGATCAGGTCATGATAAGGGTTCACACCCATCTGAAATATGCCAGATTTCATCTCCAGGAATGTGAGGCAGCGTTGGAAGAGGGGAATTTTGACGCCTGTCTTGTGCGCGCCTCGGACGTTGGAGTC